>DAOMFR010000071.1:28096-34661 GCA_035429885.1 Blastocatellia bacterium
ACCCGACTGCTCGGCGGTGTGGATACCGATACGATGCATCAGATCGTGTTCGCCGACGGAAAATGGAGCCAGGCGCGGGAGCTGTTGCTGTTTCCGAACAAGGCCCGCGTCGAGGCAGCGGATATGGTGCTTTCGGCCGACGGTCAGGAGCTTTACTTCCTGGCAAGGTATGCTCTCGCCGGCACAGGCAAGAAACCGAACTACGACATCTGGCTCAGCCGACGGGTGAATGGCGAATGGGCCAAGGCTGAGCTGGTTGGGCCTCCGATCAGCACCGCGGCCAACGAACTTTATCCTGTCCTTGGAAGCGACGGCAGTCTCTATTTCAACTCAGATCGCAGCGGAAAAGACGCCGTCTATCGGGCCCAGCGGCGGCCGGGCGGTGGCTTCGATGCCCCGGTGAAGCTCGGCCCCACCATCAACAGTGTTGATACTGGTGATATGTGCCTTGCGCCGGACGAAAGCTACCTGGTCATGTCCGCCCGCCGACTGGGCAGTCGCGAGTGGGGCGATTTGCATGTCTCGTTCCGCCAGGCGGACGGCAGTTGGGGGGAACTTGTCAGCCTCGGTGACAAGTTCAACACGAAGCATCACGAGTGGTGCCCCATGGTCACTCCGGATGGCAAATACCTATTCTTCTCCCGGTGGTTTGGCGACACCTGGGCCACGGCCACCGACGGCGAAGTCTATTGGGTGGACGCGCGCATTCTCGATCAGTTCCGGCCCAAAGGCACCGCTGCCAAATGAACGGAGCTGCAACGCCTAACCATGCGCTGCAGCGAACCCAGCCCTCGCACTCCGGTTACCATCCACGCCTCCTGCGAGCCGGGCCGCTGAACTTGGGTCGTTAGTCGCCAGCTTTTTCAAAAGGAAAATGACTCTGATGGCACATAGGCAGCTATTAAGGGGAATTCGCAGATGGGATTTGGTCGCTCTGGGCATTAACTTTGTGGTGGGTGCAGGCATAGTTGGGTTGCCCTCAGAGGTTTATCGCCTCTCTGGGCCTTCCAGTCTCATTGCTTATGCTGTTTGCGCAGTCGTCATCATTTCTATTGTGCTTTGCTATGCAGAGGTTGGTAGCCGATTCATACAGACCGGAGGCCCGTACATATACGCCCGAGAAGCCTTCGGTCCATTTGCAGGATTTGGGGTGGGCTGGTTGAGGTTCCTGTCCGGCGTCGCTTCTTTTGCCGCCAATTCCCATAAAATGGTTGATTACCTTAGCTACATTTGGCCTGCGGCGAACACTGGCTATTTGCGTTACTTTTTGATTACAGCGGTCATTCTTTCAATCACTGCTGTAAATGTCGTTGGAGTGAAAGACACAGCGGCTATAAGCAACATCTTTGCGGCGGGTAAGTTGATTCCTCTTCTGTCATTCGTGGCAATCGGCATGTTCTTTATTACCCCGCAAAACATCTCATTCCATTCTCCGGAGAGTTACAACGACTTTTCAAGATCAATATTGATTCTGGTTTATGCCTTCGCCGGCTTCGAATCCATGACAATCCCTGCGGCGGAGGTGCGCGACCCGCAGCGCACTCTTCCGTTTGCGCTGTTAGTTACAATAAGCATTGTGATGTTGCTGTATGTATCGATTCAGTTGGTCTGTATAGGAACATTGCCAGGACTGGCTGAATCTGCGAGGCCTCTTACCGACGCGAGCACCCGTTTTCTAGGCACATATGGTGGCTATATCATCACAGCCGCCATCGTGGTTTCCATAGCCGGAAACTTGATCGGGCAGATAGTTTCTACACCCCGAATACTCTTTGCGATGGCGGAGCAAGGACAACTCCCGCAAAGCATAGCTTCAATACACGATAAATTCCGCACGCCTTATATTTCAATCTTGCTCTCAGCCTGCATAATACTTGGATTGGCACTCTCTGGTACGTTCATTCAGCTGGCAGCGATAAGTGTGATTGCAAGGATAGCAATGTATGCCTCTACATGTGCGGCCCTGCCAATTCTCCGGCGCAGAGGGGACGTATCGCCAGCTGCTTTCAGGCTACCTGGTGGATTAGTAATCGCTGTCGTATCAGTGGCGTTATGCATATGGATGCTATCAACCATCACGAGTCAAGAAGCGATTAAAACATCAATATTTTTGTTAATTGGGTTTGTTATATATCTTGCCTACAGGAAAGTGCGGGCAGTCAGCCCAGCGAAGGCAGAAGTTTAGTAGAAATCCGTTGTGTAATGGTCCAGCAGGAACACCGCGTTGCACTGGAGCTGCCACCCGGTATTTATTGTTCACTTAATTGGAAGGACGGCAGCCCAGTGAACGCGAACGTTAGGTTTACAAAGTCCTTCTAAACCTGAAAAGGAGAATTCGAAATGGAAAAATATAAATTCAACTTGCCGGCTCAAAATTCTATTACTGGTTTTGTGCCAGGGGCATTGTGCGTCATGCTTTTATCAATTATGGGCATTTCTATCTTTAGCTCGCAAAGTGTAGCCGAGCATCTTCGAGCCCTAAGCTGGCGAGTATTATTTCTTGAGCTTACTTGTCTTGCTCTTGGATATACGATCATGGTGCTGGCCTTCAGTTCGCGATTGCGGAGTTCTGCACAAATGCGCGGAGTTATTGCAGGGGTAATTTCTGTATTTGTCTTAGGTCTATTATCAGTGTTTACTCAAGGAGTGCACTTGCCGATGATAGCGATTTCCTCCGCTGCGGCAGGTATGATTTCAGCCCTGATTCTATTGGTCCCTGACAGGTTGAAATAATCGGCTGATCGGCACCTAAATGTCCGTTCGACCGCTGAATCAACATCAGCCTGAACCAAGTATGCGGCTGGAGGAGGGAGTGTACGTCGTGAGACTCGAACTGCTGTTCGTAGTCGTGCTTATAGCTGCGGCTTTGCTCTTGTCGAGCACCAGTGACCAGACATCTCGGTATTTTGTGGTACGCGTGGTCGATGAACAAACCGGTCGCGGTGTGCCCCTGGTCAGACTGAAACTCCCCAACGAGGTAACTTACTGGACCGACAGCGCCGGCATAGCCGCACTGGATGAGCCGTCGCTGCAAGGGCGGGAAGTCTTCCTCGGCATTCACAGCCATGGCTATGAATATCCAGAGGAAACCCTCTTCGGACGCGGTGTAAATGTGAAGCTCGAGTCCGGAAAGATGCGCGAGGTTCGCATCCGCCGCACGATGATCGCCGAGCGGCTCTATCGTCTCACGGGCGAGGGCATCTATCGCGACAGCGTGATGGCCGGCTTACCGGTGCCAGTGAAGGATCCCCTCCTGAACGCACAAGTGCTCGGACAGGACACGGTTTCCGCGGCCATTTACCGCGGCAGGATATTCTGGATCTGGGGCGACACTATCGGCCCAGCATACTGGAACTTCAGTGTTTCGGCAGCCACCAGCGATTTGCGCGACGATCCAGCAGTTGCAGTGAACTACCACTACTTCACTGACAAGCAGGCTCGCGCCAAGCAGATGCTCCCTCTGCCGCGCAAGGGCTTGGTGTGGATCGAAGGCCTCATCCCGATGAAAGACCCGCACGGCGAAGACCGTCTCATTGCCACCTACACGCGGCAGGACGGCCTAAAATTCCCGGATGAGTGCGGCCTGGCCCTGTTCGATGACGCCTTGCAAGTATTCAAACCTTGGGTGCAGATGCCCTGCACAAAGGAGCACGTTTCCGCGCATCCCTTCCTGCATGATGGCTACTGGTATTTCTATCCCTCGTTGCGAGTGCTTAACGACTGGAAAGCGATTCAGGACCCAAAGCAATGGGAGAAGCGCAACGTCCTGTTGCCTCCGAACGCCAAGCGGCCGTCGTGTGTGGTGTGGAACAAATACCGCCAACGCTGGATTCTTCTGCTAGAAGATATCGGCGATGTTTATTACGCCGAAGCAAAACAGCCAGAAGGCCCATACAACAAGGCCGTGAAGATCATCCACCATGACCAGTACAATTTCTACAACGTGGCAACACATACGTTCTTCAACCAGGAGGGCGGCCGCACGATCTACCTAGAGGGCACCTACACAGACTCCTTTAGCGCCGCACGGGAGAAGACACCCCGCTACAACTACAACCAAGCGATGTACCGTTTGCGGCTCGACGATGCACGATTGCGCGAGGCGCAAGAATGAAATAGTTCGATTTTCTGTATCAGGGCCATCCACGCGTTCTAACATCTGATGCACCTGAGGCCGCGACCCACGGATGCTTCGACTATCACTAACATCTCAGGGAGTCCCTGGTGATCGTGGCCATTGGGCAAACACCAAAGTGCTCATCATGTGCCGAGACTCAATGCCCGGTCCATTTCACGCGAAACAAAAGCTGACCATCACCAGTACCGGGAAGACCGACGCAAGTCTTTCACTGACGAATTAAATCGTGCGCAACAATCAACCAAGTCGTCACCAGATGACAAACATGAGACTGGCAGTTATTGGTTAAATCGTAATTTGATCTTAGACGCGGAACTAAAAACACTGGCGTAGAGCTCGACGAGCAAGACGGGCAAAATGTCGTAAAAAATTCTTGAAGGATGTCTTGACCGCTTGCACAAGCGAGAGTATGGTGCGCTCGTTACGTAACATTCCAGTATCCAACTGGCGGTGAGCGGCCACCGAAAAACGCTGTGACCTTTCATTAATCTGCTGGGATTATGACCAGCCCCCTACATAGGAGGTGCTGCATCGAACTTAGCTTACAACTTAATTCCAATTTTGGACGTTGAAAAACGTCGTGACTGCGTCTCCTGACGCAGATGCATAAAGAAGAGCCTGCCGGACATTCGCAATATGTTCGGCAGGCTCAGTAGTTTTCTCAGCCGGACTCTTCCACTTTTTGCGCCGTGCCTGTAAAAAGGCGTCATGCGCACACTCGACATCACCATTCTCGTTGCTTATCTGGTTGGCACGGTTTTATTCGGTGCCTGGTTTTCACGTTCACAAAAAGACGTGAAGGATTATTTCGTCGCGGGCGAAAACGTTCCGTGGTGGGCGATTATGGGTTCCATCGTCGCGACGGAAACCAGCACCGTGACGTTTATCAGCGTGCCTGGATTCGCTTACAACGCGAACTTCACGTTTATGCAATTGGTCATCGGCTACATGATTGGCCGCATCGTAGTAACTGCGCTGTTCGTGCCGATGTATTTCAAAGGGCAATTGCTGACAGTTTATCAACTGCTGGGTCAACGATTCGGCAGCGGAGTTCGCCGGCTGGCATCGCTACTATTTCTAACCACCCGAAGTCTGGCTGATGGATTCAGGCTCTTTGCCACCGGTTTGGTATTGGCCGCGCTGTTGTTGGCAATGCCGGGAACAGAGGCGATGGCGCACAACTGGTTTCCCTCAATAGAACCGAAATTCGCCATCTTGATCGTTTCCGTGCTGGTGATGGGAGCCGCCACAATCCTCTACACTTACCTGGGCGGAATGGCTGCCGTAATTTGGACGGACGTAATTCAGTTGGTGATTTATCTGGTCGGCGCCGTCATTGCCGCGTGGATTTTGCTGGGCAAAATCCCGGGCGGTTGGGACGAAGTCGTCCAAGTCGGTGGCGCAGCAGGCAAATTCACCTGGTTCGATTTCAGTTGGACGTTGACGAAAAGTTATACGTTCTGGTCGGGCGTCATCGGCGGAGCCTTTCTGACAACGGCGACGCACGGAACCGATCAGTTGATGGTGCAGCGATACTTGTGCAGCAGTTCAGCCAAACAGGCTCGCGTAGCCTTGCTGACCAGCGGCGCAGTCATCTTCTTTCAGTTCATTTTGTTTTTGCTGATCGGAGCAATGCTGTATGTGTATTACACCGGTCATTCTCCGGCGGAAATCGCCAGCTTCACGCTCAATGGCAAGCTGCAAACTGACCGCATCTTCCCGCATTTCATCGTCACTCACTTGCCCGCTGGCGTAGTCGGTTTGGTCATCGCGGCGATTTTTGCAGCGGCAATGTCTACGCTGTCGTCCTCGCTGAATTCATCGGCAGCCACAGCCATTGGCGATTTTTATATGCCGATGACCGGCGGACGAAAATCCGATCAACATTACCTGACCGTTTCAAAGCTGCTAACTGCCGTTTGGGGAGTGGTGCAAATCACTGTCGCCATCGCCGCGATCAAACTTTCCAGCCGCGTGGTGGATGAAGTGCTGGGCATCGCTTCATTCACCAACGGAGTCATTCTGGGCGTGTTTTTCCTGGGAACTTTCACCAAACGAGTCGGCCAGACAGCCGCCTTTGCTGGCATTATCGCTGGAGCCACGTTGATGCTGTGGGTCAAGCTGGAAACAGGCGTAAGCTGGCAATGGTACGTGCTGATCGGATCGGTGACGACGTTTGTGGTTGGCTTGTTGGCCAGTTTGATCGCTCCGGCAAAAGCGGCAGCGGAGGTCAACGCATAATGAAGAAGTTGAAGTTTTTGGCGACACTGCTAATTGTTTTCACGCTGTTTTCGTCAGCGATGGTGTCGGCTCAATCCGGCAAATACCAACCTTTTGACCGCAAGCTGAGCAAAAAAGACGAAGCCTGGGTCCGCAAAACGCTCAAATCCATGACGCTGGATGAAAAGATTGGCCAGATGTTCATGG
>DAOMFR010000072.1:0-1218 GCA_035429885.1 Blastocatellia bacterium
CAAATGACTAACTTTACCCGCAGAGAATTCGTTCAATCCGCAAGCTCATTCGCCGTCGGCAGCACCTTGCTGGACTGGCAGAAACGCGCGCGTCCCAACGCGATCAAATCGTTGGTCAAAGACCTGCTGCTGTATGTCGGCACGTACACCAACAATAACGGCAGCGAAGGCATTTACCTGTACCGGATGAATCTGGCGACGGGAAAGCTGGAACGTCAAAGCTCTACGCCGGGCATTTCCAATCCGGCGTTTCTGGCAATTGATCCGACGAAACGGTTCTTGTACGCCGTCAACGAAAGCGGCGAATTCCTGGGCAAAAAAGGCGGCGGACTGACGTCGTTCGCCATTGACCAGAAAACCGGCGCGCTGACCAAACTGAACGAAGTGATGTCGCCCGGAGTGCCGGCTCATCTTTCCGTGCATCCGTCGGGCAAAGCCGTGCTGGCTGCCAATTACGGCGGAGGCAATGTCGTGATTTACCACGTGAAAAAAGACGGCAGGCTGAGCGCCAGTTATGACGTGCATCAGCACACAGGCAAAGGCGCTGACCCGAAACGCCAGGAAAGTCCGCACGCACACTCGATCATGTTGGACGCGTCGGGAAAATACGCGTTCGCGCCGGACCTCGGCATAGACAAAGTAATGATTTACAAAGTCGACGCCGACAAAGCCAAATTGAAATCCCATGGATTTGCCGCACTGAAACCCGGCTCCGGCCCGCGCCATTTCGATTTTCATCCGACGTACAATTACGCGTACGTCATCAGCGAACTCAGTTCGACGATGACCGTGTTCAGTTACGATGACGACAAAGGCAAGCTGACCGAACTGCAAACGCTTTCGACCTTGCCCGCCAATTTCCAAGGAACCAGTTACTGCGCAGATGTTCACGTGCATCCGTCGGGCAAATTTCTGTATGGATCAAACAGAGGCCACAACAGCATCGTCATCTTCTCGATTGACGAAAGCACCGGCAAGCTGACGCTGATTGGCCATGAATCCACACGCGGCAACTGGCCGCGAAACTTTGGCGTTGATCCAACCGGACAATTTCTGCTGGTCGGCAATCAGAACAGTAACTCAATCGCTACGTTCAAAATTGACGAACAAACTGGCCAGTTGACTCAACAAGGCGATCTGCTGGAAATCCCCGCGCCGGTCTGTTTGAAATTCATTCCTGCCTTTTCTTGATAGAAGGCAACGCTTTAAGCGGAGAAA
>DAOMFR010000072.1:1318-33916 GCA_035429885.1 Blastocatellia bacterium
ACGGAAGCCCAACCAACTCTTTCCGTTTATTCCGTTGTTTCCGTTTGTTCCGTTATCTCAATCAACAACGACTGAGACCATTCGATGAACTGATTGAACACCAAAAAACATGGAAACCAACTCAACACTTCACACCACTCGCGTTGCAGAAATACAAACTGCGTTGCAACAAGCCGGACTGGACGGCTGGTTGTTTTGTGATTTTCGCCACAGCGACTTGCTGGCCTGGCGCATCCTGAAACTTGATGCAAGCGTCCACGCTTCGCGCCGCTGGTTTTACTTCGTACCCGCAACCGGCGAGCCATCGAAGATCGTCCATGCCATCGAAACCGACAAGCTGGATGCGCTGCCCGGCGGCAAAACGATTTATTTGCGCTGGCAGGAACTGCATGCCGCCGTGCAAAAAGCCGTCAGCGGCCATAAACGCATCGCCATGCAGTATTCTCCCGGCAACGCGATTCCGTACATGGCTCGCGTGGACGCCGGAACCGTCGAACTGGTTCGCAGCTTCGGACCGGAAGTCGTCACCAGCGCCGATCTGGTGCAAGTCTTTGAGGCCGTCTTGTCGCCAGCGCAATTGGCCACACACGTTGAAGCTGCCGAGAAGGTCTACAAAATCATCCACGAAGCGTACGCCGAAATTGGTCGCTGCGCCCGCGCTGGCGAAGCCACGACCGAATACACGATTCAACAATTCATGTGGCGCCGCTTTGACGAAGAAGGCATGCACGCCGATTACGCGCCCATCGTTTCGGTCAACGCCAACAGTGCGCGCCCGCATTACGCGCCTTCGGCGGAAGTTCATTCGCCCATCAACGTCGGCGATTTCGTGCTGCTGGACGTTTGGGCGAAGCTGAAAACGCCGGGGTCGATTTACGCCGATCTGAGCTGGACTGGTTTTGTCGGCGCTACGGTTCCGGAAAAGTACACGCGCATTTTTGACATCGTCGCCGGAGCGCGTGACGCCGCTGTCAGCTTCATTCGCGAAAAAGTCGCCGCAGGCGTTTCGTTCAAAGGCGCAGAAGTGGACGACGTGTCGCGCGCCGTGATCGTCAATGCCGGCTACGGCGACAAATTCCTGAACCGCACGGGCCATTCCATCGGCGAGGAAGTCCACGGCAATGGCGCGAACATAGACAATCTGGAAACTCCCGACACGCGCACCGTCATGCCGCGCACCTGTTTTTCGATTGAGCCGGGAATTTACCTGCCAGGCGATTTCGGGTTGCGGTCGGAAATTGACGTGTACGTCGGCGATGGCGAAGTGCTGATTGCCGGCCAACCGATTCAAACCGCAGTCATTCCGATTTTGGCTTAGCCGTGGAAACAGGCGAACTGCTCACGCGAATCACCATCTGGATCGCCATTGGCGGTTACGCCGTGGGCGTTTGCCTGATGCTGCTTTTTCGAGAAAGCCAGACGTGGCAAAAACGGGCGCGACTGGTTTGGACGCTGGGGTGTGTAGGATTGATCGCGCATCTGATATGCGCCTTTCAGTTTTACCACCACTGGAGCCAGGCCTCCGCGCTGCGCGAAGTCGAACGGCAAACCGCCGCCGTCACAGGCAACACATGGGGAGGCGGGTTGTACATCAACTACGCGTTTCTGGCGGCGTGGATTGCGGATGTCGCGTGGTGGTGGCGCGGGTTGGAACAATACCGACAACGCCACTGGCTGATCACTGCCGTTTGGCAATTCGTGCTGATCTTTATGGTGTTCAACGCAACGGTGGTGTTCAAAACCGGCGTCGTGCGTTGGGCAGGAATTGGAATTTGCCTGACATTGTTGGCAGTGTGGATGAACCAATCCCGAGCACGGTAACAAACAATTCAGTCTCAACCCGCTTCTTACCGGTCGCGGTACTGACTCAAGGAAGTCCATGAACGTTGCAAAAGCTGAACTCACGCGTCCGCCTGTGTTGCTGGCTCGATTGCCGATTTATTACGGATGGGTGAATTTGACCGTTGCCGCGCTGGCGATGGTCGGCACGCTGCCCGGTCGCACGCAAGGATTGGGGCTGATTACCGAATCATTGCTGAAAGATTTGCAGATTGACCGAGTCTTGTTCGCGCAAATCAATCTGTGGGCGACGCTGATTGGCGCACTGTTTTGTTTTGGCGTAGGCCGGTTGATTGATCGCGTTGGCAGCCGAGCCGTGCTGACTTCAGTTGTCTTTGCTCTGGCCGCAGTCGTGTTGGCAATGAGCGGCGTTCGCGGAGTTTTCTGGTTAGCGATTCTGATTACGTTGACGCGCGGGCTGGGCCAAAGCGCACTGTCGGTCGTCAGTTTGACGATGGTTGGCCAATGGTTCGTCAAACGCCTGAATATGGCGATGGGCATTTACACCGTTCTGATGAGCATCGGATTTATGATCGCCTTTCCTGTGGTCGGTTCGGTAGTTCTTGCCAGTGGGTGGCGTTCAGCGTGGAGCGGTGTGGGATTCGGTTTGCTGATTCTGGCTCCGCTGGGCTGGTTGCTGGTTCGCCATACGCCGGAAAGTTCCGGTCTGGCGTTGGACGGCGAAAAGGTCGACGACAAACCGGCGGAAGCGCTGACCGGGTTCACGTTGCGGCAAGCTTTGCTGACGCCTGCTTTTTGGATCTTTGCGCTGTCGAGTTCGGTGTACGGATTAATCGCTTCGGGCATTGCGCTGTTCAACGAATCCATTTTGGCCGAACGTGGGTTCGATGCCAGCGTGTATCACCGCACACTGGTTATCACTGCGCTGACGGCGTTGGCCGGAAACTTTTTGGGCGGATGGCTGGCCGAAAAATGGCGAATGAATCGGTTGATGGTATTGGCCATGACATTGCTGGCCGGAGCGTTGCTGGCGCTGCCTTACGTCCGCAGCGAATCGCACGTCGTCGCGTGGGCAGTGGTGATGGGTTTGGCCGGTGGCTTCGTTATTGTCTTGTTCTTTTCGTTCTGGAGCCGCGCCTTTGGCCGCGCCCATCTGGGAAAGATTCAAGGCGCAGCGCAATCGCTGACGGTTGTCGCGTCTGCCGTGGGACCGTTGCTGCTGGCTGAATGCGTCGAACGAACCGGATCATACGCGGTGATGTTTTACGCTCTGTCGCTGGTCGTCGCCGCCCTGGGCATCAGCGCGTGGTTTGTTCAGGTACGGAACGGAGAGCAGTAGCGACCCGGTTGGCTTGTAAGCCGCACTCGGCAGCGAGAACCAAGTCGCTACCGCTTCTCGTTCCGTACCACTGATTACGGCAACGCCTTGATGCGGATGTTGCGGAATTCCACCAGCGAACCGTGGCCTAAAAATCCGATGTGACCGGTTTTGTTTTTCAGCCCCGGATGTTTTTTCAGAACAGATTCTTCTTTGACCATGTTCAAATCCGCGTCGAGGATGATCACGCCGTTCAGCGTCACACGGATGCGGCTACCGTTGGCCATGATCTCTTCGGAGTTCCACTCGCCCGCCGGTTTCAAATATCCCGTCCGAGCCGGAATCACGTCGTACACCGAACCGTGATGCTGTTCGGATTTGATCTTGCCTTTGTACATTTCGTGGCCGTCATCCAGGATTTGGATTTCCATGCCTTGATATGCCGCGTCGCCTTCATACGGAGCGCGAATGCCGACGCCGTTGTTTCCGCTCGGTTCGGTTTTGAACTCAAAGCGGAAGACGAAATTGGCGTATTCCTTTTCGGTGTACAGATTGCCGCCGCCGTCTTTCGGACAAACAATCGTGTTGTCTTTAATGACATAGCCCGGCCCGTGGCCGCGCACCAGCTTCCAGCCGTTCAGCGTCTTGCCGTCGAACAACTGCACAAAGCCTTTTTCATCCGTCTTGTCGGTTTTGGCCTGAGCCTGTGCCTGCCCGGCGAAAAACGACAAACCAATCAGCAATGCGATCATCAGTTTCATAAGTTCAAGTCTCCTGAGAGTGTGGAATTGTAAGTGCTGCAGCGGGACTATAGCAGGGATGATTTCGTTCCAGCTATCCGACAGTGAAGAACATTCCGCAAAAAGTAGCGCAGGTTTTCCAACCTGTGCAGACTTGCTTTAGACGGCGCTCGATTGGAAACAAAGGCTTTCTGTGAAAACAGGCGCAGGTTGGAAAACCTGCGCTACGCCATCACAACTCGCCGCGTTTGCGCTGTTCGGCAATGTAGCGCGCCGCGCGAACCGAGAGCGCCGCGATGGTCAGCGTCGGGTTCTTTTCGGAAAAGGTCGTGAAGCTGCTGCCGTCTACGACAAACAGGTTTTTGACTTCGTGCGACTGGTTGTAAGCGTTCAGCACGGATTTTTTGGGATCGTTGCCCATTCGACAACTGCCGACTTCGTGGCTGGCAAACCCGCCCGGAGCCGCGCCGCTGGGAAGAATCAACTCGGTTCCAGCCGCATCCAAAATTTCAAACAGCCCTTCGCGCATTTCCTTGAACAGTTTCAGATCGTTTTCGCCCCAATTGAAATTCACGATAGGGATTGGAATGCCGTGCTTGTCGGTTTTGGCCGGATCAACCGTGATGCGATTCTCGAAACGATGTTCGCCTTTGCCCCAGGCTCCGATGTGAAACAACGCCGGTTGCAGATCGCGCACTCGGCGTTTGTATTCCGAACCGAATCCGCCGACCGATTTGGCGTGCAGCGGCGAACTTTGCGTGCCGTAATTCATCTGCATCCCCCAGCCACCAACGTAATCTTTCTTTCCTTGATAATTGTAACGCGGGATGTAGGCGTGATCGGTCATGCCATCGCCTGTCCAGGTGTTTTTGCCAACCAAATCTTTCAAATACGCTGTCGCGCTGGCGTTGATGTGCCCGCCGAAGTATCGCCCAACCAGATCGTTCGAGTTCGCCAATCCGTTCGGATACTTTTCGCTTTTGGAATTCAGCAACAAGCGCGGCGTTTCGGCGGCTCCGCAACCCAGCACGACGACGCGAGCGAAAACCTGCTCTTCTTTGCCTGTGACGCGATTGACGAATGACACGCCGGAAGCCAATCCGTTTTTGTCCACCAGAATTTCTCGCGCCAGCGCGTTGGTTTTCAGCGTCAATTTGCCCGTCGCCATCGCTTCGGGAATGACCGTCACATCCGAAGACCAAACTGCGCGCACGTCGCATACGTCCATGCAATGCCCGCAAAAATGACACGCGCCTCTTCCCTGCCGGCTTTTCAGCAAGACAGCTTTTCGAACCGGGATCAGCTTGACGCCGAGTTTGGCAATTTTCTTCTGGGCCAGATATTCCGAACAGCGCAGTCGCGGAGATTCGGCCACAAAGTTTCCGTCGGGCAATTGCGGCAGGTTTTCACGCGTGCCGAAGACGTGCATTTCGCGTTCGACGTAATCGTAAAACGGCGCGATTTCTTTGTAGCTGATCGGCCAATCGTCTTCGATGCCATGCAGCGAACGTTCGCGAAAATCGTCTTCGGAAAATCGCAACGTCACGGCGTTCCAGTGAAACGTGCGACCTCCGAGCGTGCGAATGCGATCCACGCCAATCCGGTCGCCGCGAAATTCAATGGCGTTGCGAATGTCGTCTGGATACAGCGAAGCCTGTTTGAAAAACCCAAAACCACGCTTTGGCAAATCGTAAGCCCAGTCGTGAATGTGCAAGTCTTCCAACCGGCCACGCCCGCCAGCTTCCAACAGGACTGTGTCGGCTCCGGCGGCAGTCAATTCCTTGACCATAAATCCGCCTGCCGCGCCAGAACCGATGACACAGACGTCATAAATTTTCTTTTTCTGGATTTGCATTGGAGGTTTACCGTTGCTGAACAAAAACGTGAACGCCTTTTTTGTTCGAGGTGATGATGTCGGGCCGTTTGTCGCCGTTGAGGTCTGCAATCTGAAACTGTGTGCCGACGCCGCTGTCGTTATCAATTTCGTGTTTCACCCAACTGACTTCTCTCCCCTTTCGTTGCAATTCAAACCAAACGACAACCGCCGGATCGCCAGGGTTGATGTCGCCGGTTGGCCCGTGCGCCCAGAATCGTTTGCCGGTCACCAAATCTTTCAGGCCATCGCCGTTGATGTCCACCAGTTCCAGCGAATGGGTTTGCGAAAAACTTGAATCAATCGTCTGCGTTTTGAAGCTGCCGTCTTTCTGTTGCTGATGCCACCAGATGCCCACTTTGTGCGCAGAACTGGAAAGCACGTCGTTCAATCCATCGCCATCCACGTCGTACACATACATTTGTGCGGCTTCGTCGCCGAAATTTTTCGGGACGAATTTCCAGTTGGGCTGGCGCGGATCGGCTGGAGCTTCCCAATATCCGCTGCGAATCAGCACGTCCGGGCGGCCGTCGCCGCTGATGTCGCCAACGCCGAGTCCATGCGAGTAACGAAACACGCCCGCGTCTTTGGATTTGTCTTTCGGAAATTTGTCGCTGATGGTGTGCGCGATGAATTCGGCGTTCGGATCTTTGCCAAGTTCATACCAGGCCATTTGCGCGTCATCAAAGGAAAAAATCATGACCGGGTCTTTGCCCGCGCCAGCCAGTCGCGCCAGCGCAGGGCTTTCATTGCAGGCGTTGCGAAAAACAACATGTTCAGCCCAGGCGCCGCCTTTTCCTTTTGGGTTTTCCAGCCAGAAGACTTTGTGATCGAACGGCAAGCCAATGCGAATCTGGTCCATCCAACCATCGCGGTTTACGTCCATCGCAAAATTAACGAAGCTGTTGCTGTAGCCTTTTGCCGCGTCGAATTTCCCTGGCGGTTGGATTTCATGCAGCGTCCAATTCGGGGCTTCGTACCACAGATTTCCGGCCAGCACGTCGGGTTTGCCGTCGTGATTCACATCGGCGACCGCAACGCCTTCGGATCGAAACTCGCGGTCGAGCACGGTCTTTTTGAACCTCACTTCGCGCGGTGCGGAAATCGTTTTGAATTGCCAACCGGAAATCATCGCAGCGGTTAACAACAGAACGCTGCCAGATAGCAAAAATCGTTTGGACATCTTTGGGTTCTCCTTCGAGTTGATAGGCGTGAAAGCTTGCGCGGGAGTTTTACTGCCTTTATCTTGGCTGTGCAAGATCACAGCAATAAAACCTGGATGGTACCGCGCGCGTGAGCAAGCGACGCTGGTTCCTTCACCAAAAGAGCATTCGTTATGAGCACACCAGCAAGAGAATTCGCACGTCAAATCAGTTCGCCGACCGCCGAACAAGGCCGCGAAGATTTGAACCAATGGGAACGCAGCCAACCGATGAACTTTTACGAAACCGACAGGCATCTGCAAAACCTGTTGGCGATGCTGTGGGGCGAAGCGCGATTGAAAGAACACGCCCCGCAATTGGCGAAGTTCGGCCACGAAGCGGCGACAATTGTTGACCCAGCGGCAAGGCAAGCAAACCTGGCCGAAAACCTGCCGCGACTGGATCGTTTCACAGCGACAGGAGAACGAATCGAAAATTTGCAGCGATCCTTGGATCATCACGTTGCTGGCCTGCACATTTACGGTTCAGGCGTGATGTCCGTTTACGGCCAGCCCGAAAGCAACCTGCTGGCGTTGGCGTTGTTTTACCTCTCTTCATACAACGGTGAAGCTGGGCACAACTGCCCGGTTTCCTGCACCGCCGGAATCATCAAAACTCTGCAACACGCGGGCAGCGAAGACTTGAAGGCAAAGTATCTGCCCGGCTTGCTCGATGCCAATTACGACCGATTGATGCACGGCGCGCAGTTTCTGACCGAAGTTCAGGGCGGGTCGGATGTCGGCGCAAACGTTTGCAAGGCGACGCCTCTGGACACCGAAACAAACAAATGGCTGATCAATGGCGAGAAATGGTTTTGCTCCAACGCTTCGGCGGATTTGATTTTGATGACCGCGCGTCCGGTTGGCGCTCCGGCAGGGACCAAAGGCCTGGGACTGTTTCTGGTTCCGCGCCGATTGGATGACGGAAGCTTGAACGGAATTTACCTGCGACGTTTGAAAGACAAGCTCGGCACCAAATCCATGGCAACGGCGGAAGCGGATTTCAAAGACGCCATCGGCTACCAAATCGGTGAAATGGGCGAAGGTTTTTTGCATGCCATGAATTTCGTCATCAACACGTCGCGGCTGTACAACGCCGTTGGCTCCGCCGGAGCCGCCCGGCGTGCTTACGTCATTGCCTGGACTTATGCCCAACAGCGCCGAGCCTTCGGCACGCCGATCAAAACCTTTCCGCTGATTCAACAAGTCCTGACCGAAATGAAAGCCGAAACGGCGGCGATTACTTCCGGCAGTTTATATCTGGCTCACTTGCGTGACGAAATCGAAGCCGGACGCGCCGACGACACCGTGAAAAAGTTTTTCCGGCTGGTCATCAACTTGAACAAATACCGCAGTTCGATTTCGGCGACCGACGTCATTCGCAAAGGTATTGAAGTGTTGGGCGGCAATGGCGCAATGGAAAACTTTTCGGTGCTGCCGCGATTGCTGCGCGATTCCGTAGTCTTTGAAGCCTGGGAAGGCGCGCACGGAACCTTGATCGCGCAATCGGTGCGCGATTGCCAGCGGCATCAATTGCACGCAGCCTGCGGCGAACACCTGAAACAAATGTTCGCGTCGCTCAACGAGGCAAAGTGGAAAACGCGCGGCTTGGCGAAATTGGAAGAATTGCTCGCCGAGTTTGAAACGGCGTTGGCGTTGGATGAATTTTCCGCTGGTGTCGTGTTCCGCGACCTGGCCGACAAATTGATCTATCTGTTTTACGCGGCTCGGCTGGCAATGGAAGCCGATCACCATAAGGACGCTGAAACCGCGATTCTTGCCGAATGGCTCTGGCAAAATCGCGTCGAACGTTCGGCAACCAAAGCGTCAAAACCTTATCTGCAACAAATTTCAGAACTCAGTTCGAGACTTTGAAAAACAAGCGATGGCACGGAACCGAGACCGGTGGCGACCGGCTAACTCGCCAGCAGCGAAATGTGCTGAACCGGGGCGCTTCCCGTTCCGTGCCGCCGCCATAATCAGGAGAAAAACATGCGACTTGGATTGAATGTGGGATATTGGGGAGCTTCGCCGGTGGATAACGTGGCGCTGGCCCAGGAAGCAGATCGGCTGGGATTTCACTCGGTCTGGACGGCGGAAGCGTACGGTTCTGACGCCGTCAGCCCGCTGGTTTGGCTGGCGGCGAAGACCGAAAAGATCAATGTCGGCACGGCGATTATGCAAATGACTGCTCGCGTTCCGGCGATGACTGCGGCCACGGCTCTGACAATTGATTTGTTGACGCAGGGGCGAATGCTGGTCGGCATCGGAGCTTCGGGCCCGCAAGTTGTTGAAGGCTGGCACGGCGTGCCGTATGGCAAACCGTTGACTCGTGCGCGCGAGTACGTCGAAATCATGAAAACCATCTGGAAGCGCGAACGCCCGCTGGAATTCCATGGCGAGCATTACGACATTCCCTGCAAAGGCGGAACCGGTTTGGGCAAGCCGCTCAAATCCATCATTCATCCGTTTCGTCCAAGCATTCCGATTTATCTGGCTGCTGTCGGGCCGAAAAATGTCGCGCTGGCGGCGGAAATCGCCGATGGCTGGTTGCCGATTTTCTTTTCGCCGGAGCGCGTTCCGGTTTACCGCGAATGGCTGGACGAAGGTTTTGGCAAAGCGAGCGGCGGGAAGGATTTGAATAGCTTCGACATCGCGCCGACGGTTTCAATTGTGATCGGCGATGACGTGAACGCTTGCCGCAATCAGGTCAAACCGAACCTGGCTTTATACATCGGAGGCATGGGCGCGAAGGGCAAGAATTTTTATTACGACATCGCCTGCCGCTATGGGTATCAGGAAGCTGCCGATAAGATTCAGGAGTTCTATCTGACCGGCAAAAAGATGGAGGCCGTCGCCGCCGTGCCGGACGCTCTGGTGGACGAAGTCGCGCTATGCGGCCCGAAAGAACGCATTGCCGAACGGTTGGCAGCGTGGAAAACTTGCGGCATCACAACTTTAATCTGCGGAACTTCGGACATCGGCGCGCTGCGGACGATGGCGGAGTTGGCTCTGTAACAACAATCCAGGACTTACCAATAAACTGCCACAGAGCCTCAGAGACACGGAGCAAGGCAAGAAAATTCAATATCTAATGAAGTTACTCTCTGTGTCTCCGTGCCTCTGTGGCTAACGTTCTCGTGGTTTGCGTAAGTCCTAATTATCAAAAGGAGAAAATTTATGGCTTCAGTAATTCCCGAAAATTATCTAGACCTGTTCGACAAAAAAGTGTTTGCCGGATTGGCGACCTTAATGCCAAACGGCTCACCTCAAGTGACGCCGGTGTGGATTGATTATGATGGCGAAAATGTCATCTTCAACACAGCCACCGGTCGCCAGAAAGACAAAAACCTGCAGGCTGACGGGCGCGTTTCTTTGTCGCTGGTTGACCCGGAAAACCCCTATCGTCACCTGGAAATTCGCGGCACGGTCGCCGAGCGAACATTGGAAGGCGCGGACGATCACATCAACAAAATGGCCAAAAAGTATCTGGGCCAGGACGTTTATCCGTTCCGCCAGCCGGGTGAAGTCCGCGTGATTTACAAGATCAAGCCGGAACGAGCTGTTTCGATGGGCTAATCTGCCAACCACTCCCCCGCCCAATGAAAATTTATGAAGTACATCATTTGGACGATTTGCTGCGCCGTGCTGTTCGGCTTCGGCGGGGGAGTTTTTGCGGCGACGTATTACGTAGCCACAAACGGTAACAACAACAATCCTGGAACGGCGGCTCAACCGTGGGCGAGTTTGCAAAAAGCGGTTGACGCCGTCGCGCCGGGCGATGTCATCGTCGTTCGCGCTGGGACTTACGCCGGATGCCGTATCGGCAAATCCGGCACAACCAACCTGCCTATCACTCTGAAAGCCGAGGCGGGCGCTCGCCCGCTGATCAACTCGCTGGCCACAACCAACCGCCATCAAAGCTTGATTGAAGTCGAAAATTTCGACCTGCGAGTCAGCTACTGGATCATTGACGGGTTCGAACTCAGCGGAGCGCCACGCCACGGCGTAGACATTCGCAACGCCGATTACATCACCGTTCAAAACTGTTATTCGCACAACAACGGTTCGACCAGCGTGCGCGGTGACGGAATCTTTCTTGGCTTTAGCGAACATCCGACGCTGCAATTCAACGAACTTTCGTTCAATAGCGAACACGGCCTGTACCACAGCAACAGCGCCGATTATCCGACCATTCGTGGCAATCGGCTGCATCACAACGCAAACGCAGGCATCCACATCAACGGCGATTTATCTCAAGGCGGCGACGGCGTCATTTCGTTCGGATTGATCGAAAAAAATGTGATTTGGGAAAACGGTGTGGGCGGAGGTTCGGGCATTAACTGCGACGGATTGTCGGACAGCGTCATTCGCAACAATTTGCTGTATGCCAATCACGCCTCCGGGATTTCGTTGTACGCGATTGACGCCGCCGCCGGAGCCAGCCGCAATCAGGTGCTGCACAATACAATCATCCAAGCGTCGAACGGACGATGGTGCTTGAATATTCCTCCATCGGACGGAGTGTCGTCGCCAACCGGCAATGTCGCCAAGAACAACATTTTCATTCACCCGGGAACTCGCGGTTCAGTGACGACTTACAGCGCTGAGGCGTTGCAGAGCGATTACAACATCGTCGTCAATCGGTTCAGTCAGGACGATGGCAATACGTTCATCACGCTCGCCAACTGGCAAGCCGCTGGGCAGGACCAGCATTCCATCGTTTCAACCTCTGAAGCTCTGTTTGCCGATGCCGCCAACAACAATTACCGCTTGAAAGCCGGTTCGCCTGCTCTCAACGCCGGAACGAATGTAAGCGTCACCGAAGACGCCGACGGTGTTCCGCGTCCCCAAGGTTCAGCCGTAGACATTGGCTGTTACGAAACGGTGGTCAATTCCGCCACACACGTTTCTGCCGCCAGCTATCGCGGCGCAACGCTTGCACCCGAAGCAATCATCGCAGCGTTTGGCAGTAATCTGGCGACAGGGACGTTGTCGGCGACGACGGTTCCGTTGCCCACTTCGTTGGCAGGCACGACGGTCAAAGTCCGCGATTCATTCGGAACGGAACGGCTTGCTCCTCTGTTTTTCGTCTCGCCAACTCAGGTCAACTATCAGCTTCCGGCAGGCACGGCGAATGGAACGGCTTCGATTGTGATCGCCAGTTCAAATGGACAGGCTTCGCAAGCCAATGTGCCAATTGCGCCGGTCGCTCCCGGATTGTTCGCCGCCGATTCCAGCGGACAAGGTTTGGCGGCGGCATACGTGTTACGAATCAAAGCCAACGGTTCGCAACTTTCCGAACCCATTGCACAATTCGATTCGGCGCTGGGGCGTTTCATCGCCAAGCCGATTGATCTGAGCGTGCCGAGCGATCAGGTCTTTTTAGTTTTGTTCGGCAATGGATTGCGCTACCGCAGTTCGTTGGCGACGGTCGCGGCTCAAGTCGGAGGAATAGCCACCACGGTCGGTTATGCAGGCTCACAAGGAGATTTCGTTGGCCTGGATCAGATCAATCTGCTGTTGCCAAAAGCTTTGGCCGGGCGCGGTGAAGTAGACGTGACGTTGACCGTTGACGGTCAAACCGCAAACAGCGTCAAGGTCAACATCAAGTGATCGCTTTCAGCCGCTCATCAATCTGCAATTCGGAAAGCAGCTTGTGAATCGGAGTTCCGTGCCCGCGGCGGAGCAACTCAACGACATCTTCTGGCTCGTCAATGTCCAGCGCGATTCGCGGAAGCTCCAGCAATTTGCAGGCGGCATTTACGTCCCGGGCTTCTTTGATGTGTTTGGCCAGACTGCCTGTACCAAAGTGCGAAGGAAACAGCGTCGGCGGGCGACGCAATATTGCGTTCGTTCCGGTTCCATCTCGGGAAGGAACGATGACGACTGATGATTCTGGTTTGTCGGCAGCCAGAACCGTTTCGATGTCTTCGGCGGTAATCAGTGGCAGGTCAATTGGCAATCTCAGGACGGATTCAGCTCCGCGTTTGGCGAGTTCGCGCGAACCGAAATCCACAGAAGCACTTTCGGAAATCTGTTCGGTTTCCAGAATGACTTCCATTCCGAACTTTTGGGCTAATTCGATGGCGGGTGGATACAGCGTGACGATGGCTACGCGGTCAACGGTGCGAACGCGCGCAGCCGCGGCAAACGTGTTTTCCAGCATCGCCCACGCCAGCCGAGTTCGCTCTTCCTGAGTCATCAGCGCCGCCAGCCGTTGTTTGGCGCGCGTTAAGTCTTTGACTGGAATCAGTAAATAACGCATTCGACAATCAATCTGCCAAAGCAGCCAGAGTCGTTTCCGCCAACTCCAGTTTTTTGGCCGCATTGCTCATCACAGTATCGGTGACAACGACCTTCAACCCCAGTTGTTCGATTTCCGGTTTCAAGGCTTCGTCTTGTTTATCCAGAATAAAAATATCCGTGATGTCTTCATACAGCTTGGCGATCTGAAGCGCGGACACATCCATTCCCAAATTTCGCAGCATTTGATCGGTCGGCCCTTTCAGCGATTCACCGGCAACAACAGGACTAATGACAGCGACTTTGGCTTGAGTTTGTTTCAGCATTTCCCGCGTGCCGGGCACAGCCAAAATCGGCCCGATGCTGATCAACGGGTTGCTTGGACAAATGATGATGGCCTCGGATTCCAGAATCGCTTCAGCAACGCCCGGCGCTGGCTTGGCGGATTCGATGTTTTCAAAGCGAATGCTGTTAACCGTAGGTTGTGCCCGATGTTTGACCAAATACTCCTGAAAATGCATCTCGCCTTCGGTCGTCAGGATCGTTGTGGGCGTATGCGTGTCTGTCATCGGCAAGAGGCGAGCTTTGACTCCAAGTGTCTGCGCAATTTGCTCTGTCACCTGAGAAAGCGTCTGGCCCTTGCGCAACCTGTCAGTGCGAAAAATGTGCGTAGCAAAATCGCGGTCTCCCAGATTGAACCAGCGTTCCTGGTCTGCATACCGCAGCAACATATCCAGGCAATAAAACGTGTCACTGTTAACGCCCCATCCAAAATCAGGGTTCACGACACCGGCTAATGTGTAAGCAACAATGTCCAGGTCGGGCGCAATATACAAACCGAACATTTCAATATCGTCGCCTGTATTGACAATAATGGAAATCTCTTCCGGCGACATTGCTCGATTTAACCCGTCGAGCAATTTTGACGCCCCCACGCCTCCAGCTAAAGCAGTAATCATAATCTGTCTATGTAAGTTGATTGTTTGATTAATGGGGCATTGTGAATGTGCGACAACATTATGTCGTTTAGGTTTTCCCAGCTTCGGCAAATAATTTGTGATGCAAAAATTCCACAGGACGACGCTGCGGTATCAATCCACACTCTGCGGCCAAGTCGAAGTAACGCTCCATGCCCGCAATATTTTCGGCATCCAAATCATAATTGACGCTGTCCTGTAAATACGTCAACAGGTCAGGTTGAGGCAGTCTCAACTCAGCAGCGTACTCGGTGGCCAACTGCTCCAATCGAGCTAGCCCTTCTCGTTTGGCGGTCAGAAAATCGCGTTCAATCACACCGCGTTCGTGCACAACATCCGCTCTTACCGCCCAGACGGCAAACACAAATGGTAACCCGGTCATCAAGCGCCATTCTTCAGCAAGATCGTAAATTCGCACTCCCAGTTGACCGGCCGAAGCCGCCAACCGCATCGCCGGATCGCCAATGACCAGAGCGGCATCGCTGCCTTCCAGCATGTTTTCGCAATCCGCGGCAAAATCCGGAGCCCGCTCCACAAAAACGGGATGCGAGCCATAACGCCGCTCAAACAAAATTTTAACCAGAGCCTGAGAAGTTCTGGACGAAGTATCGAGGGTCACCTTCTTTACATCTTGCAGAGAACAGCGTGCAGCAATCAGCACACTGCGAACGCGCTTTTTGGAGGCAACGGCAACATCGGGAATCACTCGCAACCCGGGAATCCGCTGGTATTCGATCGCCGGAATCAACGCAATTTCACATTGCCCGGCAGCCAGCATCGCTGCACAACGCGATGGAGCAGTGTCTCCCAAAAACTCGTATGTATGTCGCAAGGAACCTTGCGAAAAACTGTGAACTAAGGGCGCAGAGTTGAGGTACGTGGATGCGGCGATTCGCATAAATGTCTATTTGAAGAATTGCTTCGGCAACGGAGCCTAACCAGATGCCGACAGCATTCTAGCCAGAGGCTCTCCCCCTGGCAAACTACGCTTCTTGAAGGCGTTTTCGCGGGTTGCCTGGCATTGGAAAAATTTTGTAGACAGCAAAATAAACAGTGCTATACTCCGCGCCGTTCCAACCTAGTTTTCAGATATAAACGGAAAACCCAATAAATCTTCTCATTTCGTTGAAAGGACAGGTTCATCTGTTATGAAGCTTTCTGCCCATGCTCTGCGCGCATTGCAAGATTTGGATGAAATCGGTCGCGAGGCCGTTGAGCAAATTGTCCGCTCTCACGTTCACGCCTGCCGATTAAATGGCTTTCAACCCGAAAATTTGGAGCGCGTTTATCAGGAAGCCATCGAAATCATCCGGCTGGAAGGCCCACCCAAGAAAGAATCAGGTCACACAGTCAGCAAATACGAGCCGACTCGTCGTTACGAGCAATATCGTAGCCCGAGAGCTTTGTAGATTGTTTGGCGGCATTTGTAACAGCATATTTTTGCTGAAATATACGGCAGGCTGGCTCTAGCCTCTCGCAAGAGGCTGGCTCTCCCAAATTGCTGGCAATCAATCAACCACAAACTTCATGAAAGGAAGAGCAACCAATGACTAAGAAGATTATCGCTTTCTGTATGGCTTTGGCCGTTGCTTTAAGCATTGCTGCTGTATCAACAGCGCAAAAGAAAGATTCGGACAAAGTTACGCTGACAGGTAACATTGTTGATAAAGCTTGCGCCACCGGGCGCATGAAGAAAGACGACCCGCAGGCTGCCATTGACACTCATAAAAAGAGCTGTTCACTAATGGAAAATTGCCTGAAGAGCGGACTTGGCGTTTATGCCGACGGCAAGTTCATTGAATTTGACGAAAAAGGAACTGAGATGGCCAAATCCGCGCTTGAAAAGAGCACCAAAGATAATGGCGCAAAGTTCAAAGTTATGGGCAAAATGGCCGAGGGCAAATTGACCGTAACAGGCATCGAAGAAGTCAAATAGAGTCCACAAACAATAGTTTACGCAAAAGGCGAGACAGTTTCTGAACTGTCTCGCCTTTTAATTTCCACAGAACACGCTATCAACTTACTGTGATAAATCGGCCTGCATTGCCGGAATGTACATTTTCTCGGCATACTCTTTGACCATTCGACGTGCACTGAAAACAGGTCCGGCGGTGCGAATGGATTCTTTCAGCAAATGAATCCAACGGCGCGGAATGCCGTCGCTGTCGCGATCGAAATACAGTGGAACGACTTCTGTTTCCAGGACTCGATACAGGGCGTCTGCATCGGCTTCATCCCGGTATTCTTCGCTGACGCCTTCAGGAATTGACGGTTCAATCGCCCAGCCGTTGGTTCCTTTATAACCTTCGTACCACCAACCATCCAATACACTCAAATGAGGCACTCCATTGAGCGCGGCTTTCTGGCCACTGGTTCCGCTGGCTTCCAATGGCACACGCGGATTGTTCAACCAGATGTCTACGCCGCGCACCAGATGTTTAGCCACGTGAATGTCATAATTTTCGACAAACGCAATTCGACCTCCCAAATTGTGATCGCGCGCAAACTCGTAAATTTCGTGAATCAAGCTGCGGCCAGGCGAATCCGCCGGATGAGCTTTGCCAGCAAACACGATCTGCACAGGTTTCCATTCATCGTGAAAAATCTTTTTCAACCGCTCGAGACTTCTAAAAAGCAAAGTCGCACGCTTGTAGGTGGCAAAACGCCGGGCAAACCCAATTGTCAGCGCATCCGGATTCAACAACGTTCCAGCCGTCAGCACACGGGTTGGGCCTGCGGTTTCCGTCATCCAATCTCGCCGAGCGCGCTCGCGCATAAAATTGAACAGCTTATGCTTAAGCTCTTGATGAACATTCCAGAACTCAGCATCCGGAATGTCGTGAATCCGTTCCCACAGAGTCGGGTCATCGTGTTTCGCCAACCAATCGTGGCCTAGATATTTTGCAAATAACCGATTCATTTCCGGGGCGATCCAGGTCGGCGAATGAACTCCGTTGGTGATGTGAGTGATCGGCACGTTGTCTTCGGTTCGATCCGGCCACATTGAATGCCACATCTGACGCGAAACCCGTCCGTGCAGCTGGCTGACTCCATTGCATTTGCCAGACAAACGCAGCGCCAGCGCAGTCATATTGAAATTCGGTGCGCCGCCATCCGGATGTTCGCCCAAGGCAAAAAACTGCTCTCGATCCAATTCCAGCCCTTCCCAATAACCAGAAAAATGCGTTTCAACCAATTGGAATGGGAAAGCGTCGTGGCCTGCCGGGACAGGGGTATGAGTCGTGAATACAGTCGTTTCGCGAACAACATCAGAAGCCTCCTTGAAGCTCTTGCCGTTCTGCACCTCCGAACGAATGCGTTCCAACATCATGAATGCCGCGTGTCCTTCGTTGGCGTGAAACACCGAAGGACGAATCCCCAGTCGTTCCAGCATGCGTATACCGCCAATTCCCAACACGATTTCCTGTCGAATGCGCATTTCCTGATCGCCGCCATATAACCGCGCGGTCAATTCGCGATCCCAGGAAGGATTTTCTTCGACATTGGTGTCCATCAAATAAACCGACACCGAACCGAGTCGAACGCGCCAAACAGCAACATGCACACATCTTCCGCCGACTTCCACCTTGAGCAGGCCACCTTCGCTGTCGCGTGAAATCACAGGCTCCAGCGGAGCCATCGAATAATCCAATGGCTCATAAATGGTGTCTTGACGACCTTCGCCGGTGATGTGCTGGGTGAAATAGCCTTGTTGGTAAACAAATCCAACGCCGACCAATGGCAGTCCGATATCACTGGCTTCTTTACAGTGATCGCCTGCCAGAATGCCAAGCCCGCCCGAATAGATCGGCAAGGAAACGTGGAACCCAAACTCTGCCGAAAAATAGGCAATCGTGCGATCAGCCAGTTGCGAATGCTTTTCCGTAAACCAAGTCCCTTTGGCTGCAACAGCTTTGTCAAAAGCCAGCATCGTTCCGTCGTAATGCCGTAAAAACCCTGGATCGGAAGCTGCCGATTCCAGTTTTGCTGGTGAAAGGTGATGAAGAAATTTGACCGGGTTATGGTAGGTAATTTCCCACAGTGTTTTATCCAAATGCTGGAATAAACGGTCGGCATTGGGCTGCCAACTCCACCATAAGTTTTTAGCCAACTCGTTTAACCGTCCAATTCGAGCCGGCAGGACAAGTTCATGTGTATTGCTCATTACTGATGATTCCGTTCTTGCTAACAACTTTTTCGATCATTAGCAATTGAGATGAGGCTGCCAATTGATCGAAATGACTTTAACAATGTATTTGGGATTCTGGCTGGATGCGCCCAACCAGTAAGGCACTTTAGCCACCAATCCGGGCTCCGTCAACCAACCCCTCTAGCCATTTTCCCGCAATGCTTGACAGAAAACTGAACCGAACCTACCCTGCGACTTGAGATCCATCACTCTAAGCGCAAACGTTTCCAGAAGTTCCTGTCTTAAGTTTCAAAATTTAGAAATTGCGGGGAGAAGCCAAGAGTGCCTTTCTTTTTTGACCTGTCATCACTGGTTCCAGTTGTTGATCGAAACCCATTTGAGCCATTAGCCGTTCCCGATGCGCCCATTGCGGAACCAATTGGCGAGAATGAAGAATTGCTTTTGGATGAATCAGCAGCCAAACCATTGCTTGAAATTGGCGCCGATGCTGCCCCCCTGACCAAAGACACTGTCGGTGCTTCTGAGCCGGATTTTGGCCTACCAATCCCAGAACATTACGATTTCGACATGATGCGGGCGATGTGCCAGGACCCTTTTCGACTCTTTGTGTACTGGCAATTGAAGGACAACCCTTTCGATCGGTTGCAGAAAATTTTCCCTCCAAACCAGATTGCCGATTTTCATTCTGTGCTGAAATTGATTGATGAAACCACGAACATTTCGGTGTTTTTCAATGCAGCTTTCACCAACGAATACTGGTTTAGCGTTTTCCCTGACCGGCGTTATCGGGTCGAACTCGGTGTGCGTTCCCCGCGACATGGATACATCAAATTGCTAACGTCCCAAGCCGTGCAGACTCCTCGCGGTGGACCTTCAGACCAGGCAGCCCCTGAAGAGCACTATCATATCGAAACCAATGAGTTTCTTGAGGTATTACGCGACAGCCACCTGGTTCCTGAGCGTATGTTTACGATCGAGGAATTGCTACCTGGAGCTGGGGATGTTCCAGCCGGCGTTCGTAACGCAGCTTGGGAATCGCTGCCAGGGTCTTTCCGGCGCCTGGTTCAAACAATCGCGGACATACAAGCAGGACGTGATTTTGAGCATTGGTGGGAACGACTGAGCGTAGACGAACAAGGCCAATTGGTCCGGGAGTTTTTGGACATCATTTCACAGATGGCAGGAACGCAAGACGATGGCGAAATGGGGTATATGCTTTTACTACGCTATTTGCCGGAGTTGCTTCGCCGCTCAATTCTCAGTGAGGCCAAACTTGATCAGCCAAACACTGAACTGCTGATAGACAAACCCATCTCTCTATATTTGGCTGAACAGCTGGGGCAACCAGCGTCAGAGATCACCCCAGGCTCATCATCTGACAATGCTCCTCAACCACCTTTTTCAGAAGAACAATCAGATAACCCGAGTCATGCTCTCTGGCTACCAAGCTTAAATTCACACACCTTTAGCTCCAAGTCTCTGACAAGCAAATAATTGCAATCAGTATCGTTTCCCGCTGGCATCGATAAAAATGAAACTTCACTACCTCTAAATCGAAGACTTCAAAGCGCGGTCACCTCACAACAACTCTCCTGGCTTTTCATGTCCCTCAAGCCATGAGGCTTTGCCGCCTCAAATTGAATTTGACTTTCAATAACCTTAGGTTTATTAACTGCCAAGTGGTAATGTGAACTTATGTCTACTCTTACACTGCATAAAATTGAGAAGATAAAAAAGCCTGCCCCAAGCCCTTCCAGGCTTTTATTGGTGGGAAACCCAAATGTCGGCAAATCAGTCATCTTTGGGTATTTAACTGGAAAGTATGTCACGGTTTCCAACTATCCAGGCACAACGGTCGAAGTTTCGCGTGGCAAAATGAAATACGGTGGTGAGGAGTGGGAGGTCATTGACACGCCCGGAGTCAATTCACTGGCACCGCAATCTGACGACGAGCGCGTAACACGCGATATGTTGTTGGAAGCCGAGCCGGACGTAATTGTTCAGGTTGCTGATGCCAAAAATTTACGGCGGACATTATTGATCACATCACAGCTGGCTGAGCTGAAAATCCCCATGGTGTTGGTCTTGAATATGATGGACGAAGCTCGCCATCGCGGAATCGAAATTGACGCGAAAGGCATCAGCGAACTGTTCGGCATCCCAGTAGTTCCGGCCGTCGCCGTCGAAGGCGAGGGGCTGTATTCCATCTTCAAATCAATCGTCCACGCCAAAATCCCCGAAGATCCACTGGCAGCCCAGAGAAATCGGCTACTGGGCAACGAAAGTTTTCTTCAGGCATTATCACCGAAAACAAACAAGAATCTTCCTTTACAATTAGCGGTTGAGTGGTTGCAAACTCAGGATTCAGGGTTTCGCCATGGCGTTGAATTGTGGCTGAGCCGTGTTGCCGATGGCGAAATCCAAAACGACGCCAATACACGCATGCGAATCAAAAGCTGCGCGGCGCGACTGGAAGAAATGCGGAATGTTTTCCTGGAACACTCCGTCAGCAAGTACAAAAAAGTTTTGCCCAGCGTTTTCCGCGAATCGAATGGCGTGGGGATCAAAATCGGGTTGATTTGCTTGATCGTCGGGCTACTGCTGTTTGCTTACACTGAGCTTGGTCGCATGTTTGGCTTGCCGACGCTTTACAGTTGGATCAACTCCTTGATGGATCGCAGTGTCATTCCCTCAGCACTAACGTTCTTCCAAAACATTCATCTGGGCTGGCTTGGATCTCTACTGTTCGGAAAACTCGCGGATGACGGCAGCACCTACGAAACAGGGTTGCTCTATCCGGCAATCACACAGTTCTTGTCGTTGATTGCACCAGTAATGATTCCGCTGGCTTTCGTGCTTCGCAAATCAGAGCGCTTCGCAGAACGGTTAGGGCATTGGACGCGTGACTGGCGAACCGGCGCCCCGATGATGATCATCATTTTATTGCTGATGTACGAATTCGTCGGTGTTATTGGCGCAGGCACCTTGGTTGACGCATTGGAAAATAACGTCTTCAACGTGCTGCTGACGCCAAACCTGCAAAAACTTATTCCGCAGGGAATTGTTTATGATTTTCTTGTCGGCCAGTACGGGTTGATTTCGGTCGGGCTGACATATGCGCTGGCAATTGTGTTGCCGATCGTCATGACGTTTTTTATCGCGTTCGGCTTATTGGAAGACAGCGGCTATTTGCCGCGACTGGCGATTTTATCAGACAGAGTCTTCCGAGTAATGGGATTGAACGGCAAAGCGGTGTTGCCAATGGTGTTGGGACTCGGCTGCGACACGATGGCGACGATGACGACGCGCATTCTGGAAACGAAGAAAGAGCGATTGATTGCCACAATTCTGTTGGCGCTGGGAGTTCCCTGCTCCGCGCAACTTGGGGTCGTGATGGCAATCAGCGGATCGCTTAGCGCCGGAGCGATGTTTACGGTTTTCGGCGTCGTCTTATCGCAGATGTTTTTGGTCGGTTATCTATCGTCGAAAATCGTTAAAGGCCAACGCGGTGATTTCATCTTTGAAATCCCGCCAATCCGTGTTCCGGTTTTCAAAAACGTCTGGACCAAAACTCGTTATCGAATGAAGTGGTATTTGAAAGAAGCCTTGCCGTTGTTTCTGCTGGGTACGTTGATCCTCTTCATCATGGATCGCGTGCGAGTGCCGACGCCTTGGGGAAAACTCAGCGGGCTGGACATGATTAACAACACGCTGGCTCCGTTGGTCACCGGAGTGTTGCAATTGCCCAGACAAACGGCTCAGGTGTTGGTGCTTGGCTTTTTGCGCCGCGATTACGGAGCCGCCGGTTTGTATGATATGGTCGGCAAAGGGTTGATGACGCCGGTTCAGATTGTCGTCTCGCTGATCGTTTTAACGCTGTTCATTCCCTGCGTCGCCAACTTCTTTATGATCGTTCGCGAACAAGGAACGAAAAAGGCACTCATCATTCTGGCTTTCATCACCCCATTTGCCATTGCGGTCGGCGGAGTGGTGAATCTGGTGTTGAGGGCTTTAAACATCAGCTTTTAACTTTATGCACAACTGGCTCTCTCAGGATATTGTTGAAGTTCTGGAATCGGTTTGGACAAACGAAGAGCGCGGCTCTGCCGACGTTGAGGAAGTTTCGCTCGAAGCCAAAACTGAAGTCACAGAGGAATTGTTGGCCGAATGCGAACGCGAAGGTTACGTAAAGCGAAACTCCGCCGGTGAGATCGGCCTGACGCCATTAGGTCGCCAAACTGCCGCAGAAATTATTCGACGTCACCGCCTGGCGGAACGATTGGTCGTTGACGTGCTGGGCATGACCCTGGAAGAAAGCGAAGCCGACGCCTGCGAATTTGAACACTTCCTTGCCAAGGGCATAACCAACGCCATCTGCACTTTGCTCGGCCATCCGCGATTCTGTCCGCACAACCATCCGATTCCCCAAGGCGATTGCTGCCGCCAGGTTGACGACCAGGTGAATTCACTTGTCACTTCCATTGATCGCCTGGAAGTCGGCGAGCAAGCCCAAATTGCGTATGTCAGCGCAGCAAATTTCCCGCGCATCCGCAAACTTTCCTCTTTCGGCATCACGCCTGGAGTTTCCGTCAAAGTTCAGCAAAAATTTCCCAGCTTCGTGATTCAATGCGACGAAACCCAAATCGCACTGGAAAAAGACATCGCCCGCGACATTTATGTTTGGCGAAAGGACTAAGCTAGACGGTGGATGAATGCGGTGAACTTTCTTTTTCGCGGTTTCGTTAGCGGGAATGTCAAATACCTTCAAACAATAAAATCCGGAGGAACTATGGGAGCAGAATTCATCCCAGCCATGAGCAGCGGCGGCGGAATGTCTTTCACCTTCGATCATGACGTGTCCCGCCACGTCGCCAACGACGCAGAAAGTCTTCGCGCCAGCCTGTCCGACGCCCTGGAAGAAATGGGCTACCGTGTGCTCAACGAAACTCCGCTTCAAGCCCGGCGAAGCGCCAAAAGCTCCGCGCAGTCGGGTTGTTCGCAAAACATTCTGGATTACCAAACTTCGTTGGAAGTCGGGCTGAAATCTACGGGCACCAATTCCACTCGCGTGACGTTTGCCTACACCGTCAAAGGCGTTTACTCAGGCTACATGACCAAAAGTGACCGCAATACTCTGACGCGCGAGGCCGAAGCGATTATCGCGGCTGCGCTGGCCAAAGCCGCAGCCAACCATTGTTCGTCCTGTGGTTCCCATACAGCAGGCAACTCAAAGTTTTGTCGCCAATGTGGTTCACCGCTTCTTTCTGAGGCCCCTGCGGAAGCCGAAGTACTGCGGCTGACCTCAATCACCAACTCCAGTCAAAAAACGATCGGCACCGGCATGGCTTTTTTCTTTATGGGTGTGGCGTTATTGCTTACGTTGTTCTTTGGCAGCAACGACCCGGTCAGATTTGAGAAAATGTTGCGAGTGATCAGCGTAATGGCAACAGCATTTGGCTCGGCGGGAATTCTGATGATTCTCTATGGTTGGAACAAACTTCGCCAGGCGATCAGCAGGCCAATTGAACAAGATTCTTTACCAACTCCGCGCCGTCATTTTGTCGAAGGCGTTGCAATTCCTGACACCAACGAACTGCCGCCCGCTTCCATCCAGCATCCGGTCACCGAAGCCACGACTGATTTGCTACCTCACGAAATCAAACAAGCGAGCTAATCCGCGTCAAACTGTAAACGACAAAAAGGGCGAGATGAACTCGCCCTTTTCGTTTTGCCGTAAAATTAAACTCCAGCTTAGTTTGCCGGTTTGGAAAACTTCGAATCTTCAATTTTGACGTTCGTTTTGACTTCAGTCATTTTGATGACAAAGCTGAACTGAGGATTGGTGATCTTCATTGTCATCGGAACTTTGACGCCTTCTACGTCTTTGTAATCTTCGTAGTAAGTCTCGGTGGCCATTTCGCCCTGCTCGGTTTGCCGCTCACTGTCACGACGAATCACCAAACCGCTTTTCGCATCGAAGTAAATCTTGTCGGGCTTGCCTTCGCTGGGCGTGGCAATGACAACGTAAGCTTCGGAATCGCCGACTTTCTCTTTGCCTTTGACTTCCAGCTTCGAGTAATTCTTCTTGTAGTTAAGTTCGGCATAGAAATCCGCTTCGCGTTTCATGGCAGCCAGTTCAGCGCCTGCCAATTCGCGCAAACCGCTCATCGGATTCGCTTCCCAGGCGGTTTTGCCATCAAAGACTTGCTGCACTTTACCGAATCCGGCAATTTCAGTAACAGTGGCGGTCTTGTTCGGAGCTTGCGTGTAAGCCTCTACAGTTCCGCTCATCCCCATCGCAGGCATTTCAAACGTGCCTTTCATAAACCGCGAAGTGACTTTTTCATTGGCTTCTTTGCCGCCGATAGCTTTGACATAAGAATCTAAAATGGCATCCACCGTCGGCAATGCCGCCGCCGGTTTGGCATCGGCTTTCGGAGCATCAGCCTTTTTCTCTTGAGCCATTGCGGTCAATCCCATCATCAGCATAAGAGCAATCATGAGTGCAAGTTTTTTCATCGAATCATCCTTTCTGATTTATAGAGCAAGCGGTTCGCTTGCTATCAGTTCTCTAAAGTGTCTCCGGCAAACTGTTGGCTTGCCGGGGATTGGCTAAATACGAGCGTCTATTTTACTGACCGCTCGCGTTGTCGCGACTGAGTCAAACGCTCAACCGCAGTTTCAAGTTGCGCATCACGTCCATTCAACAAACTGGCGCGATTCCATTTCACTTCGACATCGGGGATCACACCACGCCCTTCAATCAAAACACCTTTCGAGGTTTTGAAGTCGGCAATGGCAAACTGGAAAAGAGCGCCGGTCGGCAGTTTTTGAAAGTACGATGGCAAACAAGCTCCGGCACTGGTTTCCCCAATGATAACCGCTCGCCCTAATTCCTGCATTCCGCTGGAAAAGACTTCACTGGTGGAAGCGCTCATTCCATCAATCAGGATTGCCACTGGCCCAGTGTAAGCGTTTTGCTGCGGAAAAACTGCGAACTTCAACTCGCTGGTTCGCATCTTCATCGTTCCCAGCGCGCCGCCTTTTTCTGTAAGCTGTCCGGCAATGCCGGTCGCGATCCCTGCGACTCCTCCGGGATTGCCGCGAAGATCAAAGATCAGCCCATCAACATCGCGAAGTTCTGCCAATGCCAATCGCACTTTGCCGGAAATCGGTGTCGTGAAAATGTTGAATCGAATGTAGCCGATATTTCCCGGCAATCGTTTCGATTCAAATTCTGTGTATTGCGGAGGGAAGTTTCCTAGTCTGGGGGATAGTTCCCCTTTCATTTTTGCGCGGGTCACAACTGCTAAACCTGCCTGAGCCTTATTGTCCTCATAAACGATTGCGACCGATGTACCCGGCTCGCCATTGATTTCCCGCATCACGCGGCGAGCCATCTGCAATTTTCGGGTCGCGTCGGCTTGGGTGCTTTTGGCCAACGGAGCGATCAAAGCGTCAATCGTTTTGTTGCCAACTTGTTTGATCGCAAACCCCGGACGCAAACCGGATGCTTCCGCCATTGAACCTGGTTCAACTCGAACGACGATTGCGGCTCCGTCAATCAGTCGCAAATCAATTCCGATTCCTCCGGTTGGCGGTTCGGCGACGTCATCGGCGATAACAGCTTCGGGCGGGATGATATTGAAATGCGATTGGTGAAGCTCTCCCAACATTTGCTGCAACAACCGATAAAGCTCATCGTCAGACTTGGCTTCGGCCACTTTGGGCTGATATTGCTGGCGGACTTTTTCCCAATCCACTCCGCCCAAGGTCGGATCAAAGTGCTTGTCCTTGACCGTTTGCCAGACAATATCGAAGGTTTGCTGTCGAACATCGGTCGCTTTGCCGCTGCCAGAAACAGCGCCGATGGCCACCGGCTGGGGAGCGGGATTCTGTGCCCAAACGTTCGCCGCCAAACCCAGCACAAACAGCGCCGAGAGAATCCATCTTTTCATGTTCAGTTCCAGGGTTGATGTCATTTTAAGATTTGTGAATTTCGCCAAAACTGCGTTCGACGATTTTATTGTACGCGCCCCGATTACCACCGGTTCTGGAAAGTTGATGACAATCAAACTCGTTGATTTAGCCTGCAAACTGATTTAGCATCGCGTTCGCTTTACGACAGTAATTTCAACTACAAAAGGGCCGAATTAACCGGCTTCTAAATTCGAGCACGAATCGAGTTACCTCAGTTGGCATGATTAATGAATGCCCGCAATGCAAATTCCCTGTTCCGCGCGAAAGCAGCCGGTTTTGTAACCAATGCGGCGCTGATCTACAGGCATTCAATGACAGAAATCCCGACTCGGGACCTAACCTGCCCCCATCCGTACCGCCAAATGCTTCGCTGGAAGCTGCGGCGCAAAAAACTATGACTCCTTCCCAGAATGATTCCAACTCCGCCGGAGCGACTCTCCACGTTTTATCCAGAGATGGCAACGTCTTTGAACGCGACCTGACCATTCCCGAAACCAAAATCGGCAAAGGACCACAAAACGAAATCGTCTTAACAGATGCTTCAGTGTCATCGTCTCACGCGATGATCAGCTTTGCCGACGGTGTCTTTACTCTCAACGATTTGGGAAGTCGCAACGGCACATTTGTCAACGAAGCCCGCGTCAATGAACCGCGCAAATTACAACATGGCGATTTGATCAAGATGGGTCATTGCGCCATCACGTTTCGGCTGAAAGAAGCCGAAACCACACAATCTATTCCGCGCACGTTGTTATTGGACAATGCGCCGCCGCCGCCACCTGTGCCGCCGCCTGCACCCAAAGCGTTGCCATTGAACGAAGAATCTCTGGCTCAGGCGCTGGCGTCGTCCGGGCTTGTTGCGCAAACGGAAATTGACCGGCTCAAAGGAACCGGCGCGCGTGGACGCAGGCTTTGTCGTGCGTTGGTGGAAGACAAACTGGTGACCGAGATCGGGCTCCGCGATGTGATGGGACGCACCTTTAACCTCGTGCCGGTCGACATGAAATCCTTGGAAGTGGATGCCGTTACGGCGTCCAAGCTCGGGATAGAGTTTTTGCGCAGCCGTTTCCTTTGCCCAGTTATCGGCCAGCAACCCGACCGGTTGATGTTGGCCATCGCCGATCCAACAGATAAAGCGACGCTCGACCACGTGGAGCGCGTGACAGGCAAAAAGGCTTCGCTGCGGTTAGCCTTGTTCAGTGAAATCGCCAAACATATAGAAACCCATTTCACGCCTCGTTTGATTGGCATCATGCCGACGGGTGAAAAGATCGAAGCGCTGTTGAACCAGCCGGAAACCGAAGTCGGCAAAGCTCCGCACAACAAACTGGTCATCAACGAGGCAACCGTCAGCAGCACTCACGCCATTGTGTTAGCGCGAGATGGCGGGTACAGCGTTGTTGATCTGGGCAGCAGCAACGGCACATTCGTCAACGGCAACCGCTTAGACAGCGAAGCTTACACGCTCCAGCACGGCGACAAGATTCAGCTGGGCAACGTGCTGTTGACCTTCCGCAATCCGGCGGAAACCACCGAAAACAAAACAGCGCGGCTGTCGCTGGAAGCTCTGGAAGATGTGCGAAGACGCGCTGCCTTGAAGTCCGATCCGGCCTATTCGTTCCCGCGAACCGATCCCGGCATGGTTCCTCCTTCAAAAGTCGTCACCGCCGCCGAAGACGAAGACGTAGAAAAAGCTGAAAAGAAACGCAGGAAAAAAGAAAAAGAGAAAGAAAAAAACAGTTGGAACATCAACGCCCTGAGCCGAATTCTCGCTCAAGTGCTAGGCGCGATTGCCGGCGGTATCGTCACGATCTTTGTCGCCAAATATGCGTTGCAACAGCCGGCAAAAGACTCCAGCTTAACCAAAGATCCGGGAGCGAAATCCTCTAAGGTGATCAGCACGGATTCCTGGTCGGCTTTGCCCGGAGGCAAAATGGAAGCTTCCGGTGTCGCTCACATTCCGGGTTCTGATTGGGTGTTGATGGTTGACGACAGCCAGCCAAGCGCTGTGTTGGCAATGAAGCTCACTGCGGCGGGCGAAGCGGGTGGTGCTCCCAAAATCGTTCCACTCGGTTTAACGGTCAAAAATCCGGAAGCAATCACCAGCGATGGATCTTATTTTTATGTCATTGGCTCGCAATCTGATCCGGCCTGGGGCGGAGACAACGCTCTTGTGCGCTTCGCATTTGACCCGCAAACACAGACGTTGCGTGGTCAGGCAGAAGTGATCAACGACTTTCGCGGCTTTTTGCTGAGCAAGGTTCCAGAACTGAAAAGCTTGGGCGATGTGCCCAGCACGCAAGGCGGTTTGAACATCGAAGGCATTGCCTGGGACAAATTGCACGACCGCCTGATCATTGGCTTGCGTTCGGTAATCGCGTCGCAAGCCGTTTTGGTTCCGTTGCGATTGAACGATGCACGCGGGCCATTCACTGCCAGCAACTTGATTCTGGAAAATCCGCGCGCAATTTTCCTGCCGCTCGGCGGTCAAGGCGTGCGCGACATTGCGTATGACGCGCACCTGAAATCTTTCCTGATCATTTCCGGCGCGCCGGAAGGCCAAGAGAAAGCTGAATTCAAGTTGTGGGATTGGGACGGCGAAGCTGTTTCTGCCAAAGTGCATGAAGAAGCTGTTCTTAACCCAAAATTCAAACCCGAAGGCATTACGTCGGCCATTATCGCTGGTCGCCCCTTCCTGTTTTTGGTCGGCGATGCCAGCAGCTATATCAAACTTGACTACTCGGATGTGAAGTAAGGTTTTGCTGTCATTCCTTCAGCAGGTTGAAGGATCGGCTCCAATTGCCTGAATTCCTCTGAAGCAATAAGACGAGACTGCAAGCCTCGCCCCTACATGTCATAACGCCCCGAAGAATCACAACTTTAGGAGGTCTTTTTTCAATGAACTATCGGCACAATCGTTTATCCACAATGTTCGCTTTCGCGTTGGCCCTCTGTTTAGGGATAACAGGCGTAGCAGTTTCCTCTACAGTCGGCGCAAGCCCGCAAAAGAAAAGCAAAGACGAGAAAGAATCGAAAAAGGAAAAGAAAGCTAAAAAGCCATCTTCCGCGCCAACCGCTCCTGGCACTCCGGCGATGTGGGCAGATCGCGGCAACATTGCCGGGCTCAATCTGACTTACGGAATCGGCAGCCAGGAAGGCATGCCGAAGCCGCCATTTCAGTTCGACAAGGAAGACATCACCGGAACCAATCCGAAGATCAAAGTGATTGACGCCAACGGCGTCAAATGGAATATCAAGTTCGACGAAGAAGTCCATTCCGAAGTCGCTTCCAGCCGCATTGTCTGGGCTTGCGGGTACATGGTCGAAGAAAGCTACTTTCTGGCGTCGGGTAAAGTGAACGGCGTTACCGGGTTGGGACGTGCCAAAAAATTTGTCGGCTCCGACGGATCGTTCACCAACGGCATGTTTGAAAAACGACCTGAAGATATTGCTCGCCGTGCCATCAACTGGGACTGGGACAGCAATCCGTTCAAAGGCACCAAGGAATTGTCCGGCCTGGCCATTCTGAACACCTTGCTTAACAACTGGGACGCCAAAAACACTAACAACAACGTTCTGGGAATGTATGACGATAGCGGCAAAGTCATTGACTGGTATTTGGTGGCGGATTGGGGTGGATCGTTTGGCAAAATGGGCGGCTTCACGTCGCACACCAAATGGGATTTAGCCGATTACAACAAACAGGCGTTTCTGGACGGAGTATCCGGCGGCCAGGTCAAATTGCATTACAGCGGCAAGATGGGCAGTTCGTTGAAATCCGTGCCAGTGGAACATGCCCGCTGGTTTGCAGGAATCATCGGCCAATTGACCGACGCGCAGATTCGCGATGCGTTCAAAGCTGCTGGCGCTTCCCCGGCTGAAACCGACGGCTTTTCGCGCCGAATTCGTCAGAAAATCAGTGAGCTGCAATCTGCCGTAGGAAGGTAAAACAATGAGAAAGGCTGAAGGGTGAGTCGCAGTCTAGGCTCCTTTCAGCCTTTCTTGTTTCAACGAAACTGGTGAAAGTAATCATTCAACCCCGGGACGGTATTGAACCGTTGCTGGAAGGCATCAACCAGGCCAAAGAAAGCGTCGAGATCATCATCTATCGGCTGGACAGCCTGGAAATCGAACAAGCGCTGGCCGCCGCCGCTGCGCGAGGCGTCCATGTTCACGCGCTAATCACTCACACCAACAAAGAAGACCTCAAAGAAATCAAAAAGCTGGGCAAACGGTTATCTGAAAACAAAGTTAAAGTTACTCGCACGGCTGAAGATCTGGTTCGCTATCACAGCAAGGTGATGATCATTGATCGCCGCCAGCTTTTTCTGCTGACGTTCAACTACACGTTTCTGGACATTCACCACAGCCGCAGTTTCGGCGTCGTCACGGAAGACAAAAATCTGGTCACTGAAGCCGTTCGACTGTTTAATTCCGACGTCGCCAAAAAATCTCCTAAAGTCGAAGCGGAGCATTTCGTCATCAGCCCGATCAATTCACGCAATAAACTTGCTGCTTTTATTCTGGGAGCGGAAAAACAATTGCTGATTTACGACGGCAAGTTGAACGACACGCAAATGCTCAAGCTGTTGGAAAACCGAGCCAAAGCGGGCGTCGAAATCAAAGTCATCGGCGCAACAGGCAAACCGATCAAAGGCATCGCAGTTCGCCCTATGCCGCTCATTCGGCTGCATACCCAGGCAATTGTCCGGGATGGCAAACAGGTCTTTTTCGGCAGCCAGAGCTTGCGTAAGGTTGAACTCGACCAGCGACGCGAAGTCGGTTTGATTACTGATGACAAGGAAGCCATCAAAAGTTTTTTTCTGATATTCGTCTTGGACTGGGGCGAATTGGTCAAAGATTTGACGGAGAAGTAATCGCCATGAAAAACATCGTTTCCAAATTCATCCTATTTTTTGCCGCCACTTTTTTATTCGTTGTGTCCGCAACGGCGAGCTTTGCGCAAGACACGACTGCCAAATCCGCAATCACATTTGCCGTCATCGGCGACTCTGGCAGCGGCGACGAAGCCCAACGAGCCGTCGCCAACCAAATGGTCAAGCAGCGACAGAAAACGCCGTTCGAGTTTGTGCTGATGCTTGGCGACAACATTTACGAAAAAGGCGAGAAGGAAAAGATCGGCACGCATTTCGAAGAACCTTACAAAGAATTGCTCGCCGCCGGAGTAAAGTTTTACGCCTCCTTGGGAAATCACGACATCATCAAAGGGACGGAGTTTCAAACCAACTACAAGAATTTCAACATGGGCGGGCGCCGTTATTACAACGTCGCGCAAGGAAACGGCCTGTTGGAATTCTTTGCGCTGGATTCAAACGTAATGGATGATAAACAGTTGGGCTGGTTGGACGAATCTCTGAAAGCGTCAAAGGCTCGCTGGAAAATCACGTTCAGTCATCATTCGATTTATTCGTCGGCTCGAATGCATCCGGCTTACACCAAACTGCGAGCGCAGCTGGAACCGCTGTACATCAAATACGGAGTCAGCGCGGTTTTCGCCGGTCATTCGCATTGTTACGAACGCACTCAGCCGCAAAAAGGCATCCAGTACTTCACCGAAGGAGCTAGCGGCGAAATCAAAAAGAAAACTCTGGATCGCAAATCTCCGTTGATGGCTTTTGGCGAAGATTCAGTCAATTCGTTTTTGATTGTTCAAGTCACCGAAACCGAAATGAAAGTTGAAGCCATCGCCGCCGACGGCAAGCTGATTGATTCTCACACCATCAAACGATAATCCCGATTCACAAATGCAAAAAGCCGCTGGCCTGAAAACGCCAGCGGCTTTTTCATTTTCTGGTTCCGTTCACCGATCAGTTACCACCGGCGACCGCCATACTGACGATAACCTTCGAAGTAGCCTTTGCGGAAGCCTTCGCGGTACGAGGAGTTGCCTTTGCGATAATGGCTGGAATTATTCGGATCGGAGCGGCGACGTTCGCGCATATCTTCCTGGCCTCGATCCAATCCATCGCGGAAGCCCTTTTCATAATCGCGGTTGTTGTACCGGCGATCATCCCACCGATCATCCCGGCGGTCATTGCGGCGATCCCAACGGTCATCTCGGCGATCATCCCGACGCTCCCAGCGATCATTGCGGCGGTTTTGGCCCCACGGCCATTGAGCCTGAACAGAAGCCTGGCTCGACAAACCGGCAGTCACGACGAATCCCAACACTAGTGTTAAAGCAATAATGGTTTTCTTCATATCTCATTCACCTGAGTCCATCAGAGTGCGGAACTGCAACTGATACCAGGTCTCCTTTCGTCCGAGTGAATAGCATCTGGCGGGCCACAAA
>DAOMFR010000073.1:0-25925 GCA_035429885.1 Blastocatellia bacterium
CATCGTTCTATTTTGAGCGTTGTTGCGCGCATGTCTGAGAAACTGCTTTTGGTGTGAATTGGCCGCTGTTCTGTTGCCTTGACTTATATTTCTGCTTGCCGGATAAATGCAGTGGAGCAGGCGGCTGCGAGCTTTACTCGAATAAATAATAAGCCCTGGTGAATTTCAACCGCCCTGGTTGAGTTCCAGGGATTGAGAATGGAGCCAATCAAGGTATGCACGAGATCAAAAAGTGTAATACTTGCGGCAATACTTACCCAAGCAATCTTTCCTTTTGCTTGAACGACGGGACGCCATTGGTGCCGGTTGATTCCTTGATCGGCACGGTCTTGGATGGGCGATATAGACTGGACAGCCTGATTGGTGTGGGCGGGATGGGAGACGTTTATCGTGCCACGCACATCCACATTGATACCGAATTTGCGGTGAAGTTGCTCAAACCTGAATTCGTCGCCGACCAGACTGCCATTAAACGCTTTCGTCTGGAAGCCAAAGCCGCCGGGCGAATTCAACATCCGAACGCTGTTCGAGTCACCGATTTCGGTGTCACTCCAGAAAATATTGTCTATCTGGTCATGGAATTGGTGCAAGGGCCTTCTTTGCGCGAATTGATTCGCAATGAGAAGCAATTGGAAACGCTTCGCGCAGTCAACATCGTACGCCAAGTCTGTGGTGCCGTGGATGCAGCGCACCGCAGCGGAGTGATCCATCGCGACCTTAAACCTGACAACATCATCATTGAAACTCATGGAAATACCGAACGCGTCAAAGTGCTGGATTTTGGAATTGCCAAATTGCGGGAAGCGAAGAGCGATACGTTTTTGACTCAGGCGGGAACGATCATCGGAACACCTCAATACATGTCCCCGGAGCAATGCCAGGGGCAAAGCCTTGACCCAAGATCAGATATTTACAGCATCGGCATTGTTCTGTACGAAATGCTGACGGGAACCGTCCCGTTTGACGGAGAGTCCACGCTTCAAGTCGTTTACAATCAGTTGCACCTGATTCCCAGATCGGTAAAGGAATTATCCCCGCAGATATCGGAGCCACTGGCCAACGTCATCATGCGCGCCCTGGAAAAGGAGCCTGCGGAGCGACAATCTTCTGCCATTCAGTTGAGCGAGGAGCTGAAGCAGGCGGTCAAGCTGGAAGCGGAAGAAGTGGCGTACTCGATGGCTGAACCGTTTTTAGTTCCACCGCTCACTCCAATCGACGGACCACCAAGCGGCAAATATTCCGTTGAAGGGCACGACGTAAAATTCCCGTCTCTGGCAGATCGAAGCACCACGGCGTTGTCTGCTCCGGATTCGAGAGAAGATCGTATCCCGACGCTGGTTCGTGAGAGCCGCAGATCGACCAATCCTGCGCAAAAAATCCCGACCATAGAGAAACGGCTGGAAGACAGCGATTTGAAAAAATCTCGCCTGCCTTTAATCGTGGGGGCGGCGGTCGTTTTGTTGGCGGTTGTCGTGGCGATTGTGTACTTCAGTCGCAAAGAAGAGCCGGTGACTCCGACGTCCAAAAACGTTCCGCCTCCGTCCGGCATGGCGCTGATTCAAGGCGGGAAATTCATCATGGGGCGCGACGATGGTTCCACCGATGAAGGCCCTGCTCACGAAGTGGAACTCAAATCCTTCTTCCTGGACGTTCAGGAAGTCACAAATCAGGAATACAAAAAGTTCGTGGACGCGACCGGCCGCCAGGTTCCGCGAAACTGGAAAACCAATGGCTCTTATGCTCCAGACGAAGCGAGGCTTCCGGTGGCGTACGTGACTTGGGATGATGCGGCTTCGTATGCGAAATGGGCTGGCAAACGACTGCCAACTGAAGCCGAATGGGAATACGCGGCGCGCGGCGGAAACACGAAGTTTGTTTACCCTTGGGGAAACCAATGGGTTGACGGATACGCAAACGTAGACCGTAAGGGACAGCTCAAACCGGCCCCGGGGCGCAGCTTTGAGAAAGATGTCAGTTCGTTCGGCATTTATGACCTCGCGGGCAATGTCAGCGAGTGGGTTCAGGATAATTACTCTGAAAAATACGGAGCTAAACCTGACACGCGTTTGCGCGTGTATCGTGGCGGGAATTTTCTGGATGCGCCGGATAAAGGAACGAATACTTATCGCTGGGCTGATTACCCGCAAGACATTCCCGCAGATCAAATCCTACGGGTTGGATTCCGATGTGCCAAAGACATTGCCAAGGATTGAAAGACAATCGGTATGATCCCAACAGTTGACGTAAACGATTTTCCACGAACCACTCAGCAAAGCGCTTATGCCTGGAACGGCTTCACGATTACCTTGCTCCTTATGCTTTTGGCTGTGGCGCTTTCCACGGAAGGGGTTGCCCAAAAGCGCAGCGACCGCAGCAAGAACGACAAGCCTGGAAAGACCGAAACCGTTGGGCCAAAACGAACGGATCGCACCGTCACAGAAAGTGAACGTGTCAAAGTCATCACCAAAACCGAATTCATTCGCGTTGCCGTCAATCCCAACAAAGGTTATTTGAGTTTGGTGGCGGTTCCCAAAGCCACGGTTACGCTCACGCCGTTACTTGCCAGTCCGAAAAAAGCATCGCCGATCACGGAAATCATCAAAGACGAAGACGGAAGTCTGAATTTGATCAACCTTCTTCCGGGCAAATACAAACTGAGCATCGAACACGATGATTACGCTCCATTCCTGGAAACGATTCAGGTGGATCCGGCGCGTCCAGCGACATTCGTGGCGGTGAACAAAATGATTTCCAAATACGGAGTGATTCGGATCGGCGGGCTTTTGCCGGGTTCAAAAGTGGTTCTGGACGAAGTGCCGCTCAAACCCACTGACCTCACGCAGGAAAATCAAAGCGCGACGATTGCCAAGATTCCAGTGGGAAAGCACCGCCTGAAAATTGCCAAAGATGGTTATGCCGATTTCGCTAAAGACGTGGACGTGTTGCCCGGCCAGCAAGCCTTTGTTTCGGCGCGGCTTGATCCGGCGCAGATCACGGTCAGTCTGATTTCGCAGCCAGGAGCCAGGGTGTATGCCGGAATTGTGGAAAAGGCGATCATTCCTTCGGATGGTCGAGTCGCGATTTCGCTTCCGCCGGGAAAGCATTCGCTGAGAATTTCGAAGGAAGGCTATCAGGAATGGGTGAAAGACCTGACGCTTTCCATGGCGAATAGCTCCGTTTCGGAACGTGTGGAGTTGCTGCCGATTCCCAGTTCTGCAGAAGGCGACTGGCAACCGACCTTGGGTGCCAGGAAATGGTTTCCGCAAACTTCCGGCTGGAAATTTGAAACGACCGGCGCGCTGATTCGCGGAGACAAGCCGGTGTTGTTCGACACGGAATCCAGCCGCGATTTCAATATGTACCGCGACTTCCGACTGGAATTCGACGCAGTGTTTTCCAATGGCAAAGGCATGGCTTGGGTGGTTCGCGCCAAAGACATCAACAATTACTATCTCTTCGAAATCAGCAATCCAGCCAGTCCCAGCTTGAATTTGTATATCTGCAAAGATGGAAAGCTGGAATGGAAAGACAGCCAACGCATTGTCGAAAAGCTGGACAAAAAAGGCGATTCGTTCCACATCACCTTCGATGCGAAAGGTGGACGATTCGACATCGGCATCACTATCGCAAGCGCGCCATCAGTTAAGCCATTGATGATCGGAATTTTTCAGGACGATTCGTTTTCGTATGGCGGAGTGGGCTTTCGCGGCAAAGACCTCAGCGAGTCCTTACTTCAATCCTTCTTCGTGATCCCGTTGCGATAATTTGGAATTGTGTCCATCGTGGAGACGCAAAATTTTGCGTCTCCACGATGGAGCAGTTTAGAAGCTGTACTTCAGCGCGAATTGAATGGTGCGCGCAGGAGTGCGCGTATCCGTGTAATTCTTCTGAGTCAGTGGTTCGATTCCCAGATTCCCGAAAAAGAGTCGGTTGATTGGGATGCCGTAATTTGCGCGATTGAACAAGTTGAAAAATTCCGTGCGGATTTCCAGCTTGTTGTTTTCGCCGATGGTGATGATTTTGTTGATCGCCAAATTGACGACCGACAGGTCAGCGGCTCTAAAGGTATTGCGCGGCGCGCTGCCCGGGTCTGCTCCTGTCGAATTGATGAAGCTGATTCGGTCAGACGCATTGCCGTCGCGGTTGATGTCGCAACAGAACAGCACCGAATACGGTTGCGCCGTTTGGTACACGCCCGTGCTGGCCAATTGCCACCCACCAACCAACGGGTTTTTCCGGCTGAAGCCCGGCAATTCCCAAATGAAGCTGTAGGCGAACCGATGGCGAACATCGAAATTCGCATCTCCGCGTTCGGCAGCTCGGTTGAAGCTGCTTTGCGGCAACGCAGGCGCGCCTGCCAAATCGAACAGATCGGATACTTCGTCAATCGCATGCGACCAGGTGTACGCCGTCGTGAATTGCACGCCGTGCGAAAACCGTTTGTTCGCCTGCAACTGGAAGCTGTGGTAATTCGAGTTGGCGTCGGATTCAATCGAAGTGAACGAACCCAGCAACGGATAGGGACGGAACCCCAGCGTCTGGCTTGATCCGTTCGGGGAAACGTTGATTCCGAAAAATGATGGGAAGCGTAAATCCGGCAGGTTCGGGAATGGTTGTTCCGCCAAGATATTGCTGACGTACGCGATCGTGTTCGGCCCAAGGTTGGGCGTCGCAACTCTCAGCAGTTTCGTGCCTTTGGTTCCCACGTACGCCGCCGAAACGTGAAAGTCCCGAAATAGCTCTCGTTCCACTGACAATGACCAGTGCTGAGCATACGGCGTGTCCAGGTGCGCGTTGGGAAGTATGAATCCCGGCCCGGTTGTCACGTTGGTCAGGAACGCCGAATTGATGGCGGCCAACACCACGTCAGAGTTAATCTGGTTCAGCGTGCCCGGTTTGGCAAACGTGAACGACGGGTTTTGCGCCACCAGCCGATGGAACAGGCTCTGAATGCAGCCGGACGGGTTGGTCGCGCAATCCGGGTTGTACCCGCCAAAGTTGACCGTCAGGAAGTTGGGGAACACGTTGCGAGATTGGCTGATGACCGAGCCCAGAATCTGGTCGTAGTAAATGCCATATCCGCCACGGATCGAAGTCTTGCCGGTTTTGAATGGGTCCCAGGCAAAGGCGATGTGCGGAGCAATGTTGTTTCCATCGGTCTTGTACGTCTTGAACCGGCCCGACAGAAAGTTGTCAAAACCCGAAACACTTTTGCCGAAGACCGCTCCGGTCAATTGCCGTTCGATGGCGATGTACTGCTGCACTTGCGGCGAATTGAAGGTGGATTCGATGCGGTTGTTCATCTCCTTCGGAGTGGTGTTCAACTCGTAGCGAAGTCCCACGGTCAGCGTGAAATTTGTCTTTGCGCGAATCTGATCGGCAAAGAACAGATTGTTCTGCCAATACCTCAAGCCGATGGTTGAATCCGGAGCGCCGACGGAAAACGTTTGGAAGAATCCTGTCGGAGCGCCAACGGCAAGATAATCCCTGCCGAAATAAAACCCTTGCGGGTTGATGGTCGGCGTGCGCGGGTCCACGACTCGTGCAATGTCTTGCGCGCCGTTGAACACCGCTTGCGGACGGAAATTTCGATCCAGGTAACTGTTCAAGTGTGTCCAGCGGACATCGAACCCCGTCGTGAAACGGTGTTTTCCTTTGTCATAAATGAACGTGTCCGCCAGTTGGTACGTGTTGTTGGTTCGTTGCTGTGGAAAGTTGAACACGTCCACGCCAATCGGGCTGTAACCGGTGACAACGACTTGTCCCAGCGGGCCTGTGATGCGTTCGGTATCAAATCCGTCAACGACCTGAAACAACGAACCAGCCGCGGTCGACGTGTTGTAAATGTAGGGAGCGTTCAGCAAGTACTGGCGCTCTTTTGCGTTGGTCAGGCTGGTTCCCGCTGGCAGCAACTGCGGATTCCGCACTTCATTGAATTTCAACGAAGTTCGGCCATAGGACAGCCGTAGCTGGTTGGCGGCTCTGGCGGAAAGGGAACTGTCAAACAGCAACGAAAGGTTCTGGGTTCGCACCAACGCCCGCAAACTGGAAAACAGCGCTTCACTGGTGACGGGCAAAATCGTGTTGTCATCGGTGAAGTTATATCTGCCGCTGAGAATGTGTTTGCTGCCAAACGCATCCAGATTGTGGTCGAGTTTGATGGAAAAGACATTGCCATCGGCGCTTGCCGGCAATACCTGAGTGAATGTTGCCGGGCCGTACGGTCCACCCGGATTGTTCGGGAACGGATACAGGCTCAGAAACGCATTGCCTGTGACAGATGACGGAAAAACGGAATTTCCTTGGGAATCTTTCAGGCCGACGGCTCCGTTGCTGAACAGCCCGCGGTGCGCAACAGTCGGAACGGCGAAGTGCGATTCCCGGCTGGCGTTGATGTCCTGATGCTCATACGAAGTGAAAAAGCTCGTCCGGTCTTTGATCACCGGCCCGCCAAAAACGAATCCGTATTGGCCTCTGGTGAATGGATTTTCGCCGCCCACAGGGTTGGCAGGCGCCAAAGGTTGAACATTGGTAAGCTGGCCCGCCGAACTCAGTCGCCCAATACGAACCGCAGTGCCATCGGCTCTGGTCAGCGGAAATGTTGCTGGACCTCCAGTCAGGTCGAAGGTGTCGCGTGCTTTCAGGCGACGGTCAGTCAGAAAGCCGTATAACGTACCGTGAAATTCTCGTCCGCCGGATCGGGATACGCCGTTGATCTGCGCTCCCATGTTGCGACCAAGTTGCGGTTCCGGCAGCAACGTCGTGATTTGCACGGCCTGCATGCTTTCAATGGATTGCGGCACAAGCGAGGTGAATCCTTGTCGTCGAACGCCGATGTCTTCGTCGTTGTTGTCCGAACCGTCAATCGTGAAGTTGTTTGCTCGGCTGCGAATGCCGTTGACGGCAAACTGCCCAGTGGTGCCGACTCCGGGGCCAACGCCCGGCCCGACGGTGGAGCCTATCGCCAACGGCGGCGGGGCCACGCCCGCAGCCAAAAACGCCAGATCGTCAAAAGTGCGAATGCCCGGCAAAGGCAACACCTGCAATTGGTGCGAATCGAAATGCTGCGTCCGGCTGGCGTTGGAAGTGTTGACCATTTGTTCCGATTGAAACACGTCCGAAGCTACAGTTACTTGCCGGGGTGGTGTGCCGGATGGAGCCGTTGTCGCTGGTGGAGTTGTCGCTGGTCTCGTGCCAGCCGTTGTCACAATCTTGCGCAATTCCAGCGGCGGCGGCGTGACAACACTGGGATCAAGAATGCGAACGGGAATGGCTGTGGTCGAAGTGGGAACCAGTTCGAAGCCTTGCCCTGTCGCGCCAACCGAATAGACGCCGACAGGCAACATCTTGATGAAATATTCTCCGCCGGCGTCGGTCAACGCGGTGCGAATCAATCCAGTATCTCGATTGGTCACAGTGATCGTCGCGCCGGGGATGGGAGTTCGGGTTCCGAACTCATAGACGTTGCCTCGAATGGCTCCGCTGGTCACGGTTTGTGCTTGTGCTTTCGGCACAACCAGACAGGCCATCGCCAATACCGTCAGAAGACTGAAAATCTTGAGGGTAGTTTTGAACATAGATAATCCTTTTTCCTTCTCTTTGTTCCATAGCTTCCAAGAGACAGCTTGCCTCACGAACATCAAGGAAAGATCAGGCGCAAGTTACTTACTCGTCACCTTAAATCCTGTCCGATTTCGGAAGGCTTCACTGTTCTTGAACTCCATAGTTTCGTAAACGAGTGGTCGGGGGACCAAAATACAACATTTCTCAGTAGAGCGAGCGGGCTTTCGATTCAATAGAACGAGACAGCTTGCAATCGTTATGAAGTGAATGCGGTTTCAATCGCATTCAAAAATAATGCTCGCGATCAGACAGTTTCCGTCGCCAGTTTGCGACCTGAAACTTTTGGGTCAAATAGGGGAGAACGGCACAGCCGAAGTTAAAGTTCCCTGTGCCACATGGCTATTCCAACGGTTTCAATGCTTGTTGATTTGTAATTGTCTCTCAATGATCACAGCGCGAAGCATAATCAGGTTTGGCTTCGCTTTCAAGATTCGATTTTGCCGAGTTTGATTGCTGCAAAGGCAAACACGGCTTGAGCGATGGTATTGGAAATTTGCTGGGCCCATTCGGCAGCGGCGGAATGATCGTTGCCGTGCAGAATTAGCGCCAGCGACATGCCCAAACTCAGAATGAACAGTATAGCCAGGACTTGACGTTGATGTTGTAACGCCATCAGCGCAAATTGTAAGAACAAGGCAATGCTGGCGATGGTCGCAACGGTCAGCAACAGTTTTTGCCAGGTTTGCCCGCCTTTCACCATTTTGGTGGCTGCGGTCAGCGCCAGCAGACCTCCGTTAAAAAAGATCGGCAATAACCAGACTTTTCCGGCGGTCAGTTCTTTCAGCTTGGATCGCCACGTTGCCCACGCCAGGCAAACAAACCCCGGAGCAGAGAAAAAGAGCAAACTGCTTTCCATCCAGGTGATATTGCTGCCGTTTTTGGCGTTCAGAAGTTTGCCGATGGCGCTGAGCACATTGCCCGCGAGCACCAAAGTGATTCCGGCATAACTCAATTCGCCCAAGACTTCGCTTTTGCGGTTGAGCATTCGCGCGATGGAAACCAACGCGACACTTAACAGAATCAGCGGCAGAACGTTTACGAAGGCGAGCGTGAGGGAGAACTTTTCCAGCATGTTGATTATTGATCTTTCGGAGTTTCGTACAGGAAATTTTGATTGACCCAGCCGGTTGCACCGTCGTGAGTGATTTTTACCCAAATGTCTTTGCCGTAACTTCGGCGTTCGCCAGAGACTTTAACCGATTTGGCGTTGTAACGCAGCGAGGCCAGGATTTTTGATTTCGGATTGGCCGCTTCGTGGAGATCCAGGTATTGAAAGGGTTTGATTCTGAAGACTGCATACGTGGATTCAGGCTTCAAGCGGCGCGAAACGGCTGGCCGTTTCTGTCCGGTGGCTATATCTAATTCCAGCCACCTGGACGAAAGTGCTTTGGGCGGCGGCGCGGCTCCGGTGGAATGAACGCTGAAGTAAAACAGCGTTTTGCCATCGACTGACCATTCGACTTTGTCTTGCAGAATGAAATCCCACCGCGCGGTGAACTTTCGCTTGCCGCTGCCGTCGGCGTTGAACAGAAATCCGATGTTGTCATTGCATTCAAATCCACAGGCGACCACGACGAAGCGTTTGCCGTCCGGCGAATCGCGCACGAATCTGACAGAAAGGAATCCATCTTTGGTATTTTCGAGCAAGGTGCGATTGCCAAGTTTGAGTTTTGCGCCGTCTTCGGTGGCTTGGGCTTTTTGGGCGTTTGCCGTCACACATAACGCAATGCAGAGACAGGAGATTGGAAGACAACGGAATAAACGGAAATAACCGAATGAACGCAACCGTCCAAAATTTTCTGTCTTTTCCGTGATTACCGTTTGTTCCGTATTCTTGTTTTTGGCTCCGAAAGTCATTTAGAAAAATCTGCCCAACGAGAAATACACCTTGCCTCGTCCGCCTTCGCCCCGGCTGCCGACGATGGAAAACGGGCCGACTTTGGTGTCCATCACGAAGCCGACTGACATTGCGGCGCGATACTGTTGCGAATCGAATTGCGAAATGAATCCGCCCGAACTGCCAAGCTGATCCAACCAGGCTCCGGCGTAAATGTTGCCGCCAATCAGCGAAGGGAGTTCGCTGATTTTATGCAAATACCCAGCCGTAGCCAGAAAATATTGATTGACGCGCAATGCGTCGCGGGCATAAGCCCCAAATCGGAATGGGCCGCCCAACAGGAATTGTTGAATCGGAGGCACATCCCGTCCCAACGCGGTTCCAGCGGCTCCGGCCAAAAACATTGAGCCTTGGCTGGACATCGGCACAAAATACGAAGCGCGCGCTTCGCCTTGCGGAAAATCGTCCCGGAAGTTCGGCGCCGAAAAATACCAACGAGCTTCCGCCGTCATGCGCAACCCGCGTCTGGGCACCGTCGCGCTGTCTTGCCTGTCCATTGCCCAGCGGATGCGCGCTACATTGAAGTTGCCGTCCAGCGCCGGAAGTTCGAGGCTGCCAGTGCTGGCTTTGGCCAGAACTCGCGTGTATTCATACCCGATGCGAAGTTCGCTGGTTTCGCTCAGAAAACCGAAATCGCCGCCTGCACTGAATCGGTCGGCCTGATATTCCGCCAGCCGGTTTCGCCCGGCGAAAATGCCTTGGCGGTCGCGGCGATAGGTCACGCGCGGCGCAACGAAAAAGCCGTGCTTGCCCACAGGTTTGAAGTATTCGGTGGCAAACAAATTGCCGAACCCGACTTTGGCGTCAATGCGCCATTCGGCTCCGTACGAACCCACGTCGAACACGGTGGCGCGAGCGCCAATGGTGAAGTTGATGGCGTTGACTTCCGAACCGTCCACTTCCACGCCGGGCACGATGGTCGGCGGAGCGTGCGATTTTTCGCGGGCGCGAATTTCCAGAACGGTTTTGTCTGTCTCGGTTTTCAGGCCGTAATTGAAACTTTGGTAACGGCCTTGCCCGGTGATGCTTGTCAGGTCGTTTTCCAGCTTTTTGGTGTCGAGCGGTTTTCCGGCGTGATCGTCCAGGCGACGATGCAACGATTCTTTGGCGTTGGTGGCGACTCCGGCAATTTGCAGGTCGTCGGGCGTTGGAATCGCAGTGCGGATTTTGGTTTTGCGTGCGGCCAGATGTTGTTGCCAGTCTGCCTCGTTCAGCGAAAAGCGCGACAGCATGGCGGTTTTTTTCTCGGCGGCGTTGAAGCCAAGATTGGCGATGTTGTCCAGTCCGATGAAATCCAGCGCGGAGATCGTGCCCAGGTCCGGTGCAATGATGATGTCGGCCAGCCGCAGATTTTGCCGTTCATTGTTGATCGTCATCACGGTGATGGACTGGCCCAGAATTCCGACGATGGAGCCGATGGAATCCAGATCGCCCAGCGGCGTGCCGACGTCCACAGCGATGATCATGTCTGGATGAAATTCACGCATGGCGTCGGTCGGAATATTGTTCAGCAATCCGCCGTCTACCAGCACTTTGCCGTCCCGTTCAACCGGCGGAAAGACTCCGGGAATGGACATCGTTGCGCGCATCGCCGAACCCAGCGGGCCGTCTTTCATCACCACGGGCTGAGCCGCCAGAAAATCTGTCGCCACACAGCGAAACGGAATTGGCAAATCGTCAAAGCTTTTCAGGTCGTAATACGGCAGTGCCAACCGGTCAATCAGCAACCCAATGTAATGCGCCGAACTGACGCCCAATGGCAAACTGACGCCTTTACGCAAACCGATTTCCAGGCCGCTCTGAAAATTGCGTTTGTCTTCCTTGCGGCGAAACGAGAGCTTTTCAAAATTCGGCCCGCTGCTTAACAGCTCCGTCCAGTTTTGGTCGTTCATCAGTTTGCGCATTTCGGCGGGCGGCATGCCCATCGAATACAACGCGCCAACCAATCCGCCCATGCTGGTTCCGGTCACGAAATGAACGGGAATACGATGTTGTTCAAACCATTCCAGCACGCCAATGTGCGCGACGCCGCGCGCGCCTCCGCCGCTCAGAACCAGCCCGATCTTTAGCGGTTTGGGTTGGGATGATGCTTCGGTTTGCGCCGAAGTGCTGAACGGTAAAAGCGATAACAGGCAGAGCAGAGCAATAAGTGTTTTGAGTTTTGGCAAGGTGAGCTTCAGATTTTGGAGTGCTGCGCCAGGGGCACAGCACTCCAATGGGGTTATCGTTTGGTGATTTTGACCGGTGACGTTGTGCGGAAAGTCAGTTGCGATTCGCTGCCGACGACTGCCGGATCGCCTTTGGTTGCCAGCACGTAACCGCCGCCCGCGCCCGCTCCGGCTCCGGCTCCGATGGCGGCGCCTTTGCCGCCGCCCGCAATCGCGCCGATGGCCGCGCCGACGCCGGCTCCGATGCCAACTTTCAACGCGTCTTTCTTTTTGGTGGATTTGGCTTCGCGAGTGATCTTGCTGGTTTCCAGATCAACGGTTCTGCCATCGGCTAAGGTCAGCCGATTCACTTGCAACGTCAACGACGCCACGCCTTTGACGCGTCCGCCCTGGTCGGCGTCAACGACTGTGCCGGAAACGGTCGCGCCTTTTTTGGCGACGACCCAATCGCCATCAACAATCGGCTGGCCCAGCGTTCCAGTGAAACTGTCGCCTGCTTTGGCTGTCTTGGATGAAATGGTTGAAGTCGTCCAGACCGAAATCGGAGTTCCCGCTGCCAACGTGAACACACGCGGCGGAGCCGGTGGCGGCGCGGCAGCTGAAGAAGACGAAGGCGCATTCATATTGGAAGCGCCGGAATTTGACGAAGCCATACCCGGATTTGATCCGCCACCCGAAGGCAACGCCGTTGCTGAATTTCCTCCCGCTCCCGGCGCAGTTCCGGCGTTTCCCGCTCCCGCCATTGGCGACGCAGACATTTCCACTGCTGGCGTGGGAGTCGCATTCGCCAGATTCGGGTCTGGTGTTTGGGAAGTGCAGCCGGTTTGAACCAATGCGACGGTGCCGCTGAAGACAGCGGCAAACACGATTTTTTTACTGAGTGAAAACATAAACTCTCCTTTTGAAAGCAATTGGCTGGTTTCACAAAACCAACCAGCCAGTAATTTGATGTTGCAAGTAGGGGAGTTCTACTTTGAAAGCTAATGCTGCCAAGCTGAATGCTACATCGTCAGAACGACTTTAGCGACAGTCTTGCGCGTCGCCAATGCGTTGAGAGCTGCAACAGCTTCCGCCAAAGGATAACTTTCCGAAACGATGGGTTTGATCTGGCCCGCTTCATACATTTGAAATAGCGCGGCTTCAGCTTCAGCCATGTATTCGGGATGATGTTCCAGATAGCCGCCCCAATACACGCCTGTGACCGACATGTTTTTCAGCAGCACGCGATTGGCTGCGATGGTAGGAATCGTGCCGCCAGCAAATCCGATCACCAGCAATCGGCCTTCGGGAGCGATGCACTTGGTGGAAAGGTCGAAGATTTCTCCGCCGACCGGGTCATAAATGATGTCGGCTCCACGGCCCCCAGCTTGTGATGTGATTTTCTTGACCGCGTCCACCCAGGTAGCGTCGCGGTAATTCAGCGCGTGCTCGGCTCCTTGCGATAGGCAGAATTCCAATTTGTCATCGCTGCCTGCGGTGGCGATGACGCGCGCGCCCAGAGCTCTGCCAATTTGAGTCGCCGACATCCCAACTCCGCCAGCAGCCGCGTGAACCAGCAACCATTCTCCGGGTTTAATTTGCGTTCGATGCGTCAACGCAAAGTAGGAGGTTTGATAAATGACGATCATCGCGGCGGCTTCGGCAAAGCTCATGGCATCTGGAATGCGAAAGGTTTTAGCCGCCGGAGCGATGGAATACTCGGCATAACTTCCGCTGGTTGCCATTGCTTGAACGCGATCGCCAGGGCTGAACCCAGTCACGCCTTCACCGACGGCGTCCACGATTCCGGCGACTTCGGAACCGGGCGTGAACGGGCGCGGAGGTTTGGTTTGGTACTTACCCTGTACCATTAAAATGTCGAAAAAGTTCAGAGCGGCTGCATGGTTTTTGATGCGGATTTCTCCTGCACCGGGTTCGGGGGTAGGAATGTCTTCAAACGACATTTGTTCCGGTTCGCACCATTCGTGGACTCGCCAGGCTTTCATTATGCTGTTGTTCTCCTAAAAGTAGAGCAGATTTTCCAATCTGCTCGTGTCACATTGAACGAACAATCCATACTACTCGTGATTCGTGATGTGGGTATTTTGAAATACTGAGCAGGGGAAAACCTGCTCTACGACGAATGACGCGGCGATTCTACTTGAGGCCGTAAGGTGCGGCAATTCATCAAATTAGTAGAGCGATCCCGTGAGCTGTGGTAAATTTAATTGCCATCCCGGTTCATCTCTTTAACAAAGGTTTCAGCGAAATTATGGGCGAGTTTTCCACTCACGAAGTCACGCAATTGCTGGTTGCCTGGAACAACGGCGATCAATTGGCGCTGGAACATCTTGTGCCGCTGGTTCACGCTGAGCTGCATAAACTGGCTCGGCGGTATATGGTCGGCGAACGCGCTGGGCATCCGTTGCAACCGACGGCGCTGGTCAATGAAGCGTACATGCGATTGATTGACTGGAAGAATGTCGAATGGAAAAATCGCGCGCATTTTTTTGGAGTCTCAGCGCAATTGATGCGGCGCATTCTGGTGGATTTCGCTCGGCAACGTCCGCGCGTTGCCGGGGAAAGCGCGCATATGGTTTCCATCGAAGCCGCGGCGGATTTGGCTGGGGGGCGCACTGCTGATCTGGTAGCTCTGGACGATGCGCTGAAAAGTCTGGCCGTGATTGATGAGCGCAAAAGCCGCATTGTCGAGTTACGATTCTTTGGCGGCTTGGGCAATAAAGAGGTTGCCGAAATTCTTGGAGTCTCAGAAATTACCGTCATCCGCGAATGGAACAAAGCCAAAGCCTGGCTGTTCCGCGAATTGAGCAAGAACGAATCTTCCTTCATCAACTGAACCAAATGACCCCTGACCGTTGGGCGCGAATAGATCAACTGCTGGACGACGCGATGGAATTGCCGCTCGCGGAAAGGGCGGCGTTTCTGAAGCAGGCCTGCGCCGGAGATGACGAACTGCGCCAGGAAGTCGAATCGTTGCTTGCTGCTCACGAACGAGCCGAAGCTGAATTTCTGAAAGCTCCGGCACTGGAAGTCGCCGCTCAACAAATGGCCGCGCAAAATGATCGTTCGCTGATTGGAAAAGTCTTCGGTCGTTACAGCGTGATTTCTGTGCTGGGCGTTGGTGGAATGGGCGAAGTTTATTTGGCGCGGGACAGGGAATTGAAGCGCAAGGTCGCGCTGAAGTTTTTGCCAGCGCAGTTCACACAGGACGACACGCGCATCAAACGATTCAAACGCGAAGCCAAAGCGGCTTCGGCGTTGAACCATCCGAACATCATCACGATTTATGAAATAGGCCAGGTAGAGGGAAAACACTTCATTGCTGCGGAATACGTTGAAGGCCAAACCCTGCGCGAACTGATTGCCAATGGCCGCGTCGCTGAAAAAGACGCCATCGAAATTGCCATCCAGATTTGCTCCGCGCTGGCAGCCGCGCACGAAGCCGGAATCATCCACCGCGACATCAAACCAGAAAACATCATGCTGCGCCGCGACGGCTACGTTAAGGTGCTTGATTTCGGTCTGGTCAAACTGACTGAGCTGGAACGCTCGGCTGGCCGCACGAATCCTTCCGACCCGGATATTGGCAAGACGAATCCCGGAGCGGTGCTCGGCACGGCGAAATACATGTCGCCGGAACAGGCCAGCGGACAGGAAGTTGATCGTCGCTCGGACATTTTCAGTTTGGGCGTGACGCTTTACGAATTGTTGACGGGGTTGCCGCCATTCAAAGGCGACCGTATGGCTGCGATTCTGGACGCGATTATTCATCACCAGCCGATTGCATTGACTGCCGCGCGCCCGGATTTGAATTCGGAGCTTGATCGAATTGTCAGCCGCGCTTTGGAAAAAGACCGCGAGCTTCGTTACCAGTCGTCTGAGGATTTCAGGGCTGACTTGAAACGATTGCTGCGAATGTTGGATTCAGCGGAGAACAGTGGCATTGGTCAGCGCCCCACGACTCCGAGCGCTCCGGCTGTAATCTCTCCCAAGGGGGCAGTTTGGAAAATTGCAGTGTTCGCGGTGGCGTTTGTGTTGATCGTCGCGGGGCTAGTGTGGCGGCTTGGTTGGATTGACGGTGAACTAACGTCGGAGTTGCCGGACTGGAAGGATTCAAAGTTTGTCGAGCTGACTGAAAATCAGGGAATCAAATCTCACCCGGCGATTTCACCTGACGGGCAATGGTTCGTTTTCGCCAACAAGATCAACGGGCAATTCGATCTTTTTCGCCAACGTATTGGCGGCAGCACGGCGACGAAACTGACCGAAGATTCGCCGGCGGATGATTGGGAACCGGCTGTTTCGCCCGACGGTTCGCAAATCGCTTTCCGGTCGGAGCGCAATGGCGGTGGCATTTACGTTATGGGAGCGACTGGAGAAAACGTTCGTTTGCTGATTCCAGAAGGTCACAATCCAGCGTGGTCACCGGATGGAAATCAGATCGCTTATGGAACTCAATTCGGCGGAAATATTTTCAACCGAGTGGGAGTTGGCAGTCAGATTTGGATTCTCAACGTGAAGACCAACGCAAAGCGTCTGGTCGCCACAGGAGCCGATGCCGTTCAGCCGAACTGGTCGCCAAACGGTTTGCGACTGGCGTATTGGGGATTGCGAAATGGCGCGCAGCGCGACATCTGGACGGTTGCGGTCGAGGGGGGACAACCCGTCTCCGTCACAGATGACAAGGCGCAAGATGGCGCTCCGATTTGGGCTCCCGACGGACGTGGGCTTTATTATTGCAGCAACCGAAACGGACGGTTGAGTCTGTGGTGGGTGCAAATTGACGAACGTTCAGGAAAGCTGCTGAACGAAGCCGAGCCGCTGCAAGCGTCTTCGTTTTACGGCATGATGATGAGCTTCTCGCGTGATGGAAAGCGACTTCTGTATGGCAATCGAGTTGCTCACAGCAACATCAAGCGCATCGGGTTTAACGTCGAACGCGGGGAAACCGTGGGCGAATCCGTTTGGATGACGCAATCAACCAAACGCGCCACCAACCAGGATATTTCTCCCGACGGCCAATTGCTGGCCTATTACATTTTCGGTGACCCGCAATTCGACATCTTCGTTTCCAGAGTAGGCGAGCCGGACAAGAGCGTTCAGCTTACCAGCGACGTGCATATTGATCGCGCTCCGCGATGGTCGCCGAATGGAAAGCGGATAGCGTTCTTTTCGGATCAAACCGGCAAATACGAAATTTGGACGATCAATCCAGACGGCAGCGATCGGCGGCAAATAACGTTCAGCCGCGAAGACGAACCGGGATTTTTAGACCCGGCCTGGTCGCGCGACGGAACTCGCATGCTGTTCAGTTATCGCGGTGGAGCAGGCGGCTTCATTATGGATTTAAGTCGTCCGTATCAGCAGCAGGAACTGTTTATGTTTCCGCCGCTCCCCGAACCTGGGCTGACTTATGTCGGTTATAGTTGGTCGCCCGACAGCAATAAAATCGCCGGAACTGTGTATGACAAGAACAAAGAAATTCCTGGCATTGTGAGTTACGATTTGAGAACTCAGAGTTATGAGCGGCTGAGCAAACAGGGAAATACTCCAGCTTGGTTGCCCGATAATCGCCGGTTGTTGTGCGCCATCAATTTCAAAATCATGCTAGTTGACAGTAAGACCAAAGCTGTCCGTGAGCTTCGTTTTCCAACCGGTGAATCCGTTGATAATCCCATTCTTTCCCCTGACGGGAAATACCTTTACTACTCGGTGGATAGCAACGAAGAAAGCATCTGGATGATCTCGCTGAAATAAAGTCTACGGTGCAAAGGAGAGCGTCGTTGGCTGCTATTTTCATAACAGCCTGGGAGAATCGGAGCGCATCATTTCCACTTCATTGCACCGAGCACGTTTGAGTAATCGTCCGTCCAGATTTTGGCTTGCGGTTGGCCTTTCAGTATTTGCCAGTCTGGATTGTCGGTCAGCCTTCCTAAATCTTCTGCTTGGCGTGCGATTGCCACCCAGTTAGAAGGATCAATGCCGCTTCCGCCATCTGCGCGTTGTTTCTGGTAATCGAAGATAACAGCGTAGCTGGTTAAATTGGCTGCCGCCGCCAGGTCTGCAACTACCGGTCGCAAATCCAGGTACTTGTTTGAAATGTGGAATAGCAGCTTTCCGCCCGGCGCAAGTTTCGATAAATAAAGCTCGATCGCTTCCTTGGTCAGTAAATGTGTGGGGATGGCGTCGGAACTGAATGCGTCCAGCACGATCAAGCCGTAATGGCCATTTGGAGCGCTGCGCAATTGCAACCGCGCATCGCCCAACACGGTTTTCACTTGCGAACCGGCGCAGGTCAAATAGCTGAAGTACGCGTTGTTTTGCGCGATGGCCAACACAGCCGGATCAATTTCGTAAAACGTCCAATGCTGTTCAGCTTGCGCATAGCTTGCCATCGCGCCGGTTCCTAAGCCGACGACCGCGACATTTTGCGGAGCTGGCTGGGCTAAAAATGCTTCCAGCGCCTGACCGAGCGGGCCTCGGCGGTGATAGTAAGACAATGGTTCGCAGCGTCGGCTGGCGTCCAGATACTGACGACCGTGTTTGGTGTTTCCGTGATAGAACTGGTTCAACTCGCCGTCTTCGGTGCGCGCCACGCGCAACACGCCGAAAAAGTTTCGCTCCACGTTCAGCGTATAGCCGTAATGAAACTGTGAACTGAATCCGCTGCCCAACATGATTGCTCCCAGCGCCAGTGCGAAACGCAGCGGACGTTTGCCAAAAGTGTAGCCAATGGCTGAAGGCAGACAGAGGGAAAAGGCCAGCGATTGAATCTGTGTCATTCCCCAACGCAAAGGCAGAATCGTCAACGCAATGGTCAATGCTCCGACGGCTGCTGGTAAGGCAAAATCCATCCAACGGTCTCGGAGCTTGTCTGTGCCGGAATTCGGCTTTGGCCGCAGCATCAATGCCAGCACGATGGCGATGGGATATTCGGCTACGGTTTTAAAAACGACTGGCGCCAGCAGGCTGTTGAAAATTCCCCCCAGCATTCCGCCGACCGATAACCATAGATAAAACTCTGTCAGCCGCTGAGCAGGCGGACGATCCCAGGCCAATTGGCTGTGGCAAACCAGCGCCGCTGCAAAGAAAAACAGCAAATGCAACGTCACCGAAGCCCATGTCGGCAACGACCATTGCGTCAGCATCAATATCACCAAAAACAATGCCAACAGCGGCATCCACTTAATCAGCGGACCCAGCGACAGCAGTGGCTTGCGCGCAAATGCCAGAATGAAGGTCACCAGGTACAGAGACAGCGGCATCACCCACAGCAAAGGAATTGGCGAAATGTCTGTTGACAGATACGTCGTCGTGCCGAGCATCAAACTGGATGGCACGAACGCCAATAACACCCAGCGACATCGTCGCGCCCAACTGAGTGCGGCGGCTGGCTCTGTCGGCAAAGCTGGCTGGCTGGCCTGGTTGGATGACGTTTTTGATTTTCGGCATACGATTGCGCAACCCAGGATCAACACGAGCAACGCGGCATAGCCTGCCGCCCACCCCCAGCTTTGGTGACGCAAGCGAAGATTGGGTTCGACGAGCAACGGATAACCGAGCAAGGCTGCCAGGCTGCCGAGATTGCTGGCGCTGTACAAAAAATAAGGGTCTTTGGCGGCGCTGTGTTCTGTGGTCGAAAACCATTGCTGCAATAATGGCCCGCCGGTCGAAAGCATGAAAAACGGCAAGCCAACCGTCAACAACAAGGTTTTCAGCAGCCACAATAACGGAGGCGTCTGGCTGCTCAGGGATTCAATGGCAGCTTCTGGAATGGTTAGAGGGAAAGCAAGTGCGGCCAATGCCAACAGGCTCAAATGCAGAATCGTTTGAGTTTTCACGCTGAACCGGCGTGTGATGAAGTGCGAATACGCGTATCCGGCCAGCAGCAGGGTTTGAAAGAACACCATGCACGTGTTCCACACGGCAGGCGTTCCGCCCAGATACGGCAACAGCATACGGGCAATCATTGGCTGCACCAGAAACAACAGCAGCGCATTCAGCAACAAGGTGGCGGCAAACAACCCACCCAATCCGGATTCTAGTAATCTGTGTGATTGACTGGAACGCATTCTGATCTCGCAAAGCGATTATTTGTTGAAGAAGTTATCCATCAACTGCAACATCGCCGGGCCGATCAACGCAATGAAAAGCGTTGGGAACAGAAAGATTGCCAGTGGGAATAACAGTTTGATTGCAGCTTTTTGCGCGGCTTGTTCGGCTCGTTGTCGCCGTTTGGTTCTCAAAGAATCCGAGTACGCGCGAATGGCACGGGCGATGGAAGTTCCGAAACGGTCAGCTTGAATCAGCATTGCGCACAGACCGCGTAAATCTTCGACTCCGGTTCGTTCGGCCAGATTACGCAATGCTTCTTCTCGCTCGCGGCCAACTCGGATTTCCAGGTTCACCATTTCAAACTCTTCGCTGATTTCAGGATGCACCCGCCGCATTTCGTTGCTGACGCGAATCATTGCAGCATTCACGCCAAGCCCGGCCTCGACCGAAATCACCAGCAGATCAAGCGCGTCGGCCAATCCCCAGCGCAACCGTTGTTGCCGGCTTTTGGTTAACTGATCCAGGGTGCTGCGAGGCAATAGGTAACCAACGCCCACGCTCAGCGAGATTATCGCTATCGAACTGGAAAGCGAGCGCCCAATCGTAAGAAGGACGAACACGGTGAGGATTGGAATGCTAACCAGGCACACCAACTGGATTGCTCGATAAGTCAGCGGCGCGTTAGGCGAGCGAAATCCCGCGTGCATCAGCTTCTTCTGCAGTTTGCGAGCCTCTGATGCTGAAGGAGGGGCAACCCGGTTTACAGGTTCGGCAACGCGTTGGACGATTCTTTCAGTCACCGATTCCTTGACTTCAGGTTCAGCCGCCGAAAAATCCTTTCGCAAATCCTGCAAACGTTCGTTGGCTTTGTTGGATTTGCCAGCGAGCAGCCAATACAAGCCAACGGCCAAAAAGACTGTGAAACCAAAGACCGAAATTGAAATGATGTCAGGCATATCTTGTTCCTTTTTCTGTGCTTGGAGTACCAACGTTGGGCGGAGGTTGGTCGTTTAGGCGCCTTGTTCGGCAGCTGTTGTTCGCACTCTAAACTCAGATTTTGATCTGAAGGATTTGGCGCACCATCAAAACGCCAGCGATCTGCATTCCAACGGCCAGCGCAATCAGATTATGTCCGCGGGGATCGTCCCACAGGATGCTCATGTAATCCGGGCTGATAATGGTTGCGGCAATAGTAATGAAAAGAGGGACTGCGCATAGCACATACGCGGAAATGCGCGATTGCGTCGTCAGCGTTTTCAGGTCTTCCAAAATGCGAAACCGTTCGCGAATGGTGGAGGCGACTTTTTCCAGAATCTCTGACAAGTTCCCGCCAGTTTCACGCTGAATCATGATTGCAGTCATGCACAGTTGCATGTCCACCAGCGGAATTCGCTCAGTTAAATTGTTCAGCGCCAGCTTGAACGACAGCCCCAGGTTTTGTTCGTCGTAAGTTTGCTTAAATTCCATGGCAATCGGGTCCGGCATTTCGCTGGCCACGACGTTCAAGGCTTCGGTGAACGCATGCCCGGCGGCTAATGCGCGAGCCATCAAATCCAACGCTTCTGGCAGGATGGCCAGAAATTTATCCAGCCGCTGTCTGCGTTTCCACAGCACGTGCAGGAATGGAATTGTTGCCGCCACAAATCCTGTGGCGACAATGATCGGCAAGCTCACCACTACGCTGGAAATCGCAATCACGGCCAGCAATCCCGCGATCCCTGAAAACATAAACAGACGCATGACCGTCAACTGCAAATCCGCCTGGTCAATTATTCGTTTGAGCTGGGTCGCTGCTTGAGCTTTAGCCAGCCAGCGATTTAAGAGCGGGATTTCGCTCATTAACTCTTCACGAGCCAGTTTGAATTCAGCTTCCTGTGCGCCGGATGAGTAAACCAGGACTTCGGCCAGCCGCTGTCGCATCTGAACCCGCTGCGCCATTGTTTTGCGCGTCGCCAACAGGTAAAGGCCGTAAGTCGCAAAAAGACAGGTCAGGAACACATAAAACGAAACCATAACAGTTACCTCTGACTGAACATGATGTGAATGACAAAAGACGTCAGGACATAAATCAGAACGAAGGTGTACAAAATCAGAATTGCCATCGTAATCATTGTTCCGGTGCCTCCTCGTATAAGTCTTCAAAAAGCGATGACGGAAGTTTCAATCCGCAAATTTCCAATCGTTCGACCAGTTTGGGCTGATTGGTGGTGACTTTAAATCGTCCGATCACGCGTCCGTCGGTATCAATGCCCATTCGTTCGTAACGGACGATTTCCTGCAGCGCTAATTCTTTGCGTTTAATTCCATTGAGTTCGCAAATCGAAGTGATACGGCGTGTGCCGTCGCTCATACGCGCCACCTGAATGACCAGATTGACCGCCGAAGCGATTTGTTGATTGATGGCTCCGGCAGTCAGCCGCATTCCAGCCATCTGGATCATTGTCGAAATTCGCGTCAGTGCGTCGCGCGGAGTGTTGGCGTGGATGGTTGTCAAACTGCCGTCGTGGCCTGTGTTCATGGCTTGAAGCATGTCAATCGCTTCTTCGCCGCGAACTTCACCGACGACGATGCGGTCTGGGCGCATTCGCAGAGCGTTCTTGACCAGATCGCGCTGCGTGATTTCGCCTTTGCCTTCGATGTTGCGCGGACGGGTTTCCATTCTCAGCACGTGCGGTTGTTGCAGCAGCAGTTCGGCGGAATCTTCGATGGTGATGATGCGTTCGTCTTCCGGGATGAAAGCCGACAGCGCGTTGAGCATGGTGGTTTTGCCAGCGCCGGTTCCGCCGGAAATCAGGATGTTCATTCGCGCCCGAACGCACAGGTGCAACATTTCCGCCATTGGCGAAGTCAGCGCGCCGATGCCAATCAACTTGTGCATTCGCAACGGTTCGGCTCCGAATCGGCGAATGGACAGCGACGGCCCGTCCAGCGAAACTGGCGGAATGACCGCGTTAACGCGCGAACCGTCCGGCAAACGGGCGTCAACCATTGGCGAAGATTCGTCAATCCGTCTGCCGATGGTGGACACGATTCGTTCAATAACACGCATGACGTGATCGTTGTCGTTGAACGAAATGCCGACGCGTTCCAGTTTGCCTCCGCGTTCGATGTAAATCTTGTACGGCGAATTGACCAGAATGTCGGAGATCGTCGGATCGGCCAGCAGCGGTTCCAGCGGCCCCAATCCGAACAATTCGTGGCGGACTTCTTCAATCAATCGTTCGCGCTCGGCATTCGATAATGGCGTTTCTTCCGTCGCAAGCAATTCTTTGGCCAATCGCGCGACTTCGGCTTGCGTTTGCTGTGGCGTCAACAGATTGAGCTTGGTCAAATCCATGCGGTCAATCAGCATGCGATGCAACCGCGCCTTCATTTCGGGAAGATAATTCTGTCCGTTCAGCGCGCTGGAATCAGACATTGCGCGCACAGGCTGAGCGGCGTTCAGAATGGGGTCTTTGGTTAATCTTTGACTCAGGTTCATGTCGAAGTCTCGTTATTGCTCCTGGTTCCTTGCCAGTCGTTCAGTCTGTGTTGCGCCATTCGCTGAATCCAAAGCTCCGGTTTGTCGCCGGAAGATGGAACTCAGCAGAGTTTTGCGCGGCGCCGGAATGGCTTTTTCCGCAGTTGCCCCGCAAATTGCCGCCAGCTTTTTAAACTCAGACGCTATCGGCGTTGCGGATTCAGTCGTCGCCAATGGCTGACCGAAATTGATGGACTGAATCACCGCGCGAGCGTCTTCTGAAACGAAACAGGCGATGCGTTCGCCCAAAAAGCGTTCGACATGACTCAATTCCAGATCGCTTTGCTTGCTCCACCGGTTCAGGATCAGGCGAACTTTCTGGCGCGAATAACCCAGCCGATAAAAAATCGTCAGCGCGCGTTGAGCGGCCCTGGACGCCAGAATATCCAGCGTCATTACCAGCAAAACGTCATCGGCGAAATCCAACGCGCCAATGGTCAGCGGGTCGAATGTGTGTGAAAGATCAAGCACCAGATATTCGAATCGGCTTCGCAACGCGCCAATCACTTCCATCAGAGGTTCTGGTTGCAATCTGTCGGCTTCTTCGATGTCGCGCGGCGCGGCCAGCAAAGACAGGTTTGGCGAATACTGAACCAGATAACTGCTCAGCAGTTGGTCATCCAACCGTTCGCGGTTTTCGACCAGATCAACAACCGAATACTTGGGTTTGAGGCCGAACATCAAATCCTGACAACCCGATTGCAGGTTCAGATCAATCAACAGAGTAGGCGCGCCCAGCGTGACAGCCAGGTTGGACGCAATGAACGACGTTCCGCATCCGCCTTTGTTGGAAAAGACCGAAACGATTCGCCCCTGTTTTTTTACGGTTTGAGCCGTACCTGCGTTGATTTCGGTGACGCGGTCAAACACTTTGAACAACTCTTCGGTGATGACCGGCAGTCGCAAAAATTCTCCTGATCCGGCGCGCAAGCTTTCCAGAATCACGTCCGGCGAAGAATCCCGCGAGGCGCAAATCACCACCGTTTCAGGGCAAATTGCGTTGATCTGTCTGCACAGCATCCAGCCGGTTTCAGGTTTTCCGTTCAAGGCAATGATCACGGCTGACGGACGCCAGTGAACCACTTCGGCGTATGCCTGTTCCATTTGATCGCTGCACGCGACAACGCGAACGCGAAGGTCGTTTTTCAGCGCATTGAGCAATTCAGCTTCGCTTTCAGCACCGGCGGAAAAAATTACTGTCGTGATCTGTCGTTTCATGGCTTTTTGTTAAATCGCCGGCGGCACATAACCGGCGCTTTCTCCTGTCAGAGTGGCTTTGTAATCGGGCAAGGTCATCGTCGTTCCGATGATCGGCACAATGAAATTGAACTGGTAGCCGGTGACGCGAACCGTGACGGAGCCTTGTTTGACTCCGAAGCCGGAATACGTGACCACGACCTGGTTCGTTGTCAGACCGTAAACCACAGGCCTGGCGTCTCCTGCAGGTTCCGTCACGCCGTAAACAACCATGTTCTGCACGTTGGAAACATTTTGAGTGCTGATGGCAGCGTAACGCGCACCCAGCCGAGCGGCGTCGGCCAACGCATTGTGCGTCCAAAGCAGGCGGCTGAATTCCAGCAAGGCAAACACCACCGTCAGAAAGACGCTGCCCGCGATGGCCATTTCGACCAAAGTTGCTCCGCGTTGGTTTGAGTTTGTTCTTCTTCTGAAATTCATCTGGTTACCCTTTTCAGGCTCATCGCCACAGCATGTAGCGCATGGTTGTGCTGGGCGCAGCCGCGACATTGGCCCATGTTGCTCCGCCCACGAATCTGCTCAGGTCGAAAACCGGCGTGTACGTGTAATTGACGATCTGCACTGTCACCGTCGTCGGCAGCGTGTTGTTGCCGGTGTTGGTGATTTGCACATTGTTGGTCGTCAGTCCCGTCAGGATCTCCGACCCCGACGAACAGGACGCTGTGCTGCCACAAACCGCCAGATTCTTGGCGGCGTCTTTCTCTGTGTCGGTGTAAACACGCGCGCTCAAATGTCTGGCGGCAACGCGCGTCGCTCTGGTCAGCGTGACGTAGGTGTAAAAGTAATTGCCGAATTCAGCCGTCGCCGCCAGCAGCAGCAAAAAGATCGGCAGCACAATTGCCAGCTCGACCAATTGCGCGCCATGTTCAGTTGAGCGGATGGCTTTCCGATTCCATCTGATTTTGTTCAATGAACGGGTCACAAGCTCACCTCATCTGTAAAGCACGGCCACGGTCAACTGCGGATTTCCAGGCGCGCCGCCAGGGTTGAAACCGCCATCGCCGAGAGTGATCCGGCTGCCTACATATTCCGCTCGGATGTCTCCGCCGTTTCCGCCCGGAACCGGGTCTTTCAGAAAAAATGCGCCGATTTTGCCGACGCAGACTTCATTGCGACCCTGATCGTATTGGCTGAGGTTGATGATCGGAATCAACAGCACTCGCCGATTGGGAATTCCGGTATGGGCTGGAGTGACAGTATTTGCGTCAAGTTGGCTCATGTATTGGGCATAACTGATATTGGCCTTGATGTTCCTATCTGGCGGTGCTGTCGCCGGATCGGTTCCGCCACCCTGATAATCGTCAAAGCGTGTGTTGATGCCTTGTTTCACAGGCCCTGCGGTCATACCCGGCTCAGTCGAAACACATTGACCAATGCTGTAACAACTGCCGCTGATTAACGACAA
>DAOMFR010000073.1:26025-33595 GCA_035429885.1 Blastocatellia bacterium
GTCGTTTGATTTGGGCAACCTGGCTCAGGATTCAACGGCGAGCCTGACACGTCATCCTGAACAACCGAAAGCGGGGCAATACCGCAATATGAATTGATGGCAACCGACTGACCGGCGACTGCTTTGCGCGAAATGTCGAATGTGCTGCCGCCCATCGCCATGCCAGCGAAAAAGATGGTGATGGATTTAGGGGGAACCGTAACCTGAATGAACCGAATGTTCGTCGGGCTGGCCATGGCATCGGCTTCGCTCATCCCGGTTCCGCCGCCGTCGAACGCCGACAGGTTGACGGCGAAACGGACGTTGCTGCGAGCGATGGTGGCTCCGGTGCCGTTGAACTCGTAATTATTCATCGTCGCGACAGCACGGTCAGTCGCTTCTTCAATTCCGGCTGCGCTGGAGTTGATGGCCGAAGCTCCGGCCAGGGCCGCCGCGTCAGCCGCGTTCTGAAGTTCGGAACTGATCAAGTAAAGATGGCTGATGTCCACGCAAAGCCCGACAGCCAGCAGAAAGGCCAGCATGCCAATCGTTGCCACCGCTAGAATCGAGCCGCGTTGGCTCCTCTGTCTTTGGTTTTCCATTCGGTTGTTCATGTCAGTTGGACCTCTGGGCTGTCAGTAATGGCGAACCGGGCAGCCAAATTCTCCACACCAATGCTTTGACCCCTGCGGGTTCAGTCAGCTGCACAGGCATGGGCGGCAATGATTTGAGAGGCTCAATTGTTTGATTCGGGGAGTCTTCAGCCGCTGGGGCTTTGCTTTCAATTTGGTCAAGAGCTGGTGCGGCTTTGCTTTCAGATTGGCCAGCGTTCTTCGGATTGGCGGAGCCGGACACCTGACCGGGCAATTCAACACCAAGCGGCGAATCGCCTTTCAATCCATCAATCCCGCGCATTTGTGGGATTGAATCCGGATTCATGGGCTGAACGATCTTGGTGGTGACGATAAACACCAGCTCGGTTTCATTGCGCTGGAAAGATTTTGATTTGAATAGATTGCCTAAAATCGGCACGTCGCCGATCACTGGAATCTTCGACAATGATTTCAGTTCGTTGTTGTCCATCAACCCGGCGATCCCGAACGATTGGCCGTCTTGCAGCTCAACGCCGGTTTTGGCCCGGCGCACTCTCAGCGCAGGAATCAGAAAACCGCTCAGCCGGACGGCGTTGCTGTAATCCAGCGTCGAAACTTCAGGTTCCAATTCCAGCCGTATGTGTTGTTCGTCGATGATCGTGGGTTTGAAGTTCAGCCGAACTCCGTACTCTTTGAACAAGACGGAAACTGTGGCCTGGCCGGTGCCGCTGCCTTGCACAATTGGGATGGGAATTTCTCCGCCAGCTAAAAAACTGGCTGACTGGCCATTCATGGCAATCAAGTTTGGTTCGGCCAAACCTCGCAACGCTCCCTGGTTTTGCAACGCGCGAATGAACATAAAAGCGTTGTTGCTCATCAGGAAAACGTTCAATGTGCTGGACACGGCTCCGAACACGCTGCCTTCTTCGACCTTGCTCACTGCCCAGGGGCCAAGCCCTGTGTTGGTGTAAGCGCCTTCTCCGGGTCTTGTCTGAACGACAGGGCTGGCAGCCAGCTCACTCAGTTTGTTGCGGCTGACTTCAGCGACTTTTACCTGCAACTGGATTTGGGCGACGTTCTGGACTGGCAGTTCAAACAGGTTGACGGTTTTGAAACCACCGGCTTGGACTACGTTTTCAACCTGTTTGGCGATTTCCGGTTTTACCTTGCCTGAAATTACAACCGCGCCGTTTGCCTGACTCAGTCGCACATCTTCTTTGGGAAACAGCGCCCGCACCTGAGCGTCAATCTGTTCCAGGTTGGCGCGCACATCAATGTCGAAGAACAGAAACTGGCTGTCCTGATTCGACCAGACAATCAGCCGTGACCGTCCAAGAATTTTGCCATTGATGACCATCTGGTTTGTCGCCACCGGGATGGCTTCAGCCGGTTCCGGATTTGAAACCGAAAGACGCCCGAAAGGTTTGTCGAAAAGAATCAAGCAGGATTGACCCGTCAATAGATTGATCGGAATCGGTTCTTTTGTGGCCGTGGCAAACGAAGCCTGAATGGAAGTTTCCTGAGCGAAAACTGGCCAGGCGAATAACGCCATCAACAAAATTGTTCCGGCGGTCTTTAGCATTGGACTGAGAGTAAACATGGCATCACCACTCTTTTGAAAATTACTTTATCTGGGGAACTCGACGGTGCGTTTTTTTCCTGCTTCAAAAACTTCAACCATTACGCGAGGCACAGGCGTTGGGGCAGGTGGCGGGGGAGGATTCATTTTTTCAATTAAACTGACCATTGCCGTGGTTTTCGGGCGGCGACTCGGCTGAACACGAGGTCGTTCACTCGCTGGGGTCGTCAGATCGGGGATCGGCATGGCGCTTTCGCCGGTCAAAAGCGTGCGTTTGTTAGCGCCCGGAGTTGGCTGGTCGCCTTGATCCGTTGAATTACGTAATGCCAATCGCAAACGACCTTCAGCCGAAGACAGCACCAGCTTTTCAGCCTGCTGCGGAGTCACCTGCAAGGTTACGGTCTTGACGGTTTCGGATTCTCGCTTGTCTTTCGGCTCATCAATGTTGGCTCCGCTGGCCAGCACCTTGATGTTTTGCAGCACGATTTTGGAAATTGAGTTCTGGCCTTGAGATTGATCCGGCGAGATGACTGCCAGAACATCAACCAGAGTTCCGGGCATCAGAAAACCCGCCAGGCCGGCTTCATCGTCCACCTTGACGGTCATTGCCCTGTAACCTTCGGGAATCAGCGCCGACAATCCGGCTGACGAACCATCTTGGGCTAATCGAGTGGCGATGATCGGCTCGTTTTGCATAATTCTGGTGATGGCAATGCGCCCAACCACTTTCTCGTAAGTGTCAAACGTTCCCACCGGAGTCGCATTGATGGGAAGCTGGACGGTGGTCAATTGCTCGGCGGCTATTTTGGCTCCGTGCGGGATTTCAATTTTGGCAACGATGACTGTTTGCATGTCCTGGCTGCCTTTGGCGCCGGTCAGAAATCGGCTGACCGATACGGCAGCAATCAATCCGAAAACGACAGCTCCTGACAGCACCAAAATCAAAGCTTTGTTCTTCATATAACGCTCCATAACTGCTCAACTCCCGGGGGCGGGCGCAGGACGACTCAGCGCAACGCACTGGCTATCGCATCTCGCCCCGTGGGAGCTGAGCAGTTACAACTCTCTCTCAGTTGTGGTTTGCCGATACACTGCTCAATGGTGAAACATCGCCAGCGAAATTAGTGTGCCGACGGTGATCGCCACACCGTAAGGAATCGTCGCATGACGATCAGTCGGAGCAGGGAATCGCGGCGGCTGCCAACCGGAAAACAGGTTGATAAAAATCAGCAACACGCGGTTACAGGTTTCGCGCAGCTTCCCATTGCTAATTGAAACAATTAGGGCCAGGACGCCTCCGGTAACCAGCACGACCAGAAAGGTTTGGAAAACCGAACTGACACCGATGACCGAGCCGATGGCTCCGAACAGCTTTACATCACCGGCTCCCATTGCGCTGAAAATGTGCAGGAAAAGCATCAACCCGAAAGCCAAGGCTGCGCCTTTCAAGCTGGTTATTGCGCCTCCCCAACCGCTGTCGTTGACATTAATAATCAAGCCGCTGACAAGCGTGGCCAGCACAAAAGCGTTTGGGATGCGTCTGAATCGAACATCGTAGTAAGTGATCAGCGCAGTGATCGGAACTAAAAGTATAAGGATGATGGTCATCGGGGTTGGCATTTTGGGATTCCTCTTATTCAGTGCCTGCTTGCACAGGCTACGGATTTACTTTTCCCTTCAGATTAACCAGCCTGGCGGCAATAGCGGTGCCCAGGTCAGTGAAAGCCGAAACGATGACTACGGTTATTAGAGCTGCAGCCACGGCATATTCGGATAGCTCCAAACCAGAATCGTCTTTGAGGAAGCTTCTAACAAAATTCATGGCTCTTACCTCCAACATTGTCGGTAAGGCTCAGGTGCGCTGAAACGAACGTGAAGTAGTTATGTGCCCTTCACACTGCTCAGCGCGCCTTCGCCGTAGTTGTTTTTAGCTGAGCTTGCCTTTCAAGGCTGTGATCTTGGCGGCGATCGCCGTGCCGAGATCCGTGAACGCGGTGATGACGGCCAGAGCAATCAGTGCCGCAGCCACAGCGTATTCGGACAGTTCCAAGCCAGATTCGTCATTGAGAAAGTTTTTGATTGTGTTCATTGCTTGTTCTCCAATTGAGAGAGGTTGTGAGGTTGACTCTGACGCGCTGAGAGTGTGAGGCAGGAAAAATGATTTTTGTCCTTCCGGTGCTCAGCGCGCCTTTGCCGTGTAGTGGGTTGGCCTTGTCCGTTAACTGATTTTGCCTTTTAAAGCCGTGATCTTGGCGGCGATCGCCGTGCCGAGATCCGTGAACGCGGTGATGACGGCCAGTGCGATCAATGCTGCGGCCACCGCGTATTCAGACAATTCCAAACCGGTTTCGTCATTGATGAAGTTTTTAATTGTGTTCATTGTGCTTTGCTCCTTGTAGTTTAGGGTTTTAGGATTAGCCCGGCTGTTTTGTGTGCCCTGCCGCCCGGCAGGCGCACTTCGACCGGACAATTATTAAGACAGTCTTCGCTACATCGGACCGACTCAATACTCGTTGCAATGCTTCTTCTAAGGTTGACGAAGAAGCAGTTCGCGTTTCGTTAGTCTTCGCTGGGGCTAAAGAAGTGAAGACGCCAAGAAAATTCCATCTTTATTTTTGATCTTCTCAGGCTGTTCCGTTCGCTAGTTTTTTAATAAAGCACTTCGTCTGCGGCGATTCGTACTCGATTTATATTGTTGTAGGCGTTGTCCTACTTTTATGCAGGCGTATGCGTAAAAGGCTATTGCCGATTTCGCTCCTCGCTGCTATATTTCGCCCGCCTCGTTCGAGAGTTAGAAAGAAGAACCCACGCCTTCTTTCTGGTGCCAACCAAACTCGAATTCAATTCACTTAAAGAATTTAGAATCATCAACAGCGAGTTGAAGATACGTCAATCGCCCCGTTTGGGTCTTCAACGATTCGCTCATTTTTCCCTCACGGGAATCCTCAATGAGTGAGTTAAGTGCTTATTTTTCTTCACGGAAAACCTCAATGAGCAACTTAAGTCCTCATTTCCGTCACGGAATCCCTAAATGACTATGTTGATAACTCAATAGGCGCCTCAAGGGATCCCTTAATAGAGAATTAGGGGGGCTAGATGAATAAGCAAAGGCAGATATTTGAATTTGGTCAATTTCGGTTGGATGTCGAAAGGTCTCGTCTGACTACAGACGGCGAGCTTGTTTCTTTGCCGCCAAAAGCGGTTTCACTGCTGACGATTCTGCTGAAGCATCAGGGCCGTGCAGTTGAAAAAGAAGAATTGATGCAAACGATTTGGCCGGACATGATTGTAGAGGATTCAAACCTCACACAAACCGTTCACATTCTCAGAAAAAGCCTGGGGAAATTTCCCGATAGCAATATCACGATCGAAACATTGCCCAGGTTTGGTTACCGTTTGATTGCGGATGTGAGTGTAATTTATCCCGACCAGGAAAAATCTTTGGCACAGGCAAGCCAGCCCGCAAACTTTCATCCTTATGTTGGAGAGGAGGCTTTCTCCGTCGGTTTGACGGGAAAAGGCTTTTTTTACTCTCTCCAAAAGCATCTGTTTCTGTGGCTTCAGAAACGGCTGGTGAAAGTTAGCGTCAAAGAGGCTTCGCCATCGAATTAGGTAAGTTCGGAAAGTCCCAGCAAGTTTCGAAAAGACCGGCAGGCCAGAAATGCAGTCTCCCCATGCTTTGAGAATGCTCCTATTTTCCGACTTACCTAGCCCCAATTTTTATGCCGTGGCCGCGCGGATACAGTCCGGGCAGGGCAACGGGCAATCGGCCATTGATTTCAATTTCGCCCAAGACAGCTTTGGCGGCAGCACGTTGGCTGACAGGGAAAGGGCTGTATGCCAGCAGGTATGCCGGAACTTCCGGTATTGCTGCCAGCAGGTACGGATTGCCAAACGAGATGACCAGCAATGGCACTTGTCGTTTGACCAACTCGCTTGCCAAGCGTTTTCCGATTGAAGGCAGCGCAACGCTTCCTTTGCCGCTACGAGCGCGAACGGCGACCGAATAAATCACCGCATCATATTTTGATGAATCCAGCTTGTTCAGCACTCGGCTGATCTCGGCTTCGCTGGCTTTTGCGTCAAGCGTTGCACTTTCAATTGCACTGTTCCGCTTTTGCAACTCTTCGACAAACGTCCGAGTGATGCCGCGATCTTCTTCGTCGGTGAATGTCAGGTTCAGGATTTTGGCGGTTGGCTGAATCGGCAGAAGTTTCTTTTCATCGCGTGCCAGCGTCAGGGAACGTTCGGCGATTTGATCGGCCACGGCTAAAAACTTTGGATTGTTGACGACGCTGTCTACTTCGTTCAGGTCAACCAGTTTTTGCTGGTTCAATCCCAGTGCGACCTTGGCGCGCAAAATTCGTTCGACCGAAGCATTAATCCTCGTTTCGGTGATTTCGCCTTTGGCGACGGCGTCTTTAATTCCGGCGATGGCGGCGTCAATGTCCGGCGATTTTTCTATGATATCCACACCGGCTTTGATCGTTTTGATGGCAGCTTCCGCTGGCGTGTAGCGAGCTGAAATTCCCGCCATATTCATTGCGTCGGTGACGACCACTCCGTTGAACTTCAATTCTTCGCGCAACAATCCAGTCATGATTTTCGGCGACAGAGTTCCGGGCAAAGTAACTCGCGCCGCGTTTGATTCAGTCAACGAACGAAACTCTGTCGAAGCGGCTTCGTGTTCACTCAACTGCCGAACCGACGCGGCCAGCTCAGTTTCAATCTGTGGCAACGCGATATGAGCCGACATGACTCCGCCAACGCGAGCTTCAATGGCGGCGCGGAAAGGAACCAGTTCCAGATTCAATAATCGCTCACGGCTGACATCTACCACTGGCAATCCAATGTGCGAATCCGTAGCGGTGTCGCCATGACCAGGGAAGTGTTTGGCGCAAGCCATCGCTCCGGCAGTTTGCGCGCCTTCGATGAAGGCTTTGGCGAATGCGGCAACTGTGGCGGGGTCCTCGCCGAAAGAGCGAACGTTGATAACCGGATTGTCCGGATTGTTATTCACATCCGAAGTCGGCGCGAACAACCAATTGACGCCCATTGCACGGGCTTGCACGGCCGTCGCTTCGCCTTGCAACCGCGCCCATTTCACATCGCCCGTAGCCGCAACAGCCATATTCGGCGCCCACCAAGGAGTTTCGTCGAACCGCATTCCCATTCCCATTTCCAGGTCTGAAGAAATCAGCAACGGCACTTTGGCCAGTTCCTGCCAACGATTGGCGGAAAGCGCGGTGGCCAGGACTTCGCTGCGAAAGACCAGCACGCCGCCGACTTTGTTATCCACGATGTGGTGCTGAAGCTTTTTGAACTCTTCGCTCTCGCGATTCCAGAAAACTACGTTGGCGTCGGCCATGAACATCTGGCCAATCTTTTCATCCAGCGTCATGGATTTGAGCGTTTTGCG
>DAOMFR010000074.1:0-32963 GCA_035429885.1 Blastocatellia bacterium
CTCGATTGCGAAGCCGTTATTGAGTATGCAGCTGTGCCTTCAACCATTTCTTATCCGCAGGCAGATTGTAACAACGCACGCCCGTTGCGTTGTAAATCGCGTTGATGATTGCAGGCGTGGTGGGAATCGAAGCTAACTCGCCGACGCCTTTGCCGCCATAGGGGCCGTCTTTGGTTTCGTGCTCGATGAAGAAGGAAATGACGTCGGGCGTTTGGTCAATCGTTGGCAGATTGCACTTTTTCAGCGTGTCGGTCAGCACGAAGCCGTCTTTCATCACGAAGTTTTCCTGAAGCGCCATGCCCAGGCCCATTGAAATGCTGCCTTCGACCTGACCTTGCAGCGCCAGCGGATTGATGACGCGGCCTACGTCGCTGGCGGCGATGACTTTCAGGACTTTGGTTTCGCCGGTTTTCGCGTCTACTTCAACCAGCACGGCTTGTGCGCCGAAACCAAACGCGAAGTGATGATACGGTTCGCACATCGGCGCGACGTATTGATAGCTCATCTTGGGCAAGCGGCCTTCGCGGCGCATCAGTTTGACGATCTCGGTCAGTTCGACGCTGTGGCCGTTGTTCTTGATTAGCCCATCGGCAAAGAGCAATTCATCGGGCGGAGCGCCCAGCATTTCGGCGGCTTTCAGCGAAAGCAGTTTGCGGACTTCCTTGCTGGCATACCGCGCGGCATTGCCTGTGACATACGTTTGCCGCGAAGCCGTCGTCGCCGCGCAATCCAGCGTGCGGTCGGTGTCGGCGACCAGCACATCAACTTTGTCGTAAGGCACGCCGAGTTCTTCGCTAACGACTTGCGCCAGCACGCCGACCAGGCCTTGGCCGATTTCGGCTGCGCCCGCGCGCACGGCGGCGCGGCCATTGGCGAAAAGTTCAACTTCGGCTCCGGCGGCATCATAAGCGCCGCTGCCGAAACCTGTGTTTTTGTACGCGCAAGCCACGCCCCAGGCGCGGCGCTTGTCACCTTCGACTGCCGTGAACGGATGTTTTTCCATTTCGGCGGCGACGGTTTCCAGCGCATCGGCTAAACCGCAGCTTTCGTGCATGATCTGTCCGGCTAGGGTTTGCTTGCCGTAATTCAACACATTTTTGCGGCGGATTTCGACGGGCGAAATTCCCAAGGCTTCGGCCAGTTGATCCATCTGGCTTTCCATTGCAAAGGCGCTTTGCGTCACGCCGAAGCCGCGAAACGCGCCCGAAGGCACGTTGTTGGTGTACATCGCGAAGGTGTCCACTTTGACGTTTTTCACTTCGTACGCGCCTGCGGCGTGCGTGGTGGCGCGCAGCATGACGTGGCTGCTCAAACTGGCGTACGCGCCGCCATCGCCCCAGATTTCAGCTTCGTGCGCGGTAATGGTGCCATCTTTTTTCGCGCCAGTTTTCATCTTGATGCGCGTGGCGTGGCGTTTGGGATGCACCATCAAGGATTCCTTGCGGCTCAGCACCATTTTGACGGGGCGTTTGGTGACGTGCGCGGCCAGTGCCGCGTGAATCTGGACAGAAACGTCTTCCTTGCCGCCGAAGGCTCCACCGATCAGGCAATTGATGACGCGGATTTGATCTTCGGGCAGATTCAAACTCGCGGCGATTTGGGCGCGGTCGCCAAAAGGGATTTGCCCACCGCAATACACCGTGATTCTTCCGGTCGGATCGGGCACCGCCAGTCCGGCTTCGGGTTCGATGAAGGCGTGTTCGACGGTTTGCGTGCTGTATTCACGTTCGATGATGACATCGGCTTCAGCAAAGCCTTTGCCGATGTCGCCGTTTTCCAGGTGGTAATGTTTCAGGCAGTTGCCGTGTTCTTTGGGATCGTGATGCGGAACCTGCGCGTGCAGAATCGGCGCGTCCGGCAGCGCGGCTTCTTTCGGCCCGATGACGACGGGCAGCGGTTCGTATTCGACTTCAATCAGCTTTAACGCTTCGGCGGCAATGGCTTCGCTTTCGGCAACGACCAGCGCAATCGAATCGCCGACATAACGCACTTTGTCGTAACACAGCACGGGCCAATCCACTTCGTGAACGCCGCAATCTTTGCGACCGGGAATGTCTTCAGCGGTCAACACGGCAACAACACCGGGCAAGGCTTTGGCTTTGCTGATGTCTACGTTTAGCAAACGCGCATGCGGTTGTGAGCTACGTAAGGCGCGAGCGTGCAGCATTCCATCAACATACAAATCGTCGGCGTAAATGCCTTTGCCGGTGACTTTCTCGACAGCGTCCGGGCGCGGCAACGGTTGACTGATTGCCTTGAGCGGTTGTTTGACTGCGGGCAGCGAGGGGACTTCCTGACCGGCGGCTTGTTGCACGGCGCGGATGATGGCGTTGTGGCCGGTGCAGCGGCAGATATTCCATTTGTGGCCGTCGTAAATTTCGTCGAGCGTCGGATTCGGATTTTTTTCGAGCAGGGCAATCGTCGCCATCACAAAGCCTGGCGTGCAAAAACCGCACTGCGTTGCGCCTTGGTCAATGTATGCTTGTTGAACAGGATGAAGCTCGCTGTTGGCTACACCTTCAATGGTGCGGACATTGGCGCCGTCGGCCTTTTTCATTGGAACCAAACAGGAACGCACCGCCTCACCATCGCGGATGACCATGCAACTGCCGCAATGACCGGTGCCACATCCGTCTTTCGTGCCGGTCAGGTGCAATTCATCCCGCAACACGTCCATCAGATTGGTTTGTGGTGACACGCTAATTGAGTGCTGCTGATCATTTACGGTGATCGTAACGGTTTGTTTTTCGCTCATCCTGATTACCTATCTTTGAGGAGTGCTACGGCCCTGTCACAGTTTTCGTAGTTGCCTTGGTTGTGTGCCGTCAGAAGGGATTACCAAAGCTGCGCCAGAGCCGCAGCACTCCAAAGGCTTCGCGGAAACTCAACGGCTTAGATGTCCAGTAAGCTCATGCCGACGGTGTAATAGCGGTCGCCGACCGCCGCGCCTGCGGGAAAGTTGTCGTCCAGCCATTTCATATCTTCTGCCGACAGAGAAACGTTTACTGACGCCGTATTTTCGCGCATGTACGCCAGTCGTTTGGTGCCAGGGATGGGCACGATGTCTTTGCCCAAATGCAGCAACCAGGCCAGAGCGAGTTGCGCAGGAGTGCAGCCTTTGCGCGTGGCCATCTCCTTTACCGCTTCCGCCAACCGCATGTTGCGGTCGAAATTTTCTCCCTGGAATCGCGGGACATTCACTTTGCGCCAATCGCCGTCGGGCAAATCTTCGGCGCGATTGGCTGTGCCCGTGAGGAAGCCGCGACCGAGGGGGCTATACGGAACCAGCCCGATGCCGAGTTCGCGAATGGTCGGCAAGACTTCGGCTTCGATGTTGCGTTCCCACAGAGAATATTCCGATTGCAGCGCCGAAACCGGATGCACGGCGTGGGCGCGGCGGATGTTTTGGGCGCCCGCTTCGGATAGGCCGATGTACCGAACCTTGCCCGCTTGAACCAAATCGGCCAGCGCGCCCACGGTGTCTTCGATCGGCACGTTTTTGTCCACGCGATGTTGATAAAACAGGTCAATGTGATCTACGCCAAGTCGTTGCAGTGAAGCGTCGCAAACTTCCTTGACGTGTTCCGGGCGGCTATCTGTTCCAACGGGACGACCGTCTTTGATGGCAAAGCCGAACTTGGTGGCGATGATGGCTTGGTCGCGTTTGCCTTTGAGCGCGCGACCAACCAGCTTTTCATTTTCAAATGGGCCGTAAATTTCGGCTGTGTCAAAAAAGTTAATGCCCAGATCGAGCGCTTCGTGAATAGTTCGGATGCCTTCATCCGCGTCGGCGCTGCCATATGTGCCGCTCATTTGCATGCAGCCGAGTCCGAGTGCGGACACGGTCAATCCTTGCGTTCCGAGTTTGCGTTGTTCCATTTCATCCTCTTTTCGTTATCCACGAAGCCACACGAAGTTGCTCTGACAGTCTTCGTGTTTCTTCGTGTGACTTCGTGGATGGATTAGGTTTCCTAAAATTTGACGACGATTTTGCCGAAATGGCCGCCGCTTTCCATCAATTGCAATGCTTCATTGACCTGATCGAAATTGAACATGCGGTCAATCACCGGTTTCATTTGATGATGACTGATGGCGCGATTCATCTGTTCAAACATTTCGCGGTGTCCGACAAAGATGCCTTGCAAACGAATGCTTTTCATCAACACCAACACCGGATTGATGCCGCTGCCCGCGGCCAATGCGCCGATGACCGAAATCATTCCGCCGATGCGCACGGCTTTCAACGAACGTTCCAGTGTGCCCGCGCCGCCAACTTCGACGATGTGATCTATTCCAGCGCCGCCATTTAATTCTTTGGCGGCCTTGTCCCAGTCGGGATTGGTTTTGTAATTGATGCCATCGGGGATGCCCATTGCGGCCAGCCGAGCCAGCTTTTCGTCGCTGGAGGAAGTCGCAATCACGCGCGCTCCGTGCATTTGGGCGAACTGCGCCGCAAAGATCGAAACACCGCCTGTGCCTTGCACCAGCACGGTGTCTCCGGCTTTGATTTGGCCTTTGTCTACGACGGCGTTCCAGGCAGTCAATCCGGCGCAGGGGAGCGTCGCGGCTTCTTCATAACTCAGATGAGAAGGCAAGGCGATAACGCCGGTTTCTTCCAGCGCGACTAACTCGGCCAGCATGCCCGGTTGATCGCCGCCGCCTTTGGCTGTGCGTGCTTTGGCTTCGTTGGGATCGCCGCTGGTCCAGTTTTGGAAGAACGTGCCGATGACGCGGTCACCGACTTTGAAGTTTTTGACTTCGGTGCCGACCGCAACGATTTCACCCGCGCCATCGGAAAAGGGAATCATCGGCAATTTTAGCCGAGGGTTGTAGGTGCCTTTCGTGACCATCAAGTCGCGGTAATTCAACGAAACGGCATGTACTTTGACAATGACTTGCCGTGCGAGAGCTTGAGGGTCGGGTTTTTCGACAAGCACCAAACCGTCTGTGCCAAATTGCTGAAGTTCGTAAGCCTTCATTGTTGCTCCTTAAAATTTGATTGCTGGTTGCAGATTGTTTGAAAGCAGCCAAAGACTATTTGAGATGGCCGAACAAAGTAAAGGCAGTTTTCGGTTTGCGATTCTGCTGGCGAAAACGCTGCATTGCTACGCTGTGGGCTGCTCCCTATAATGCGCGCCTTGTTTTTACTTCCTGTTTCTAAAGGAGAAACCGTTGGCACTGAAAGACCTGATCTCAATTCATGATCTGACGACAAAAGAAATTCGGCAGATTTTCACCACCACCGCTGATTTGAAAGCCAACCCGCGCGAATACAGCCAGGCACTAGCCGGTTGCAGCGTCGCGCTGATTTTTGAAAAGCCCAGTTTACGCACGAGGGTGACATTTGACCTGGGCGCGACGCAGATGGGCGCTTCGTGCGTGTACCTGGATCATCAGGGAGTCCGTTTAGGCGAACGCGAATCAGTCAAAGATATGGCGCTGAATCTGGAACGGTGGGTGGATGTAATCGTCGCGCGAACGTACAGCCATGAAAGCGTGATCGAACTGGCGGAACATGCTTCGGTGCCGGTGATCAACGGCCTGTCGGAATTTTCGCATCCGTGTCAGGGGTTGACCGATTACTTCACGTTGACTGAAAAAGTCGGGCCGGACTTGAAAGGCTTTCACATTGCTTACGTCGGAGACGGAAACAATACTGCTCATTCGTTGATTTTCGGAGCGGCGAAACTTGGCGCGCACATCAGCATCGGTTGCCCGAAAGGCTACGAGCCGGAAAAGGATGTGCTGAAAGCGGCGCGCAAGGAAGCGAAAAAGACTGGGGCAAAGATCAAAGTTTTCAACGATCCATTTGAAGCAGTCGAAGGTGCTCAGGCGGTGTACACAGACGTTTGGGCTTCGATGGGGTTTGAGGCCGAGACTGAACGTCGCCGCGAAATCTTTTCCGCGTTCCGTGTGACCAAAAAGCTGATGAATGCCGCCGCCAAAGGTGCATTTTTCATGCATTGTTTGCCTGCTCACCGTGGCGATGAAGTTGACGCCGATGTGATAGACAGCAAAATTTCCATCGTTTACGACGAAGCCGAAAACCGGCTCCATACTCAAAAAGGGGTCATGCTGTTGCTGGTTCAAGCCAATCAATGACAATTCTGAGAACGCAGTTGTTCAGGCATCGTGGTTGTCGCGAAACAAGCCTTCACTTAAAATTCAAATGGCTGACGCACATCCCAGAAAAATTGAATTGTATGTGACAACTGAGGGAAGTTGTCCATTTGAGGAATGGTTGACGAGGCTGAAAAATGCAAAAGCCCGTGCCAAAATCAGAGTCAGGCTTGACCGGGTGAGTTTGGGGAATTTGGGTGATTACAAATCTCTTGGATCGGGAATTTTTGAGTTAAGAATTGACTATGGCCCCGGTTACAGGGTCTATTTTGGCCAGCAAGGCGAAGTGATGGTAGTTTTGCTGTGCGGTGGTGACAAAAGCTCGCAAACATCTGACATCAGAAATGCCGAAAAGTTCTGGGCGGATTACAAATCCAGGCAAGGAGAAAGTGATGAAAGCAAGTAAGAGTTATCAGGAATCACTGTTGGCTTCTTTGCGTGAACCAGAAGAGGCCGCCGAGTACTTGAATGCTGCGTTGGAAGAAGGCGACGAGCAATCGTTCTTGCTTGCGCTTAGTAACGTGGCTGAAGCCAATGGTTTGTCTATTGGGACTTTCTCGCCAACAAATTCTGGATCATTTCAATCACCGTCGTTGAATTTGCCTCTGAACCCGTCATTAAGTCTAAACGCCTTACTCAACACTCTTCACTTGCGTTTTGCCACCGCCCACAAATGAAAATAGGCGAAGTTGAATAATGAACCACTCCGCACCAGACGAATTGCCTGTATCCGCAAACCCGCTGCCGGAAGCTCCGCATTCTGCAACTCAAAATCCAAGATCAAAAAGCATTGCCCGCTCCGCTGGTATCGTCAGCATCGCGGTGATGGGCAGCCGCATTCTAGGTTTGGTGCGCGAACAGGTGTTTGCTGCGTTCTTCGGCCCAGGCATTGCCAACGACGCGTTTAATATTGCGTTCCGAATCCCTAATTTGCTTCGCGACTTGTTTGCTGAAGGCGCGCTGTCAGCCGCCTTTGTTTCCACCTTTTCCCGAACGCTGACTCAAAAAGGCGAACGCGAAGCTTGGCGTTTGGCCAATCTGGTCAGCAACGGATTGGTGCTGGTGTTATCCGTGATTGTGATTGGCGGCATTGTCTTCGCTCCGCAGATTGTGGATTTGATGGTTGAATCCGCCAGACAACCGGCCAATCCGGATCAGGTGCAATTCGCTTATCTATTGACCATTAAGCTGACGCGGATCTTGTTTCCGTTTTTGGTAATGGTGTCGCTGGCAGCGGTGGCGATGGGGATTTTGAATACCAAAGACCGTTACGGCGTTCCGGCGTCAGCTTCGACGATGTTCAACGTGGGAGCGATCATCGGCGGACTGTTTTTCGCTTATCTGTTTGCGCCGGAATACATCGCCAATGGCGCCAAGGCGTTGTTTTACCACCAAAAACTTTCGCGTGACGACCTGGGAGCCGCTTCGGCAATCACGGGAATGGCCATTGGCACTTTGGTTGGCGGAATGATGCAATGGTTGATTCAGGTTCCCAGTCTTCGTTCGGTCGGGTTTCGCTGGGAACCGATTCTGAGTTTTCGCGATGAAGGCGTGCGCCAGGTGATGCGGATGATGGCTCCGGCGCTGATTGGCTCAGCGGCGTTGCAAGTGAATCTGGTTATTAACACCACGTTTGCCACCAGTTTGGGCGAAGGCCGAGTGTCGTGGCTGCAATTTGCTTTCAGATTGATTTACCTGCCGATCGGCATGTTTGGCGTGGCGATTTCGACGGCGACATTGCCTGCGGCTTCGCGCGCGGCAGCGGCGGACAATCTGGAAGAGTTTCGCCGGACGATTGCTCAGGCGTTGCGGCTGACGTTTCTGCTGACGATTCCTTCGGCAGTCGGGTTGATCGTGTTGAACAAACCGATTATCGCGTTGATTTACCAGCACGGAGGCCGTTTTACGGATTACGACACAGCGCAAACCGGAATCGCGTTGGCGTATAACGCTGTCGGATTGACGGCTTATTCGGCTGTGCGAGTGTTGGCTCCGGCGTTTTATGCGCTGAAAGACACTCGTGTGCCGATGATGGCCAGCCTGTTTTCCATCGTCACGAATTATGCCGTCGCCAAATCCACGGTGGATTATTTCGGAATGGGGCATCGGGGATTGGCGCTCTCGATTTCCGTGGTTTCCATCGTCAATTTTGCACTACTGTTTGTTTTTCTGCGGCGCAAAGTTGGCAGAATCGAAGGCGGCAGATTGCTCTCGACCTTTATCAAAGTGATGGCTGCGGCGACGGTCATGGGAGCCGTTTGTTGGCTGGTCAGCAAACAGATTGAAGCCACTCTCGGCAATCTCAGCCTAATGGTTAGGCTGTTGGATGTTGGCGGTTCGATTGCGATCGGCATTGGAGTGTTTTATCTGGCTGCGCGCGTCTTCAAGGTCAGCGAATTGGATCAACTTACCCAGTTGGTGCAACGTAAATTAGGCTCTCGATTTGGCGGTAAGAAACCGGCATGAAACAGAAAGCTCTTTCTTCGGCCTTCGGCGATTTAACCCGCTCGCTTTTCCTGAAGCTTCCCCAAGCCGCATTTTTGTATGTTCCGATTTTGACTTTGGCGGCATTTCTAGGTGACTTGTATTGGTGGTTCGAACTGACGACACACTTCAGGCTTCAGTACATGGCGCTTTCGGCTGGTTTCCTGTTCTTGTTTGCGCTGCTGAAACGATGGCGTTGGGCGGGCGTGGCGGTCATTTGTTTAGCGATTAACGCCACATTCGTTTTGCCTTGGTATTGGCCCTCAAATTCCGCGCAGGCTGGCAATAGCGGACCAAGGTTGCGGCTATTACTGTCGAATGTTCTGTGGGAAAACGATCAATACGCTGATGTGATTGCGCTGGTCAGACGCGAACATCCCGATCTGGCTTTTTTTCAGGAAGTCACGCCGCGTTGGGCGAAAGAGCTTGAAGCCCTGGGAGGCGAATTTTCGGAATCGAAGCTTTATCCCACTGGCGACGCCGGTGGAATCGCGGCATTCAGCCGCCTTCCATTTGTTCGCGCGGAGCTTGCGCCGCTGGCGGATTACAACGGTCCGGCAATCCTTGTTCAACTGAATGTCGGTGGCAACTTGGTTTCAATCGTTTCGGTTCATACACCCCCGCCCGGCGGAAAGGTAAATTTCGATCACCGAACCGAGATTTTCGAGCAAACGGCCAGCTTCCTGAATTCGATGTCGGAGCCGAAAATCCTCATCGGCGATTTGAACACAACAATGTGGTCGCCGTATTACAAACGCCTTGTCAACAAGATAGGCTTGAAGAATGTTCGGGAAGGATTTGGAGTTGTCCCTTCCTGGCCGACGTTTCTGCCGCCGCTGGGAATTCCCATTGATCAATGCCTGGTTAGTCACAGCATCCAGGTCGCAAACGTGCGGACGGGCAACGACATTGGTTCCGATCATCTGCCGCTGATTGTGGATTTGGCGATTCCGCAGAAGTGATTTGGGAATTTGTCAGCAGTTGTCAGCCAAGCAGTTGAATGTGAGAATAGCCACCGTTTCCGAGCCAGCAATCGGAAAAAGCACTCATTCCAACTTATTCGAGGTTACACACATGAACATGAAGCCGAGCGCAGTTGCGCGCATGGCAGTCTCGTTACTTGTTGTTTTATTGATGTCTTCAACCGTGATTCAAAGCCAGACGCCCAGAAACTTTGCGCAGGTGCGGCGCGAATTCAAAACTTTCTACGAGCAGGGAAACCGAAAGAATGGGATCGTCGGCAGCAGTTTCATGCTGATTCAGGACGGTCAGGTGATTGCGCAGGAATTTTTCGGACTTGCCAACCAGGAAAAACAACAACCCGTGGATGAAAACACGATTTACCACTGGGCTTCGATCACAAAAACCTTCACGGCAATTGCCATCATGCAATTGCGAGATCGCGGATTACTGAAGCTGGATGATCCGATCGTCAAATATGTCCCGGAATTGAAAACCGTTCATAACCCATTCGGACAGATGAGCGACATTACGATCAAACATTTGATGACGCATTCGGCGGGGTTTCGCGCAGCGACGTGGCCCTGGGGCGGAGACAAAGATTGGCAGCCGCACGAACCCGCGGAATGGTCCCAGTTGGTGGCGATGATGCCGTACACTGAAATCCTGTTTAAGCCCGGCAGCAAATTCAGCTACTCCAACCTGGGAATCATCTTTCTTGGCCGAGTGATTGAACAGCTCTCCGGTGACAGTTTTGAAGTGTACATTGACAAGAATATCTTCAAGCCGCTGGAAATGTATCGCAGCTATTTCGACACGACGCCGAATTATTTGCTGAAAAACCGCTCGGCCAGTTATTGGCTGAAGGAAGGCAAACTGACTCCAGCGCGCTTTGACGTGGATACGGGCATCACGGTTTCCAACGGAGGGTTAAACGCTCCGTTGCCGGATATGGTTAAGTACATCGGCTTTCTGATGGGAGACATACGGCGTCAGGCGACGTATGACTTGGTGCTGAAGCGGGCTTCGCTGGAAGAAATGTTCCAGCCGCAGATTTCGATTGCTTCGACAGAAATTGTCGAACCCCAAGGCCAGAACCGAAAGGACGCGATGGGGTTGAGTTTCTTTATTGAAGATAATTTCAATCAGCACTTCATCGGCCACAGTGGCAGCCAAAACGGATTCATTTCACACTTCTATCTTCGCCCGGACACACGAATGGCTTACGTCATTGCATTCAACACGCAAGCCACGGCGACGGAAAAAGATTCAGCGCAAGACACTCGTCGGCTGGATCGGGAAATCAAAGACTACATTTTCCAAAACGTTTTCCCGCTTTTCATAAAAAAGCCGGTCTAGTCCCTCAACTCGCAAAACAGGCTGAAGCCGCTGATTTTTTACGGATGCCATTTGTGGTATTCGTACAGCGGCTCGGCCTGTTTGCTCAACCGAGCGTAATCTTCCGACGTATCCATATCTTCGACCACGCCTGAGGCTTCAACAGGCACTTCCAACCACTCATCTTTGTGAGCGTTGATAAAGGCTCTGAGTCCTTCGGGGTTGGTTTCATCAAGTTGCATAATCTCTTCCACGAAACTGGCACTGATGAGGATCGGGTGGCCGTGTTTACCTTTGTACGTTGGAATGATGATGCCTTTGCTGCCATCGCCATACGCTTCGATCAATTTATTGACCAAATCGGATTTGATCATTGGCTGATCCACCAGCGCGATCATGACAGCGTCCGTGTTCGGGCCAAGCATTGCCAGACCGGTTTTGACCGAAGTCAGCATGCCTTTTTGATACTCTTCATTGACGACAAATTGGACTCCGGTTCCGGCCAATCCAGCGCGGATGTCGGCTTCTCTGTAGCCGAGCACCACGAAGATGTCCGCCAGACCGGAATTGCGCAACTGATGCACGCATTCGCCCACCACGGTTCGCTTGCCCCATTTGAGCAGCGGTTTGAACGCAGGCTGCATTCGTTTTGATTCTCCGGCAGCCAAAAGAATTCCTGAAATCATGGGTTGATTTCGCCTCCTGATAATTGCTTATAAATTTGAATATTTCTGTGCGGAAGAAGTTGGCACAAAGCCAGCCTTGGGATCAAGTATTTCCAGCCCGGTTACGCCTGTTCGGGTTTCACCAAATCCGCGAGTGCTTGAAACGGAGTGTTGAAACTGTTGGGACGGACGTTTGGTTTTTTGGCCGAAGCCTCTTTCTTTTCGGGTTGTGTTGAGGCCACGGCAGCTTGTGCCAGTTGAACTTCCGATGTTGTTTCGGGTGACGGAGTTTCGTTTGTACGGACGCGGTAAATCGGTCGCTCGAACATGGGCGAAATGCGAGACCAATCGCCGGTCGAGTGCGGTTCGGCGATCAGTCGTTGCATCGCTTCGACTTTGGAATCCAGATCGTCCAGGTAAGACAACATCAACGCTTCCGGCGTCGAAGGTAGCTTGGGCGATCCATATTCCAACTTGCCGTGATGCGTCAATAACAGGTGCAACAAATGGCGGCGCAGCTCGTCCGGGAAACCTTCGATTCGTTGAATGTGGTCATGAACCATGATCGTTTCCATCACCAGATGGCCAATCATCTGGCCTTCGTTTGTGTAACCGAAGGCGCGTTCGTAAGACAGTTCATCAATTTTGCCGAAATCGTGCAAGACAGCTCCGGTTTGCAACAGGTCAATATCAATTCCCGGATAATGCCCGCCAACTTTGCGGCACAAATTGACCAACGATAAAGAATGTTCCAGCAGCCCTCCCAGGTAAGGATGGTGCATGGTTTTGGCCGCCGGAGCGCGCTTGAACTTTCGCACAGTTTCTTCGTCGGCAAAAATATTTTCCAGCAATTGTCGCAAATGAGGATTTTGGAATTCACGGACGATGCCCATCAGTTCCGCGAACATCTCTTCAACGTCGAATTTCGTGGTTGGGAAATAATGCGTCAGGTCAATTTCATGCGGCTGGCAAGGGCGCATCTTATGAATCTGAATTTGCAGGTGATTGCGGTACACATTCACCAATCCCCGGACGAATACGATGTCGTCTTTGTCGAAAGTCTCGATTGTGTCCTCAAAATTGTCCCACCACTGACCGGAAATATCGCCTGTGCGGTCGGCGAAGGTGATCATTGCAAACTGACCGCCGGTTTTTTTCGGGCGCAATTCTTTGGATTTAACCAGAAAAGTGGTGCTGATGTTCTGATTGGGAGTGAAATCACGGACGAAGATTTTTTCCATAAAACACCTGGCGGCAGAAAACAGGATTGGGGATTCAGGCTAGCTGAATCGAATCCCAAATCCTGAATTCCAATAGCCGCATTGGCTCAGGGCTTGGGGGTTTCCTTTACAGTTTCTTTTGCAGCGGCTGCTTTCTTTGCTTCTTCAGCCTTTTTCTTTTCTTCCTTATCCCGTTTCTTTCTGGTCTTTTCGTTTTCTTCGGAATAGGCAACTCGTTTGATTTGAGCCGATCTCGCTTTACTGCCTTCAAATTGGAAGCGCGGGTCCACTTCGATGAACGCATCGTCACGCAACCGGCCCAGATATGCATCAATTTGCTGTTCTGCCTGCTGGCTGACCAAATACTGGCCGAGTCGTTGTTGCACGCCTTCGTCTTCAAACGGCATCAGCTTTGGTTCTTTGCGCTCGTCAATTTTGAAAATGTAATAACCGTTGTCCAATTTGATCGGATCCGTGATGGCTCCGACGGCGGCATTTTCGACGGCGGCTTTAATATTTGGCGCCAGGTCGGAAATTTTAATCGCCGGGCCGAGTTTGCATTTTTGCTTTTTGCAAATCTCGTCTTCGGAAAACCGTTCGCCCAAAGCGACGAAGTCTGCGGAACCGCCGCGAGCCTGCGTCACAATTTCCTTGGCTTTGAGCAATGATTGGTTCGGATCTTTGCCCAGTGCGATGAAAATCTGGCTTAGCGCAACTTCACCGGGAACCGTCAGGAATTCTTTGTTCTTTTCGTAGGCTTCACGCTTTTCCTTTTCGGTCAGGTTGCGATAAATCTTCATCTGAACTTCATTCCACAGCACGGCTTCACGCGAAAAATTTTCGGTCAACAGCTTGGTTACTTCTTCAATGTCGTAACCGGCTTCGCGCATTTTCTGAGACAAACATTCTTTCGACTCGCAATTATTTTCCTTCATCATTCGCAAAAATTGCTGGTTAACCTGTGGTTCGACGTTGATCGAAAGGTCTTTGGCTCGTTGCGCCAGCAATTGCGTATGAATCAATTCGTCCAGAATCTTGGGTTTAAGCTCGTTGAATTTCTTTTCCAGCTCCTCGCCTTTCAGTCCCGAATTTTTCAACTGTTCAAGCTGTTCTTTCTGTGCTGCTTCAAAAGTCGAACGCATAATGACGCCTGTATTGACGCGCGCAATGACTTCGTCAACCGGTGGAGCGTCACTGCTTTGTGCGTAAGCCGAGGCAACACAGGCTATCAAAATGCCCAGCATTAAAACTCTAGTTACCAACTTCATAAAAACTCTCCTTGTCACGCTTCCGCGAGGGATGCGGTAATGGTTTCATCTCTCTGATTTATTGATCTTCGTGTACGGATTTTCGCCCTCACTTGAACGCTGGCAGAAATCCCAACTTGCGCGCTGAAGATTTCAGGGTCTACAAGCCCTGATTATGGATTCAAGTTGCCGGTGTAGTTAAATCCCAGCCGCTCGCGGAAGACTTTGATCTTTGCTCCAGTCAGAGAGCGCTTGTTAAATTCCTCAATCAGAGCCTGATTTTTTTGGCTCAGCAATTTGTCTTCGATCTCTTTGCGAACTTTGTCCAACGGTTGTGGTTCGCCGCGCTGTTCCAGTTTGAAAATATGAAACCCGTAATTGGATTTGATCACCCGGCTGATCGAACCGACTTTTAGCGGAGTGATTGCCTGTTCCAAAACCGGCGGCAACATCTGGGCTTCGTAATAAATCAGTCCGCCATTGGCCGCCGTTGGTGCTTCGGAATGTTCTTTGGCCAGAACGGCAAAATCTCCTGGTTTGGACAGCGCCTGACGATAGACTTTTTGAGCATCGGCGTCGCTGTCGACACGAATTTCGCGCACGTAAAAGCCGTTCTTGCCTTGATACACGGCGCTGTTTTCATTGTAAAACTTTTCGATTTCCTGGGGAGTGACCTGCACGTTTTGCAGAACTTCGGTTTTGTAAAACTTCAGCGTCAGCAAGTCATTGTAAATTTCCAGTCGGCGTTCCGAACCTTGAAGTGTTGCCTGGTTTTGCTGTGCAGCTTCACCGCTGGCGTTTTTGCCGTCGCTGTTAGTATTGGCCGCGCTGGTTTGTTTATGTTGGCTTTCCAGCGCATTGCGAATTTCGTCGTCCGTTGGCTCGATGTTTTTTTCCGCTGCTTTTTGCACGATCAATTGCCGCTGGATGAATTCATCCAGCAACTGGCTTCGCCGTTTGTCATTGGATGCCGGGTCGGAAGCGCCTTGCTCTTCAAAGTCGGAAAGCCGGGATTTGACGAATCGCTCGAACGCCAGCAAGTGCTCTTCGGAACCGTTGATTTCGACAATGACCGGCGATTTGTCGTCACCGGCATTCGAACGGGAAGATGAACCGCGACAACCAACCAGCCAGCCGCAACACAACAACGCGGCAAGGACAAAAATTTTTATACGCATAAAAGCAGATGTTGGGGAGTAATTTTCAGCACCTAAAACAATGGCGAATTGTACGACGCGTGCTGTTGGGCTGCAAGAAGCCACGTTTGCGCGGCAAAAGTTTGTCCTTATTTGCTCGGTTTATTGGCTGAGCATATGATGCTGACCGTGGCAGACATTCTGATTCATTCAATTCAGGGAGAAAACCTCGATGGCTAAAAAGAATTTGTTGATGGCTTTGGCAGTTTTGGTTTTTGCTTCGGCAACAGCGCTTGCTCAGGTGGAAAGGGATGCGGCGCGTCCGGGCTTGATGACGGTTTACGAAGATTGGAAGCAAAAGGAGCTGGCCACCAAGGGCGAACTGTCCGAGCATTTGGCGATGGCGGTGATTTCTCAACGGATTGACGACGGCCGCGCGCAGTTAGATTTCGCGTTAATCAACAAAATTAATGACAGCAAGCTCGGCAATGAGTTGATGCTGGAAATCCAGCCGATGGTTATCCTTCGCGATGCCGACGGAAAGCCTGTAGATTCTCAAGCCGTTGGTCATCCGACCAGAACATCCATCACTGCGGACGAAAACGGTGAGTTGAGTTCGCCAACGACGGTCAGCGTACTGGTTCCCGCCGATCCGCGAGCGGACGCTGTGATGGTCAAATGGGTTCTTTCAAAACGAATGGCTGACGAAAAGCAGGTGTTGTCTAACAACACGATGCATTTGCTGCTGGGCGAAGCGCCCAATTCGGCGCTGATGGCGATTACCAAATTGAAATCGGTGGAACAGTAAGAAAACTCAGCCTGATTACTTTTCAGCAAAGAGCCCGACATAGGTTGAAACGATGTCGGGCTCTTTGCTGTTTGGGTTAGTCAGCTTGCAACCTTGCCAGCAGAGATTTCAATTCAGCGAACACGAGTTTGTCGTTTACCTCATCCGCCCCCAGTTTCACTTTCAACACGCCGGTCGGCGAAAAGCTGGCGGCTTTGTTTTCTTCCAACAACGACATCAGTTTTTCAGGATCAATTTTCGCCTTTTCGCTGAGCTTAATTGAAACGCTCTCTTTAACTCGGTCAATCGAAAGAATGCCCAGGGACTGAGCCGCGCGGCGAATCGTGGCGAATTCAAACAGGTTCTCGACCGATTCAGGCATGCGTCCGTAACGATCGGAGATTTCTTCGTGGACACGGGCGAGTTCTTCGTCGTCGTGAGCCGATGCGATGCGTTTGTAGGTTCGCAGACGATGGCTCATATCGAAAATGTATTCGTCCGGGATGCGCACGTCCACGTTCAGATTTAGCTGAGTGCTGATGTCTTCTTCGATGTCTTCGCCGCGTAGTTCCTGCACGGTGCGTTCCAGCATTGTCGTGTACAAATCAAAGCCGATGGCGTCAATGTGACCGGATTGTTGACCGCCGAGCAGATTGCCTGCGCCACGCAGTTCCAGGTCGAGCGCGGCGATGCGGAAGCCTGCACCCAAGTCCGAAAATTCTCGTATGGCGGCCAGTCGTTTTCGAGCAATCGGCGTCAGTTCGCGTTCGGAAGGAATCAGCAAGTAAGCGTAAGCTCGACGGTTGGAACGCCCGACTCGGCCACGCAATTGATACAACTGAGAAAGACCGTAATTGTCCGCGCGATTGATGATGATGGTGTTGGCTCGCGCAATGTCTATGCCGTTTTCAATGATCGTGGTCGCTACCAGCACGTCGTATTTGTAATCCACAAAATCCAGCACAGCCTGTTCCATCTCTTTTTCGCCCATTTGGCCGTGAGCGACGATGAAGCGCGCCTGCGGTACAAAGCGTTGCAACAGCGCGGCGATTTCGTGAATGGATTCGACTCGGTTGTGGACAAAAAAGACCTGGCCCTGGCGCTGCAATTCCTGTTCGATGGCGCTGCGAACGATCTGTTCGTTGAACGGCACGACATTGGTTTGAATGGCCAGCCGGTCTCGCGGCGGAGTTTCAATCAACGACATATCGCGCACGCCAAGCAGCGACATGTTCAGCGTTCGCGGAATCGGCGTGGCGCTCATCGTCAAAACATCCACGCGCTTTTTCAGATGCTTCAGCCGCTCTTTGTGCGCGACTCCAAAGCGTTGCTCTTCGTCAACGACGACCAGGCCCAAATCCTTGAAGTTCAAATCGCGAGACAGAATGCGGTGGGTGCCGACGACGATGTCCACCTTTCCGGCTTCGATGGCGGCGACGACTTCTTTCTGTTCTTTGGGCGAACGGAATCGCGACAGCAATTCGATGCGCGCCGGAAACGCCGCAAAGCGCGAACGGAAGTTTGAAAAGTGCTGATAGGCCAGTACCGTCGTCGGAGTCAGCACAGCGACTTGTTTGCCTTCCATGACGGCTTTGAACGCGGCGCGCATGGCGACTTCAGTTTTGCCGTAACCCACGTCACCGCACAGCAAGCGATCCATAGGCGTTGGCTGTTCCATATCGCGTTTGGCGTCTTCGATGGCTTTGGCCTGATCAACGGTCAGTTCGTAAGGGAACGACGCTTCAAACTCCTGTTGCCACGGCGTGTCTCCGCTGAAGGCATACCCGGTAACGAGTTTTCGCTGAGCGTAAAGCTTCAACAACTCTTCGGCCATGTCGCGCATGGCGCGTTTGGCTTTGGCTTTGGTTTTAGCCCAAGCAATGCCACCGAGTTTATCCAGCGAAGGCGAACTCATTTCTCCGCTGGAAAATTTCTGCACCAGATCAAGCCGTTCGACTGGAACGTAAAGCCGCGCGCCATCAGCGTACGTCAGCAACATGAACTCGCGCTTTGGTTTTTCGGACCTCTGCGCTTCGCCGATCATTCGCGCATAAACTTCAGCCGCGGTTTCTTCGCCGCTGGTATCAATCTGGATCAAACCCTGAAATTGGCCGATGCCGTGGTCAATATGAACGACGTAATCGCCAATTTTTAGATCGCGGAAGTCGGAAATGAACGCGGCGGATTGCGAACGTTTCTTCTTGGATGTTTTGATCGGCTGTCCGGCGTGAGCGGCTTCGTCAAAAATATCGGCTTCGGTGTAAACGCTTAGGTTGGCAGTCGGCAACGTAAAGCCAACGGAAATGTCTCCGACGATTAGCGTGATTGCGGATTGCGAACTGCGGATTGCGGATTGGTCAGATGTCTTGGCGGAGATGTCAGTGTTTGCAGGGAATGAGTCCGCAACCCACAATCCGAAGTTGGCAATTTCTACGCCGGGAACTTCATATTCGCTCAGCAGTTTGCGGATACGGTCGGCTACGCCTGAGCTGGGCAGCACAAACGCTGTGTGGTTGCCGACAAGTGATTGTTGCTTCAAGTCGCGCGCCAAGTCGGCTACGTGACCGTGCCAGCGGCGAACCGCGCGCGAGATGATTTCGACTTCTGTCGTTTCGGGTTCTGGCGGGAACAGAAATAGCGGGGCGGATTGCTCACGGTGTTGAAATGCCGCAAACGCTGATGACCCGGTCGCTACCGTTTCCGGTCCCGTTCCGCTCGTGATGATCTCCGTGCTCAGCTCTTCCTGAAATTCCAGTGCCGCGCCTCCCAGCAATCGCAACTCGACACGCTGAGCTTTTTCAATGCGACTTCGCAATTCGTCGGGCGTTAGAAACAGTTTTTCTGGAGCCAGCGCCAACTCGTCAATGGATTCGGCGCGATCAAATCCAGCCTGTAATTCTTCAATCGTCGTGCGAATTTGTTTTTCCAGTTCCGATGGTTCGTCAATGATCAGAACGGTGTTTTGCAAGTAGTCAAAGATCGTTGCTGTCAACGGCGACGCCAGCGGCATCAGATATTCCCAACCCTGAAACGGTTCTCCTTCGTCAGCGAACACCAGCCGATCGCGCAGCGCTCGTTCGTAACGGTCGTCTTTCCAATGTTCTTTCGCCAGGTTCGCCCAGCGGCGAAAATCCTCGCGACTGGCACGTTCGTCACGCATCGGAGCAATCAAGGCTTCTTTGACTTCGCGTAGCGATCGCTGCGTTTCTGGGTCAAATTCGCGAATCGAATCAATTTCATCGCCAAAAAATTCGACGCGCATCGGGTACGGCACGCCTTCTTCTTTATCTAAACTGGCGCTGGGCGAGTAAAAATCCAGGATGCCTCCGCGCGAAGAAAACTCGCCAATGCCGCCCACTGGATCAGACCGCACATAGCCGACCGCTGACAGATGCTCGATCAAATAATCCAGCGGCAATTCTTCCCCGACTTTCAGGGCGACGACGGCTTGTTTAATTTCGTCAACGGCGACAAAACGACGCATCAACGAACGCGCGCTGAGCAGCACGATGTCGCCCATCCCGGCGGTCAATCGCCACAACGCCAGGGCACGGCGTTCCAGAATTTCCGCGTGCGGAGATGTGCCGCTATAAGGATCGCTTTCAGAAGCCGGAAGCGTGAAAATTTCGTTTTCGCATTCCTCGCGTTTGTTCAGTTGGCAGTAGAAAAACCGCAGGTCGCGTTCCATCTCTTCCAGGTCGCGATTGCGCAAACTGACAACAGCCAGTCTTTTGCCGGTTGCGCGTTGCAGTGCTGCCAAAATCAACGCCTTGGCACCGCTGCCCAATCCGGCAATGGACACGACTCGTCGTCCCGCGCTGATGTCGGCAAGCAATCGCTGAAAAGTTTTATTCTGTTGAAACACGGAAGCTTTCCTTACTGCTTTGCGTAACGCTGAGCGATCCGGTCAATCACATCTGACGTTGAACAGCCGTCAACAAACGCCAGACTCATGACTTTGCCGCCCGCCGCCTCGACTTCTTCGCGGCCAATGATGGAATCAATTCCCCAGTCGCCGCCTTTGACCAGAATGTCGGGCAATAGCGCGGAGATAATTTCGCGCGGAGTCGGTTCGTCGAACACGGTCACAAAATCCACACAAGCCAGCGCAGCCATGACTTCGGAACGTTCGGCTTCGGTCAGGATCGGACGTTTGTCGCCTTTCAATTCGCGAACGCTGCGGTCGCTGTTGAGCGCCACGATCAAGGCGTCGCCCAGCGCACGCGCTTGCTGCAAATACCGCACGTGGCCGGGATGCAACAGATCGAAACAGCCATTGGTGAAGACCACGTTCTTCCCAGCCTGGCGCAACAATTCGCGTTCGATTCGTAATTGGTTCAGCGACAGAATTTTCATAAGTCGCGCATCTTATAGCAAAACGATTGACGGTTGAACCGACTTTCAGAAACAACAGAGCTTTACTCGTCTGGCTTCGGCGTCGGAAAATGAATGCTTATCTCGTCTTTCAACAAAATTTTCTTGAGGAGCTTTGCAGTGAGTGGAGCCAACGATCCGAAAGTCATCGAAACCATCTTGAAGGAATGCCGGACGATTGCCGTAGTTGGGTTGTCGTCGAATCCAATGCGGCCAAGCCATGACGTCGCCAGTTATTTGCAGCGAAACGGCTATCGCATCATCCCAGTCAATCCGAACGAAACCGAAGTGCTTGGCGAAAAAGCGTATGCGGAGTTAGCCAATGTGCCGGAGACGTTTGATCTGGTAGATATTTTTCGGCGCTCAGAAGAAGCCGGGCATCACGTGGACGAAGCGATTCGGCTCGGCGCAAAAGCAGTTTGGATGCAGGATGGGGTCATTGACCAGGCGGCAGCGGATCGGGCGCTTGCCGCAGGCTTGATGGTGGTAATGGACGATTGCATTTTGCGACAACATGTTCGGCGGCGATGACTCGCCGGTTCAGCAGACGCAATAAAGGGCAGCCTGGAAATTCCATGCTGCCCTTTATTGTTTGGACACGGGTTGAGGCAAAACGGTTACAGTCTGCCAACCGATAAATAATTGAGAGGATTGACCGGGCGGTCATGCAATCGCACTTCGTAATGGCAGTGTGGAGCGGTTGAACGGCCAGTGCTGCCAACGGCTCCAATCTGTTTGCCACGTGCGACTCGCTGACCAACTTCAACGTCAATCCGTGACATATGTCCATATCGAGTTGTCACGCCGTATCCGTGGTCAATCACAACGATGTTTCCGTAACCACCGAACATTCCGGCAAAAATGATGATGCCGTCAGCAGTCGCTTCGATAGCCGTTCCGTGGTTGGTGGCGATGTCCAGGCCCGGATGGGATTCGCTGCCGCCTCCACCGAAAGGATTGCGACGCCAGCCAAATCCGTCCGTGATGTAACCACGAACAGGCCAACCGCTGGGTGTTGAAGAGAGCTTGACCTGATTTTTGTCAAATACGTCTTTGATTTGTCGAAGCTCGCTTTCCAGAGCGGCCGCAGCGCGTTCCATATCGCTCATGCTGGTGTCGCCATCAGGACCGCCTTGGCCGATGTTCGCGGCAATGTCGGATTGGCGACTGATGCCGGACGCTTCTGCCAGTTTGCGCTGAGTTGTGTCCAGCGCGGCCAGGCGATTTTGCAAAAGATCGTATTTGCTTTCGGCTTCCTGGTTTCTTTCCCTCAGCAAACGATTTTCGTTTTGCATTAGGTTGAGTTTGGCAACGACGACGGCGTGCTGCGCCAAGCGGTAACCTCCATAAGTTACGGTCAGCAAACCAATCGCGGCAAACCCCAGAATGGCATAAAGGACTTCATGCCGGACATTCAATTTTCGTAGTTGTGATTTAGCAGTCGGAGCAAAAACAAAGGTATAAAAACGCTTGTCTTCTTTCATCTAACAAACTCCTGGACTCTGCAACTGCAAACTTCAAGTTGCGAGTGTGGAGAAAAGCCTCACTGTGTATGAGGGATAAAGCTTTCAGCGGGCTGCAAATTTTTGAATCAAAATTATTTTGCCGTCGGGGTACTCATACGGGACTTCAAAATCAGTGACGACAAGCACCAAATGATGGCGGAACCTAACACAGCCCTATCGCTTCTTTCAACCGAACTTTACCCCTTGAGATGGGCGTAAATGGTTAAGTGTAGAAATAGCAGAGGATAGGTTCCCCAGGCTCCGGAGAAAAAAAGGCTGAAAATCCGAATTTTCGGAAACGACAATTCAGATTTTTGGAGTTGTCAGGGCGTCGGTGCAAACCGAGCAAGGAAAGCTCTCTGGCTACGTCTAGCAAGAGAAGGTTGCTGTAATAATCAGGGAAACGCTCCATTCTTCGTTTGCGTGTTTGAAGTGCCAGAGTGTTCAGTCGGTAACTTTTCACCAGACAGGGCATTTGATAGACTCCAGACACTTAATCAATCAATCCATGTCAATGCTTGCTGCATCGAAATGAGTTAGCTGACAAACCGCAGAGTTACGAGGTAACTAAAATGAAACTCCGACAAAATCTCCGGCTGAAACTGATGGGATGGGTGGCATTTGCTCTTGTCATTGCCCTAAGCGTCAGTCCGCTGCTCGTCAATGACCGAACCTTTGCGCAAGCGGGACGCAAGACTTCCGAAAACCAGAAGAAAAATCCCAACGCGACTGGCAACCCCGATGAAGCGAGCAAAGAACAGGAAAAGAAAGACAGGCAGAAAGTAGATAAGACCCAGCCGCCGGTTAGCCTCAGCATTGACACCAGAGTCGTCAACGTCGAAGCCGTCGTTTACAACAAAAAGACGGGCGCAATCCTTCAGGGGATCAAAAAGGAAAACTTTGAAATTTACGAAGACGGGATCAAGCAGGAAATTGAAAACTTTTCCACCCCCCAAGCGCCTGTGACGATGGTCATGGTGTTGGAATACAGCAAATTGGTGGATTTGCTGGGGTCTCCGACCGGCGGATATTTTGAATATGGCCGTGTTGAAATCCTGCGTCCAGCGTATGAGTTTGTCAGCCGGTTTGTGCAACCGAAAGATTTCATTTCGATCGTCGCTTACGACATGCGCCCGACTCCGCTGGTGGATTTCACCGACGATAAAAGCAAGTTGATGGGCGCAATCAATCTGCTGATTCGAAACAACCCAGCCTTCAGCGAAAGCAATCTGTTCGACGCCATGAAATTGGTGCTGAAAGGCGGCATAGGCGATAGCGTCGTTCTGGAAGAAGAAAAAAGTAAAGAGCCCAAACCGGAAAAGACAGAGTACGCCGGTCTGGAAGAGGTCAATGGCCACACGGCCATCTTGTTGGTCAGCTCCGGGTTGGACACTTTCAGCAAAATCAACTTCGATGAAGTCCGCAAGATTACTGAAAATGCAGGCGTGCCTATTTACGTGATCGGGATTGGCAACCTGTTTCTGAAGTTGTATGACAACAATCCGGCGCTGGATCCTTCGCGCGGGGGAATGCTTGGGCCTGGGGGGATCCGCTTGGACAGGTTGAGCCTTCTTCAGGCGCAAAACACGCTCAAGACATTTGCCGATTCCACCGGTGGCAAGTATTTCCCGGTCACCTTTGCCGGCGAAATTCCCAACGTGCTGCAATCCATTTCTGCACTAGTGCGTAACCAATACAGCATTGGTTACACGCCAACCAACACTCGGCAAGAAGGCAAACGCCGCAAGATTCAAGTTAAAGTCAATCTGGGAGATCAGATTGACCCGAAATTGGTTGTCATCCAGCATCGCCAAAGTTACGTGGAAGAAAAAGCAGGCCAAAAGAAATAACCGAGACAACAATTGCACGAACGACTGGAAGCAATAAACCGACGAATCGCGGCTGCGTGCCAACGCGCAGGCCGCGATTTTTTTGATGTGACTCTGGTTGCTGTCAGCAAAACCGTCGAACCGGAGCGCATACGGCTGGCCATCGAAGCCGGAGTTCGAGTGTTGGGCGAAAACCGCGTGCAGGAAGCCGCATCGAAAATGCCTGAGCTTGCAGCCACCGTAGCCGAACACAACGTCCAATGGCATTTGATTGGCCATCTGCAATCCAACAAAGCACGACGTGCGGTCGAGCTTTTTTCGGCCGTTCAATCCGTGGACAGTTTCAAGCTGGCGGAACGGTTGGACAGCGTTGCCGGCGAGTTGGGGAAACGGTTGCCGGTGTTCATTGAAGTCAATCTGGGGGGAGAGGAATCGAAGGCTGGAACGAATCCTGAAGACGTTTTGCCTCTGTGCGAGCAAGTCAGTAAACTCGCCAATTTAGAATTGAAAGGTTTGATGACTGTGCCGCCGTTTTTTGACGCTCCTGAAGACGTTCGACCTTTCTTTCGCCAGTTGAGAACTTTGCGCGATCAGGCGCAGCTCAAAGAGCTTTCGATGGGCATGAGCCATGATTTCGAAATCGCCATCGAAGAAGGAGCAACCATGGTTCGTATTGGCACCGCACTGTTTGGGGAACGAGCTTGAATTGACAGCCTGAAGCTGGCACTGGCACCGGAATAATTTATGCAAATCTTACTGTTGGCTTCTATTGGATTACCGCTGGTTCTTCTAGTTGATTCGATCAACTATTTTGCGCGATTGGCGATCAATATCATCATCGGAGTGGTTGTGGTTTTGCTGATTCTCCGCTGGTTGATGGATGCATTTGATGTCAGTCCTTTTGGTCGCGTTGTTTATTATCTGCGCCAGCCAACCGATAAACTGGTCGCTTACGCTCGCAGTTCGCGCTTTTATTACCCAATGCGCCAGGCGTTTAAATTCAACCCGACGATTCTGATTGCGCTGATTGAAGTGGCCATCGTTTGGTTTGTGTTGATGATGTTGCTTGGTTATTTGACAGCCATCATCAGCGACCTGTCTTTAACTCTGAATGCTTTGGGCATGGGATACATCGCCAGCGGAATTCGATTTTTGATTGGCACTTTGTTGATGAGTGCCATCTTCTTTTTGATGTGCCTGATGACGGTGATCTTCGTCAACTGGATTACCGGGCTATTTGACCGCTGGTCCTTTCAGGCTTACCAGCGGTTGGGCCCATTGCTTCGAGTTTTTGAATTCGGTGGAAAATATGCAGCCTGGTCATTTACGTTCCTTTGGTTGGCTCTTTATTTTTCTGCGACTGCGGTTCAATCCCTTTTCTTTTGAAACGAGACCACTTTGATCAAGATCACTGCCAAAGATAACGGCGTCAGTTTCACGATTCGCGTTCAGCCGCGCGCTTCTCGCACCGGAATTGTTGGCGAGATGGACGGCGCATTGAAAATCCGTCTGGCCGCTCCGCCAGTTGACGGCGAAGCGAATGAGGAATTGATTCGCTTTTTGTCCAAGCTGTTTGACGTTCCCCGCCTGCAAATTTCCATTCGTTCCGGACAAACTTCCAGAAATAAATTGATCGTGATTGGCGGAATTTCGGTTGAAAGCACCGAACAAGCGTTGCAGTCGGCGTTGGAGGAATGAGTTCGCGCAAGTCATTCTTCGAATTTGGGCATGTGACCGGCGTGACCGTTGTGTTTTGAAATTTGATGGCCGAGTGCGCGTTTTTCGTAATCGTCGGCGAGTTCAGACATCAGCTTGTTTACCTTCAGAAGCCGACGCCGAGTGTCGGTCATTTCCAGTAAATCTTGTTTGTCGCTGTTCTCAATGTCCAGATAAGCCGCGAGGACGAACGAAAGCGGTTGTGCGTCGTCCGGCAGATCGAGCGCCTCATCATCGTCGGGAGCGGTTTCGCCTTTCAGCTTGCGAATTGCAGTGGAAAGCCTCAGATACAATTTCTTAGCGAGTCCAACTTCTTCCGAAAGATCGTCGAAACTTATGTCGTCGTCGAAAAATTCGACCTGAGCTTGCTGATATGGTTCACCTTCCAGGTAATTATCAAGAGTGAATCTGGATACGCCGACGCACAAAACATTTGATCGCCCATCAGGCAATTCCTGTTGTACAGCGACTTCGACGGCGCAACCGATGCTGCCAGTCGGCGCTTGCTCCGATCCAGGCATAAGGTCGTCACTGCGAAACACGATGCCAAAAGTTTTGTCGGCAGCCATGACATCTTTGATCATTTTGCGGTAACGATCTTCAAAAATGTGTAACGGCGTAATCGCACCTGGAAACTGAACCAGCGGCAGCGGGAAAATTGGAATGACACGATGAGAATCCATATATCCGGCATTCTACGATCAATCCGATAACTGGCCAACTCGCCTGTCGAGCTTGTTTACAAAGTCGAGTAGGCAGAAAATTCGTTTTCCGAAATCAATTCATGTGAGAAGCAGGACAATGGTGTGAATCAGACTCCACAAACCAGACAGATCACGAAATTGTTGGCTGATTGGAGCAAGGGCGATCAGGCGGCACTGGAACAACTGACGCCGCTGGTTTACCAGGAATTACACAAACTGGCCCATGCCTACCTGAACAAGGAACGTTCCAGTCACACGCTGCAACCGACAGCATTGATTCATGAAGCTTATCTGCGATTGATCGACCAACACATTGAACAATGGCAAAACCGGGCTCACTTTTATGGCGTGGCAGCGCGATTGATGCGCCAGATTCTGGTGGAACATGCGCGCAGTCGCGGCGCTGAAAAACGCGGTGCTGGCGCAGTCAATCTGGCGTTGGATGAAGCGCTGGATTATTCCCATGATCAAGCGGCGGAGCTAGTGGCACTGGACGATGCGCTAAATGCGTTGGCTGAATTCGACGAACGAAAATGCCGCGTCATCGAATTGCGTTACTTCGGCGGTTTGAGTGTCGAAGAGACTGCGGAAGTTCTGGGAATTTCGGTTCCGACCGCTGTGCGTGATCAACGCATGGCTCAAGCCTGGCTCCATCGCGAATTGAGCCATCACGAAACACATCTCCAAAACTGACTCATGGACAAAGAACGTTGGCGCAGGGTTGAAGAGATTTTTCAAAACGTCGTTGATTGCGAACCGACAAAGCGTGCCGCTTTTTTGGCCGAAGCGTGCGATGGGGATGATGCTTTGCGCCGCGAGGTCGAATCTCTGCTTGCCCACGAAGTATTTGACACGTTCATTCAGCAACCAATTAAAGGCATGGCGCAATCGCTGACGTTCGACTCGGGTAACGATCTGATCGGCGTGCAGCTTGGCCATTACCGAATTATAGAATTGATCGGCGAAGGTGGAATGGGCGCAGTTTATTCAGCCATTCGGGAAGATGAAGTGTTTCACCAGAAAGTCGCGGTCAAAGTCGTCAAACGCGGAATGGATTCCGGGTTTGTGCTCAGCCGGTTTCAAGCAGAACGCAGAATCCTTGCTTCGCTGGATCATCCGAACATTGCGCGAATGATTGACGGAGGTTCAACGCCGGACGGGCGGCCTTACTTCGTCATGGAATTTATCAAAGGTCAGCCGCTCAACGAATATTGCTCGACCCATCAGCTTTCCATCGCTGACCGCATCAAACTCTTTCGTCAAATTTGCAACGCCGTCCAGTACGCCCATCAGAAACTGATTGCTCACCGCGATATAAAACCCGGCAACATTCTGATTGCCAGCGAAGGCGTGCCGAAGCTGTTGGATTTCGGAATCGCCAAGCTGTTAGACCCAACCCAGTCCGATGTTGACCCGGCGCGAACCGCGACAATGATGCGCATGATGACGCCTGATTACGCCAGCCCTGAACAAGTGCGCGGGCTGCAAATCACGACAGCGACAGACATCTATAGTCTCGGCGCAGTGCTTTACGAATTGCTGACGGGAACGCGAGCGCATCGGCTGGAAACATACACGCCGACTGAAATCGAGCGCGTTGTCTGCGAAATGGAAATTGAACGGCCTAGCCTGACAGTCAGCCATTCCGCCGAAACGGTCAAACAGAGCAAATTGTTGCGAGGTGATTTGGACAACATCATCTTGACAGCGATGCGCAAAGAGCCGGGGCGACGTTACGCATCCGTCGAACAATTTTCTGATGACTTGCGCCGCCACCTGGAAAAACTGCCCATCAGTGCGCGGCCGGATACGATTCGCTACCGCACAGGCAAATTCGTGCGACGGCACAAGATGGTCGTCATCGCGACAGCTCTGGTCGTGGCAAGCTTGCTCGGCGGATTGATCGCCGCAAATTACCAGGCGCGCCGCGCCGAGCGTCGCTTTCAGCAAGTGCGCAAACTGGCCAACACCTTTTTGTTCGACTTTCACGACAAGATTCAGAATTTGCCCGGCGCAACCGATGCCCGCGAATTGGTGGTGCAGACGGCGTTGGAATACCTGAACAGTTTGGCTCAGGAAGCTGGCGATGACCCGACCTTGTTGCTCGATCTGGCGCAAGCTTATATGAAAGTCGGAGATGTGCAGGGAGATCCGTGGACGCCGAATCTGGGGCATTCCGCTGAAGCGTTGCGAAGTTATCAACGCAGTCTGGCATTGGCGCAGCGGTTAGCGGCGCGTTCATCCCTCAATCAGGAAGTTCAGCGCGTTCTGGCGAACGATTATTTCAAAATTGGCGCGTTGCAATCCGAAACCGGTGACAAGCTGGGGGGGCAGGCTACTTTGCGACAAGCCGTGAGCATTGGGGAAATGCTCGTCCAAGCTACAGGGCAAGCCGATGACTTCAAGCTGCTTGTCAATTCCTATACCCGTTTTGGCGATACACAGTTGGACACCGGAGATGCGAACAGCGCGCTGGAAACCTATCGTCGCGCCCAACATTTGGCAGAACAGGCTGCGACTGCGAATCCCAGTCTTGATTCCCAAGGTCGTCTGGCCAACAGCTTCGGCCATGTAGGAGAAACATTGGTGACCATGGGCGATCCGGTCAATGCCATCAACCAGTATCGGCAAGGCGCAAAAATTTTAGAAAAGCTGGTTGAGTTTGAACCGACAGTGCGTCAGCGGCGCGACCTGCGCGTGTTCTATACCTGGTTGGGGAATCTCTATGGCAATCCGAATTTCATTAATATCGGTGATCAGGCGACTGCGGCGGATTATTACGGCCGTGCATTGAAATTGGCCGAAATGCACGCGACGGTTGACCCGCGCAATGCCCGAGCGCAACTTGATCTGGCCGTGTCGTATGTTGGGCTGGGTGATGTGGAATTGGAAACGAATGCTCGGCGCAGCGCCGAATATTTTGGCAAGGCTCTGGATATTGCCATGAAATTGCTGCGCGAATCCCCAGATAATTTTTCGTACTTACGGCGACAGGAAATTTACCTGACGAAGCTGGGAACGGCGGAAATCAAGCTGGGTGACCGTCCGCTGGCGTTACAGCATTTGCGGCAAGCGCAAGAGGTGTTGGCGATGCTCACCGCGCGCGATCCTTCTGACGCGCAGGTGATGGGAGACCAACATTCCAATTGGCTGGCTTTGGCCGAATTTTACTTGCTGGTGGGCGACCCCGAAACCGCTTTAGAGCATTACCGGCAGACGCTGGCTCTGGCCCAAAAATCAGTTGCAGCCAGCCGCAAAGACCTTTATGCGCAACGGCGTTTGGCCGAAGCATACGCCGGGTTGGGGCGATGGTATGCGGTATCTCGTTTCAAACTTTCCGGCGCGGAACGCACCGTTCGTCAACAACAAGCTTGTGAATGGCGGCGAAAGGAACTGGCTGTGTGGGATGAATGGACCAGGTTCGGCGCACCCAGCGCGTTCAATCACGCTCGCCGCGAACAGGCCGCGCGCGCTGTTGTCGATTGCGAAACGACATTGGCCCGATTAAGCGCAACCGCTCATTGATAGCGCGATTCGTTGGGATTGGCCAGCCACAAACTCAGCAAAAAAGCTGTCCCTGAAATTAGCAACAATCCGCCCAGAATGTTAATCACACTGGCCGGCTCGCCGTTGATGGTTGCGGCCGCGATTTGTTGGCGCTGCAATCGTCCGAAGTACGTGATGTAATTCAGGCAAAACGTAAATCCCCATCCGCCGCATAAAAGCCCTGCCGCGCTCTGCGGACGGCATCGCAACGAACGCCATGCTGCCAACCACAGCACTGCCACAGCAATGTAATCCACAATCAGCATCGGCAGATATTGGCCAAACCGGATTTGATACGCGGTTTCGCCTGCAAAATGAATTAACTCCCCGGCGATGGAAAACCACGCCAGCACGGTTTCGATGGAGCGTTTATTCATGGTGTTGTCCTCTGAAATGGCAGGTGGAAATTGAAACGAACATGTCATTGGGCTGCGCGACACCGGCTCATGGGAATGTCTGCTTCATACCCGCCGCCGACACTGCGAATGCGGTTTTCCAGTCTGCCTTCCACCTTGAACCCGAGCTTTTGATAAAACTCGATGGCTTTGCGATTGCTTTCGCGAGCGATCAATTCGACGCGCAAAATATCGGGTCGCTCCTGGTCAACTCGCCGCAACAATTCAGTGAAAAGCAGCTTGCCCGCGCCCAAACCTTGATGCGCGGGATGCACGGCGATGGTCAATTCGCCCAAAACATGAGCGAACACGCGCGGCCCAATCGGGTAACTATGGATTTCACCGATGATCGGCCCTTCATCGGTTTCGCGCGCCACCAGGCAAAAACCGCCTTCCAGGGATTTACCCACAAAATGCGCAACGTACTCTTCTGAAACTTCTTCCGCTGTCCGAGCCAATCCGCCTTCGATGGCGGCCACGGCTCGGTAAAGCGCAACGATTCCAGCTTTGTCTTCGGGAGTTGCCGACTTAATGATCAATCTGTTTGCTCCTTTTCAATCGAAACCTGTTTAACTCAGCCGCAAACTCAAAAAACGACCGCCGCACTAAACATGCTGAATCAATTTTTTGCAATACCTGACTGTCGAAAATTTATTGATAGCCATGATCATTTTGCGCCGATCTTTGCGCTTGTGATGGGTGAGCGACGATTTGGTCGCCAGAAAGAAAAATGATTTCAGCAAAGGAGGAGAGGAACCATGACAACTTGGTTGAATTTCGCACTCAATTTTTTGCCTGCGGTGCAGCACTTCATCGGTCTGTAATTCGCCGCATTCAATCCACTAATCAAAACGCGCCGGTTGGCCCGCGAAGCCAGCTTCCGGTCCGCCGGCGCCTGAAAAATACAACGATGGCAAACCAACGTCGTTTGCCGCTCACCATCGAAGGAGAATGGGACATGACATTCAATAAATTCTGTTTTCGGCAAAAACTTTTCAACCGCGTCGGCGGCTTTGCGTTTACGTTGATGATCGCTGGCGTAATTTTGGCTTTCTGGCAATCGCGCAGCTCGGCGGCAAGCAACGCCGCTTTGATGACGCCGGACAGTGTTAACTTTCAGCAGGTCAACAAACTGACGGCCAGCGATGGCCAAGCCCAGGATCGGTTTGGCGGTTCCGTTGCTGTCAGTGGAGATGGCCGCACAATTGCGATTGGCGCTCCGGGAGACAATCTTGGGGCTTCGTCCGACCAGGGCTCAGTTTACATCTACGAACGCAACGGTGCGCCGTTTGTGTTCAGTCAACAGTTGTTCACCAGTGGCGGCAGCAAATTTGGCACAGCGTTGGATTTAGACGGCGACTCGATGATTGTCGGTTCGCCGGGGGAACAATCCGAACAGGGCGCGGTTTATATTTTCGTCAAACAGAACGGAAGCTGGCAGCAACAGCAACGGCTGGTCGCCAATGATGGCGCAGCGGAAGATCATTTTGGGTTCACGGTGTCAATTAGCGGCAACACCGTGCTGGTCGGAGCCTATGGCGACGACATCAACGGTCAGCTCAGCCAGGGGTCGGCGTATTTGTTTACCCGAACCGGTGCGACCTGGAGTCAGCAGCAAAAGTTGACGGCGTCAGATGGTTTACAAGCCGACGTGTTTGGATTCAGCGTTGCGCTGGATGGCGATACGGCTGCGATTGGCATGCCGTATGACCAGGTTGGCGAGAAAGCATTGCAAGGTTCGGTTTATGTATTTCGGCGTCCGGCTGTCGGCGCGTGGTATCTGGAACAGAAACTGACAGCGAACGACGGCAGCATAAACGACAGTTTTGGCAATGCCTTGGCCTTGGAAGGAGAGACTTTGTTGGTCGGAGCCTGGCTGGATAGTTCTCTAGTTGCCAACAATCATGGTTCGGCGTACGTCTTTCAGCGAACAGGCGATGACTGGAGCCAACAGGCAAAGTTGGTCGCCAACGACGGAACCGCTGCCGATCAATTTGGCAACGCGGTGGCGCTCAGCGGCGATACTGCAATCGTCGGCGCATATCACAAAAATGTGAATGGAACGAATTTCCAAGGCGCAACCTACACCTTCTCACGCAATGCAACCGTCTGGAGTCAGAGCCAACGCTTCACTGGTAATGGCGGAGCCAGTTCTTACATGGGTGGCGCGGTGGCGTTGGCCGGAGGCACACTGGTCAGCGGCGCTTATGGCGAAAGCAACAACAAAGGTGCGGTTTACGTTTACCGGCCGCCCAATACTGCTCCGTCGATTGCTCCGCAAGCAGTTTTTATTCGTCAGGCGGGCAGCGCGCCTGTGAATTTGGGTGTTGCCAATGTCATTGATCCCGATCAGGCGGCAAATACTTTGCAGGTCTTGGTCGAAGGGGCTGCATCGGCCACCAAAAATGGCGTGACAGTTTCTATTTTTGGCGTGACTCCCAATGGCAACGTTTTTGTTACATTATCGGCTACTTGCGGTGCCAGCAGCACTTTCTTCACTTTGAGCGTGATTGATGATGAAGGCGCGCTTAACAACACAATCGTCCAATTCAATATCACGGCTGACACTCCGCCAACTTTGGGTTATGGCCCGCTGCATTTCGTCAACGCGAATGGTTCGCTGACAATCAATCCCACATCCGGTCCAAGCGATAACGGCACGATTAACTTTATCAATCTGCAAAACGTGACACCGCTGTTCACAGGTAGCATCACCGTGTTGCCCAACGGAGTCGTGACGATTGCCAACGCTGGCCCCGCAGGGAATTACACGTTGACGATTCGCGCCTATGACACTTGTGGGCTGTTTTCCTCTACCAGTTTCACGCTGGTTGTTGGCAACGGCGGAAGCATCAGCGCGAACGATTTGCAGTTTTATCCGCTGGCGCATCCGGTGCGGTTGCTGGATACGCGCGTTGGACAAACGGGCTGTGATTC
>DAOMFR010000075.1:0-32659 GCA_035429885.1 Blastocatellia bacterium
GATGTAAGTTGCTGTTGGTACTAAGGAGATCTGAATTGCGCAGTTCGAAACGACTGCGTTTATCTAGGTATGGTACTGATGATGTGTTCGTAATCCCAAAGAACTTTGTGGTTGTTACCAAACGAAACAGGATTAATTGATGCTTCCTGTTTCGTTTGCACTTATACCAATCTGCTCAATGAGCGGTCAATTCTTTTATTTTCCATGGTTGAGAAAATTGAGTTTACGGTGAATTCTGAAGGCAAGACGGTAACGTTTACTGTCTGCTTAAGATTGCTCGTAAGCCTGTTTCAGCCAGCCAATCAAATCTTTATCCACATCGTTGGCAGTTTCGACGCGAACACGATGGCTGACCATTGCATTGAAACTTCCCGACGCTTCAAGCTTCCCTGCCGGAGCAACACCTTTCAAATTGATGCCGACATCCACGCGCGTTTTGGTGGTCGGTTGAATCAGCGCAAACTGTTTGTTGCGCCGCAAACTCACATACGTTTTCTTCGGAGAAATTTCGACATCCTTGCCGAACTTGGTGACGGCTTTTATCAGTGTGTCGTAAATGGGTTTCAAGCCTGCTTTTTCGCCAGCGTATTGTGCTGCCACAGGATCGTCGGCTGCTGCCTTCCCTTCGTCGCTTTGGCCTTTCAGCGTGTGCGCCACCAGATTGGCGTACCCGTGCCCAAGTCCATGATTGGTTTTCAGAAACTTGATCACTTCGCTGTGCTTTTCCAACTTGGAGGCTTTGGCAATCTTGACCCATTCTTCCAGCGATTTGCCGGTCTTTTCCTTCAGGTTTTGGATCATTGTCTGAATTGCTTGCTCGATTTTGTCAGCCATCGAAACTCTCCTATTGTGTCGCAGCTAAAGTTGAAACCCACCCCTGACAATTGCCAGCTCCGCACAAGCATTCAAAATTCCACGGCGAAGCGGGCAACGGATGCGCCAGATAATCGTAAGTAATCTCTTCGTCGGCGGCGATCTCCCGAACTGCCAGCAATATACCGGCGTCATTGAACCGTCCGTTTGGATCACAGGAATGATTGGTCAGGTGCATCGGCATCACTTCCTGTGACCAATAATCCATAGGATAGATTTCATCGCCCACCGCATAAGTTCTGGTGGCAAATAATGCTTGCTGTTTGTGAGTCGAAAACTGTACGACTCGAAATTCGTCAAAATGATTATGTGTCATTGTTTTTGTTCAGCTTGCTTGCGCTCCCGCTCCATTTCTTCCATTTTCTTTCTCAAACTCAAAGGCCGCATATCCGTCCATACCTCTTCGATGTATGCCAGACATTCGGCTTTGGTTCCCGACTTCCCCACTGCTGTCCAACCCAGTGGAATGTCCCTGTAATCAGGCCAGATTGAATACTGCTCTTCGTGATTCACAACAACCTTGTAAATGGTTTTGTCCTCGTCCTCATTGTGCTGGTTCATCAGGCCTCCTTTTTCGTAAGTTGCTACTTCATCACAACCAAACCGCTGGCCGTTTGATTGATTCGGGACGCCATCATTTTGACCAGTTCCGCATTTGTAAATGGCTGCCAGCCGTGCGGTTTCATCGGACGTCCATATTCAAACACAGCTTCGGATTTTGGATTGTTCGCAGCGTTCAGAAACTCTTCCAGCTGATACACCGCCAGATTCAGGTAGTAGTTATCCATATCGCCGCAATACACATGAATTTTGCCAACGAGATCAGAGCCGATTTTCGCCCAGTTCTTTTCCAGGTTATAGCGGAGATCGTACCCGTTGTCGCGCATGTACAACGCGACTTCGCGATCAATTTTGCCGGTCAGCCGATCCCAAATTGGACGCGGATAGCCGTCTTTGCCCACAGGTCCATAAGCAGCATCCCAGGCAGCAATCTGCTGCCCCGAACGATTATTGCTGCCAAGCACCGCTTCCAACTGAGACATTTCGCGCATCGTCAGCGTCACTTGCCCATCGGCATTGCGAGATAGCGGGCGAATCAACTTCGCCCAATCACCGCTTGGCACTTCAAAAGCGTTGTCGTCTTCATACACATTCGACATTTGGTAGCGGCGAAAGTCCACCGGGTCCGGGTATAACGACCAGGTGCCGTTGAAAAACTTCGGATGCAAAATTTGCAATGCCAACGATTCCCATCCGCCGGTCGAACCTCCCGTCAACACGCGTGCTTCCGGTTTGGGAATCAGCCGGAAATGTTCTTCCAGATATGGAATCAACTCTTGTGTCAGAGCGTCGCCATAAGGACCGTTGTTCGCGGAATTGACCGCATACGAATCGTCGTAAAACGGAGTCGGGTGTTGGAAGGTCACCGCCACCATGCGCGGAAAGTCGTCGGACATCCAGGCTTTGGAAAACTCTGGCCCCGGTTCGCGCGCGCTGCGAGCCAGCCGAGCTTTACGCTGTTCGTCGCTTTCGGGCGGAACTTGCTGCGTTGTAAATCCAAACGGAGCGTTCAACCCGAAATGCCCTTGAATATAAATCGCAGGATATTTCTGATTCGGATTCTGGGTGAAGCCTTTCGGCAACAGCAATGTCGCGCCCAGATACACCGGACGCCCCCAAAATTCCGACAACATCTTGCTCTGAATTTTGACGCGTTTGACCCATTCGGTATCGGGCGGCACTTCTACAGGCGGCAGCTTTTTCGTCAGGTTGAGTTTGATGTTGAATCCCGCAGCCGGATCGAGCCGCACGCGTTGAACTTCGCTGACCAAATTGCCCGGCGAACGATTCCACTGCTGGCCTTCCCATTGATCCCAATGCACCCAAATCGTGTGACCGTCTTTGCGATGGACTTGCGTGTACACATTCAACAATGCCTGCACGTAATATTCGCCCGCCGGAAGCTTGCTCAAACTTTCAACCTGATAACCCAAAGTTGAACTGTCAATCACAGCGTTTGCGCCGGGTTTCAACGCATCCACATCCACGCCATAAAACGGAACGGAAGCCTGGTACGAACCCGCCTGCAATCGTGGTTCAACGCGATTGCTCTTTGAAATCATCACGAACAATCGCCCTGTAATCGGTTCGGCATTGAGCGAAGCCGGAAACGTAATTTCAAACCGCGTATTCGCCGCCGTCGCCTGCCCCGAACGCAACAACATCAACGAAAGACAAACGGCAATTCCCGCCACAATCAACAAACTACGCTTCACTTGAATCTTCATCAGAATTCCTCTTTGAACGTTTGAACAGCTTGTGCGTCTTTACGATCTGGCCAACTTCGCCAAGGTCGCGCGAGCTTCTTCCACGGTGCTGATGGGTGAATCGAAATCTATTCGCAGCTTCTGGTCATCCGCCAGCAAATCAAATCCTTCGCTATCAATGCCGGTCATTGCCACGGCCTGCACCTCAATCCCTTTCAACGCCTTGCAGTAATGCCGCAGAGCTTTTTCGTGATCGTCGTTCATGTGTTTGACGATGCCGGTTTCGGCTTGTCGAAACGGATTCGGGAGCAACATGTCACCGGCTTCGACCCAGAAAATTTGGCCGAATCCGCCGATGAAGCGCGCTCTGCGCAAATGAATGCAGTACAACGAAAAATCGTGCGCCTGAAAGTACGAGGCCGACGAAGGAAAATACCGCAAATAGCGGCGGCTGAGTTCCGCATCGTCCGGGTTCACTGGTTCCGCATCTCCGATCCAGGTTAAACGCCCGGAGGCGTGCGGATCATTGGAATACCGGTCAAAGATCGTCAGGGAAACTTTGTTGTTGTGTTTGATATTGCGCGTGTGCTGTGCAATGTCGCTGATCAACATCACCGGCTCGCCATCGTAATTCAGCACATACGGCGCGATGGAACCAAATGGATATCCTTCGACATCCACCGAATGTGTGGACAACACTCCCACACTTTGATGGTTCAACAATTGTCTTGCGGCTACAGCTTTGTCCGACATGGTTATGCTCCGTCAGGATCTTTGTTCGCCGGTTTTCGCGATGAGTTCCTGCATCAATCGCGTTGCCCACCCAATCACCGGTCCGCCCATTGGGTCACTGGCCAGCGCGTCAAACGGCCCTTGTCCAAAATGAAGCCCGCTCGGCGTCAGCAGGTTAATACGCACTTGCCCGTTTCCAGGCGCGGGTGGCCTTGCCTGATCCCAGGGGCCAATTCTTTCCACGACTGTGCGGCCAGCGTCCAACAAAGAACCGATGAATTGATCCATCGAATCATCTGCCCGTTCCCAAATAATTACGGCACCGGTGTAATTGAAATAGCGTGCGGTGAAATCTGCATACGCCGCAACAAGGTCTACACCGTTGTCCAACCCGACTTCGACAATCACGCCGTACAATCGTTTTGTTTGATCGGCAGCGGGCAGCACACCCAGCTCCCGCAAAAACTGCCAAGCCTGCAAATAATGTCTGGATTCCAAGCCCACCGTGGCTTGTATGCCTCGCAGAATGCGAATGGCTTCAGCATTCTCGCCAGCCTTCAACCGAGTTCGCGCTTCAACAAACGAACGCCACGGTTCCCCCGTGGCAGTGGTTTCACGCGGCCATTGATCAAACGGCAAATCTCCAAACAGCAGATCACGCACATCCGGCGGCTTTTCCTTCTTAAACCAGTTTCGCATTCGCCTCCAGGTTACACCGCGGTCCCGAATAAGGCTCCAACCCCGGCAGTCAGCCCCATTGCCAACGCGCCCCAGAATGTGACGCGAACAGTGGATTTCAGAACAGGCGCTCCTCCGGCCCGAGCCGCCACAACGCCCAACGTCGCCAGAAAGACCAGGGATAACCCCGAAACCGCAACCACCAATCGCGATTCCGGAGCGATAAAGACCGTCAAAAGTGGGAGTGCCGCACCAATGGCAAACGAACCGGCAGAGGCAAACGCCGCCTGCACAGGCCGCGCGCTTAAATTCTCCGAAATACCGAGTTCATCTCTCGCGTGCGCCGCTAACGCATCGTGCGCCATCAACTGCGTAGCGACTTGCCGGGCCAATTCCGGTTCCAATCCACGAGCGACATAGATTAAGGCAAGTTCGTCATGCTCCAGCTCGTTGTCTGTCGCCAGCTCTTTCCGCTCCCGATTCAGGTCCGCCTCTTCGGTGTCGGCTTGCGAACTGACGGAAACATATTCTCCCGCCGCCATGGACATTGCCCCGGCCACCAGCCCTGCAACTCCGGCCACGAGCACAGCGCTCCGCGTCGCCTGCGAAGCCGCAATCCCAACCACCAGACTTGCCGTCGAAACGATTCCATCGTTCGCGCCCAACACCGCAGCGCGCAACCATCCAATTCGTTCGGTTCTGTGTGTTTCGCGATGACTTCTTGGCATTGTGATTCTTCCCTATGGTTAACGGCATCATAAAACTACGGCGACAAGCCTGACAGTTTCGTCCGTTATGCAGGCTTGTCAGCTGTCAATGGCAATGCCTTTATTCGACCTTGCTAAATTTAGACCGGAATTTTATTTGCGCGTATGGAATCAACCACGGGGAGCACGGGGAAAACGAACCGACAAGCGATTAAACTATCAATCGCGATTCCCAGTTTTCCTGCCCTATCCCCGTGCTCCCTGTGTCCCCCGTGGTTATTTTTTCCGTAAACTGAACTGCAAACCGGTCTATAAACCGATGTTTTCTTCAGAATACTCTTCGCCGCAGTAGCGGCGGCTGACTTTAGTCCGGCGTTTTCAACGCCGGGTAACATGGGAAAAATCTTCGCTTCGCGTCAGCTTCCGTGGGTTACCCCCCCACGGCTAAATTCAACCGCCGCTAGCACGGCGAAAAGGCGATGATTGGTTCACCACTCAAAATGCGTTCTTCGGCTGTAAGATGCTCAAGGGATTACTTGCCCAACACAGCCTTCGCGCTCGCGGCCACGTTGTCCGCCGTAAATCCAAATTTTTCCATCAGTACCTGGTACGGAGCGGAAGCTCCGTAATGATCCAGGGAAACAATCTGTCCAGCGTCGCCGACGTATTTTTGCCAGCCCATGGAAATGCCTGCTTCGACGGCAACGCGGGCGGTTACGTTTGGCGGCAGAACGCTTTCCTGGTAATCCAGCGGTTGTTTATCGAAAAGCTGCCAGCTCGGCATGCTGACAACGCGAGCGCCGATGCCTTCGCCTGCGAGTTTGGCTTGAGCATCCACGGCGACAGAAACTTCGGAACCAGTGCCGATCAGAATCACATCTACGGTTCCTGTTGGAGATTCGCTCAACACATACGCGCCGTGCGCGACGCCTTCGGCAGAGCCGAATTTGGTGCGGTCATAGGTCGGCAGTTTTTGCCGAGTCAACGCCAGCGCGGTTGGGCCGTGGCGCTGTTCGATGGCAACGCGCCAGGCGACGGCGGTTTCGTTGGCGTCAGCCGGACGAATCAAAGTCAGGTTCGGAACCGAACGCAATCCGGCAAGCTGTTCAATCGGTTGATGCGTCGGGCCGTCTTCGCCAAGACCGATGCTGTCGTGGGTGTACACGTAAATCGGGCCGATGCCCATCATCGCCGCCAAACGGACGGGCGGGCGCATGTAATCGTAAAAGATCATAAACGTGCCGCCGTAAGGAATCAGCGGGCGAGTCAACGCCATCCCATTCATCACCGAACCCATCGCGTGTTCACGAACTCCGTAATGGAAGTTGCGACCACCGTAATTGTCGGGCTGAAACTCTCCCATTCCTTCCAGAAACGTGTTGTTTGACGGACGCAAATCCGCCGATCCGCCAATCAACATTGGCAAACTGGCGGCAATGGCATTGAGCACTTTGCCGGACGCTTCGCGTGTGGCCATAGGTTTGTCCGCCGGGAACACCGGGAGCTTGGCTTGCCAGCCGTCAGGCAATTTGCCGCTGGCCCAATCGCGCCATTCCTGAGCTTTGTCAGCCTGCGCCTTTTCATACGCGGCGAACTTTGCCTGCCATTCGGCCTCTTGTTGCGCGCCGCGTTCGACGCATTGGCGGAAATTGTTCAGTGCTTCTTCGGGAATGAAAAACGGCTCTTCGGAGGGCCAACCCAGGTTTTGTTTGGTCAGCTTAACCTCTTCGACGCCGAGCGGTTCGCCGTGCGCTTTCTGGCTGCCGGCTTTGTTCGGGCTTCCGTACCCGATGACGGATTTGACGCAAATGATCGAAGGGCGCGGATCGGCTTTAGCCGCATTGACGGCGGCTTCGATGCCGGCAATGTCATTGCCATCGCTGACGGTTTGCACGTGCCAGCCGTAAGCTTCAAATCGTTTGGCGCGGTCTTCGGTAAAGGCCAGCGAAGTGCTGCCATCAATCGAAATAGAGTTGTCGTCGTACAGGTAAATCAAACGGCCAAGTTTCATATGGCCTGCCATCGAAGCGGCTTCGCTGGCGACGCCTTCCATCAAATCACCGTCCGAAACAATGGCGTAAATGTAGTAATCGAAAAGTTCATGGCCGGGACGGTTGAAGTAAGCCGACAAATACGCTGCGCCGATTGCCATGCCAACGCCGTTGGCGAAACCTTGGCCGAGCGGGCCAGTTGTCGTTTCAATCGCTGGCGACAATTCCGATTCCGGGTGGCCGGGCGTCATGCTGCCCCACTGACGAAAGCTTTTCAGTTGGTCGAGCGAGAACTCTTCGTAGCCGGTCAAATGCAACAAGCTGTACAACAACATTGAGCCATGCCCGGCAGACAACACAAACCGGTCGCGGTTTGCCCACTTCGGATTTTTCGGGTTGTGACGCATCACGCGCGTCCACAACACATAGGCCGACGGAGCCATTCCCATTGGCATGCCAGGGTGGCCAGAGTTCGCTTTTTGCACGCCGTCTATCGCCAGCGTGCGGATCGTATTGATTGACAGTTGATCGAGTGAGTTTTGTTCAGCCATTGTCTTTTCTTCTCTCGTTTGCTTCCACCTGGCCACACAAAGGCGATTTCAGATCACCCGCTTGCTACCGCACGCGGTACTGATGTTGTGTGGCTTTGTGGACGTTCATGGTTTTTAGTTCACGTATTCGCTATCAGTGATTTGTTGCTGTTGGTTGGCGATGAAAACCGGCAGAACCTTTTCGGCAAACAGCGATGAATTAATCAGCGTTTGCACGATGTAATCGCCGGATTGTTGGAACGTGGTGTTAATGAACATCGTCACGTTATCGGCATACCCATTGGGCGTAATTTCAAAGCTGCTGGGTTGTGAAACGGCGATGGTTTGCATGCGGTCAGGCGTCAGAACGCGAACTTCGGTCAGGTAGCGGCCTTCGCCATTCCAATGATTCAGCACAGCAAATTTCAGCAGACCTACCGGAAGCTGCGGCACAACAACTTGATGAAAAATTCCCATCAGGCTTAATCCACCTGAGGCTTCAACGCGAACGTCTTCGCAAAAAAGTGTGTACTTCAGTTCAAGATTACTTGGTTTATCCATGGCTGGATTGTAACCGCCAACCCGCAAAAAATGCCAATTTGGAGTGCGAGGCTCACGGCGTCGCGTTGGTAGCCCTGTTGTGAGCCTTTGGCTTTCGAAACGACTTCCAAAGCGGTGCCAGAGCCACAGCACTCCAAATTGTTACTTTTTCGATGGAGATTGAATCTGATCGAAACTGATGTTGAGGATGGGGTATTCGCGCCAGTTGTTGAAATCAAAATGCCACCATTCGATGTCAAACACGGTGAAACCATCGGCTTCCATCGCGGCGCGCAACAGATCGCGCACCTTGCGTTGCTGGTCGGTTCCGCCTTTGTAAGTCGGATAGGCTCGATCGGTCATTTCATCGTACGCGCTGGGCATTTCGATCTCTTTGCCGGTTTTCAGATCGTACAACGACAAATCTACCGCGCAGCCTCGGTTGTGACGCGAACCTTGGGCCGGATTGGCGACGAACTTTTTCTTGTCATCGGGCGTCGAATCCCAAAAGACTTTGGTCACAGCCCAGGGGCGATACCCGTCAAACACCAACAAGCCATAGCCTTTTTCTTTGAGCCGCTTGTTGATGCGAACCAAAGCCTCGGCAGCGGGGCGTTGCAGAAAGGCGCGAGCTTCTTTGTAAACCGGCTTGCCAAGGAAGTTATTGCTTCTGGCGTAGCGGATGTCGAGTTTGATGGTCGGATCGAGCTTGATCAGCTCAACCAAGTCGGCCTGCCGAAAATTGCCTTTCTCTTTTGGTGGTTCCGAAGGGCTTTGCGCTTGAGTCAGGCCAATAAACACAAAAAAGATCAGGCCGACAAAAAATTTAGTTTTCATAGTTTGAAAGAGTTTTGTGGTCTCGCAACCAAACACCAACTTTGTCTTTGGGTTTGAGCGGCATTCGTTGGGCTTCCCATTTTGTCCGCAGGACTTTGATGATTAAGTCGCAGGAATTATCGCCGATCAATTGGCAATTCGCGTTGGTTATGTAGCCAAATTGATTCAGGCTCAACAGCTTTACGCGGACAAACTCAGTCGCGCCAGTAAAGTTGACGTCCACCACTACGCCGTGCCCCAGATGGCGTTGGTGTTCAGCGAGAGCAGGCGCGGTAGTTAGCACTACATCTTCCGGACGAAAGATGATTTTCTCGCGTTCCACCGTCGGAGGCATTTGCGCCGCCTTGTCTTCGCTGGAAACTCCTGGGCATTGACGGCAATCCAGCGCAACCAACCCGTCGTTGCGGCAAACTTCGACGACGTTGGCAGCTCCTAAAAAGGTGGCGACGAATTCCGATTGGGGGTCATTGTAAATTTCCTGAGGAGTTCCGATTTGCTCCAGGCGGCCTTTGTTCAGAATGGCGATGTAATCGCCAAGCTCCATGGCTTCTTCTTGATCGTGCGTGACAAACAGCGCCGGAATTTTCAGCTTTTGCAATAAAGCGCGGATTTCGCGACGCAATCCTGTGCGCGTTTGCGGATCGAGAGCGCTAAACGATTCGTCAAACAACAACAACTCCGGCGCGTATGCCAACGCGCGCGCAATCGCGACTCGCTGTTGTTGGCCGCCAGAGATTTGCGACGGATATTTGTCACGATGTTCGGTCATGCCGATCATCGAAAGCAGTTCTTCGATTTTTGCTTCGCGTTCGGCTTTCTTTTTGCCCCGAATTTTCAATCCAAAGCCAATGTTGTCGGCGACAGTCATTCGCGGAAAGAGCGCATAATTCTGAAAGATGACGCCGATGTTACGTTCTCGCGCGCGCAAACCTTCAACGTGTCGCCCATGCAGAAAAATTTCCCCGTCATCAGGTGTTTCCAGACCGGCAATCAATCGCAGCGTTGTGCTTTTGCCGCTGCCAGACGGTCCCAGCAAGACCAGGCTTTCTCCTTCGGCAATTGAAAAACTCAGCCCATCCAGTACAGTTTCGGAACCAAAACGCTTATTCAATCCGCGAATCACCAGCGCGTTGTTTGGTTCACTAACGGGTTCGGAATACTCTTCAGCTTCCGGCAATTTATTGAGCACTGCTTGTGCCATCTTGCACCTCACTTATCCAGTCTGTTCCGCGTCAACAGGATCAGCGAAAAGACTACGAAAGAGATTACCGCCAAAACGGCGGCAATTGCGGTTGCAGATTCTGCTTCAGCCTCGTTGAATTTCGCGTAAATATACAGCGGCGCAGTCATCGTTTTCGCCTTGTTCCCGCTAACCATAATCGTCGAACCAAATTCGCCGATGGAACGGGCAAAAGTCAGCAACGCGCCCGTGATAATCGCTCCGCGCAAACTGGGCAGCACCACATAACAAAACGTCTGCCAGCGTGTCGCGCCCATTGTTTCGGCGGCGGCTTCGTAACTGGGATCAAGGTTATCCAGCGCTGGCTTAATCACGCCGAACGCCAGCGGAAATGTCACAAAGATGTTCGCCAGAATAATTGCCGCTGTTGTGAACATCACCTGGTAATCGGTGTATTCCAACAGCTTGCCGAAAATTCCCGAACGCCCCCAAACCAGCAATAGCGCGACACCCGCCACAGCAGTTGGAATCGCCGTCGGCAAACTGATGATAATCATCAAAGCCGAACTTCCTTTGAACCGGTACTTGTACATCACGTAAGCCGCGATGATGCCAAACAGAACGTTGCATACAGTGGCGACGCTGCTGGTCATCAAGCTCAGCCGCAATGAGTACAGCGCAGCCGGCGCCGAAACCGCTTCCCAAAAATGAATCGGCCCTTTGTTGAAGCCGTAATAAAAGATCGAAGCCAGCGGCAACATCACCAGCGGGGTCATTGCCAGAATGACGAAGCCAATTCCGAGCGGACGCACCACGTCGGTTCGTTGCCTGGAAAAAGTCTGATTGCTCGTGCTTCCACTCATAAGGCGTTTACCGACTGCTTTGAGCCGCTTGCTTCCAGGCTCCTTTGATAATGTCCTCGTATGCGCTCGACCAGCCACCCAAATCTGCGACTTTGAAGGGCATTTCGATCGGCGTAAAACCGCCGTTCAACTCCTCAAGCACCGAACGGAATCGGGCGCGTGTCCAGGCTTCCTGCGCCGGACGCTCCCACAAAGTGCGAACAAACAATTCCACCAGCGCATACCGGCAAGGACTCATCAAATGGTCAATGATGACGACCGGATGTTCACACATGACGGTTGCTTTCGGCATGACGATTTCAATTGGCACGCCTTTGTCTTTCATTTGCAGCGCTTCCAGTTCATACGTCACCAGCGCGTCACCTTCGTTATGCTCAAACAACGCGCGAGCCGCGCGAGCTGATTCCGGCGTAGCTTTGATGTTTTTATTGATTCGCCGAAACAGATCCAACGAAACCTGTGGGTCGCGCTTTCCAGTCGTCTTTTCCAACTTAATCTGTTCGGAACCGTAAATTCCCACCAATGCCCAATTGCCTGCGCCCGAAGAAGTCGGATCGCAAAGAATGACCTCGACACCGGGTTTGCCCAAATCGCCGTAATCCCGAATGCGTTTAGGATTCCCTGCTCGCGTGACGATGACAATCGGCGTCCGATTCACGATGCCGTTATAAGGCAACTTGTGCCAATCGTTATGTGTCACGTCGGGGCGAAGCAACCGTTCGGCGTTCCGCTCGATGGAAAGAATGGCGACATCGGCATCAACCCCCATCACAAGCTGGTTGGTCACAATCTCCGAACCGGCAAAGGAAGATTCAAACTTGATCTGCTTCGTGGTTTTTTCCAGCCATTCTTTTTGATAGCGCGGAAAGATTTCGTTTTGCAGCGGTTCTTTCACCACACTGAAGCCGTACACGATAATGCTCGCGTTTTCTTCATCAGCCGACCGGCGACGGCAACCGGTCATCACAAAAAGCAGAACCAGCATGATCAGTGCAGACAACATTCCTGATCCGGGCAAATTGTTTTTCAGCAAGTTGGGCATCAAAAAAACACTTCCGTCCTTCAATCGTGACACGCCGATCTTTACTTCTATAAATTAACTTCTGGGGAAAACGAGATAAGTGAGTTTGCTACTTTTCTCAAACACGTCTGTGATCAGGGTGAATTGCTTTTGGGAAGAATACTCTTTGGCAGGAGAAAAATGAACCCGCAATGGCGACCGCTACCAGACAATTGGCGCTTCAAGCGCTTAATCGAACATTCCCCAGCCAGCTTAGCTAATTACCCTTCAGGTCTGACCAACCTGCTAGGTCAGTAACACTCAATTCTTTGACTGATTGATTATTATGAATCGTGACAACGGGCGCGTTATACACGCGTGCTGACGCGAAAGTCAATCATACAATTCCGTAAGTTTTTCGTGTTCGACCAGCCGTTTCTCCACACCCGGTAATTCATGACAAATGAATTCCGCATTCCTCTTTCCGACTGCCAGCCCAACGCCCACTACGTTCGTGGTCCCCGGCAGCAACCCGGCCAGTGCAAGGCCAACAGCCAATGCTGGTGTACCCGTCATCGTATAGACGGTTGTAAGGGAGGTTATGTCTGACGATATAGCTCCAAACCTGAGAACGATCCCAGTTGGCTAAAGGATGAATTTTGACCATTTCATTGCGCGTATTCCATTCGACAGTTTTGATGCTCGCGCGCGTTGCAGACTGCCCGCGACGCAACCCGGCAACCCAGGCGTCGTAACCGGCAAGCGCAGTTTGCAACGGTTCGACTTTGCGAAGGCGGCAGCAAAGATCGGAATTGGTTTCGTAAAGCCGTTCGCCGTGAATCTTCGCCTGCTCTTCAACGGACAACACAGCACGCGCTTCGATCAAATTGAATTTGTACCGATCTCGCAACCGTTCTTTCACTTCGTCTGTAGCATCGAACTGGAAGCCTGTGTTTAGGTAAATGATGGGAGTTTCCGGCGCAACACGCATCAGATGATCCATCAGCACCACACCTTCCGCGCCGAAATTCGACGTCATCACCAACTTAGGAGAATGCCTGGCAACAGCCCATTCCAAAATGTCTTCAATGCTGCGAGTTTCAAAATGCTCGGCTAAAAGATTGATCTCGTTTTCCTGAGCCGTCACCTGTTTGACTGCATTCATGTGTGTTGTTCTCCTTAACTCTCTTTTTCCAATGCCTGCTTCAATATCTCGAAGGCCAGTTGCCTTGCTTGCTCGCGCTTTCCATTTCGCAACAATTCAATCGCCTGCGATTCGGCAAACGCCTGCAGAACTTGGCGACGCGCTTCAAAATCCGGAATCAGCCGTTTGGCATCTGCGCGCATTTCAGCGGCAACTTCCAGCAGTTCGCCGTATTCGTCGCCGATCAATTCACCGATTTCGCGTTTGACTCGCTGAGCGACAGAAGGGCTGCCGCCTCCTGTGGAAACGCTGATCTGAATGCCACCTCGAGTGACCAGCGCTGGAGTGATGAAGTTGCACAACGCGGGTTGATCTACAATGTTGTAAAGCAGCCCACGCTCCGCTGCCAGTCGCGCGACGTCTTCATTCGCAGCTTGATCGTTGGTGGCGCTGATCACCAATGAGATTCCGTTCAAATCGTCAGCGTGGAACTTGCCTTGGCGGTATTCGATCTTGCCGCTTTCGGCCAACTCAGTCAGACGCAGAGATAAATCCGGACTGACGATTCGCACTCGCGCTCCCGCTTCGACCAGTTGAATCGCTTTTCCTTCAGCAATCAGCCCTCCGCCGGTTACCAGCACTGGACGGTCTTTAAGGTCTAGATAAACAGGGTAATAGCGCATTCTGTTGTGACGCAGGTTGAACACCTCTCGCTAACGTCATCTAACTCGCCAACAATTCAAAAAATGGATTCGGCAGACCCGCGCTGGCGAATTGAAGCGCATCAACCGGCTTATCGAACCATTGCAGCTTGTCGCGCAATTGAACGACTTCGCCGACGACGATCAACGCCGGAGCTTTAAGATTCTGGCGACGAACCTCATCTCCGATGTCGGCCAAGGTGCCAACAATCGTTTCCTGATTGGCGTATGTTCCCCAACTCACCACAGCAACCGGTGTTTCCGCATCTCTGCCGTGTTCGACCAACTGCGAGGCAATTTCGCCAATGCGCGACACGCCCATAAAAAACACGATCGTGTCCACGCCTTGCGCCAGATGCTGCCAACGAATTGCCGAATCAGGTTTCGTCGGGTCTTCGTGGCCGGTGACAAACGTGACTGAACTGCTCAAGCCGCGATGTGTAATGGGAATCCCTGCGTATGCCGCGACTGACGAACCCGCAGTCACGCCCGGCACAACTTCCCATTCGATTCCGGCTTCACTTAACAGCAAAGCTTCTTCGCCGCCACGACCAAAAACGAATGGATCGCCGCCTTTCAGCCGCACAATCAACGCATGCTCTTTGACCTTGGCCAGCAAGAGGTCGTTGATTTCTCTCTGTGTCCACGAATCGCCGAAGCCGCGTTTGCCGACGTACAGCAACTCTGCTTCCGGCGAAGCGTGCCGAAGAATTTCAGGGTTGACCAAATAGTCGTAAATCACGCAATCGGCTTCCGCGATCAAATCGCGAGCTTTGAGTGTGAGCAGGCCGGGATCGCCCGGCCCCGCTCCGACCAAATACACTTTGCCTTTAGGTTTCGGTCGAAATCTCATCACGCCGCCTTTGCCTTTTGGGCTTCCGCGATCAGCCCCAAAGCTTCGAGTTTGGCGATGATTTTCGCCGCGCTTTGCTCAACGGTTTCGTTATCGCTGCTGACCTGAACTTCCGGGTTTAGCGGTTCTTCGTACGGATCAGAAACGCCTGTGAATTGTTTGATTTCTCCGGCGATGGCTTTTTTGTACAGTCCCTTAACGTCACGCGAAACTAAAGTATCGAGCGACGCCTGAACAAACACTTCGACGAATTTCACGCCTTCGCCTTCGATGCTGGCGCGAACTTCGTCGCGAATGTCACGGTACGGCGAAATCGCCGCTGCAATCACGCCCACACCGTTGCGCGAAAGCAAGCGACTGACATAACCGATGCGGCGAATGTTCGTGTCGCGATCTTCTTTGGAAAAGCCCAGCCCTTTGCTGAGATTGGTGCGAACTTCGTCGCCGTCGAGCACTTCGACGCTGACACCGCGTTCGCGGAGTTGAGGAACCAGAGCTTCAGTCAGCGTTGTTTTGCCTGCACCTGACAAGCCCGTAAACCATAATGTGAATCCTTGTGACATTGAATGTTATGTTTCCTTTTGTTTGTGGTTGATGGTGATTAACGCTGGAACAGAGTCTGACCTTAATGCGGTTCGGCTAATCCGACCGCGCACTGGCCAATCTACACTTCCAGTTTCACCGTTGGTTTGATGTTCGGGAAAATCTTTTCGACCGTCGCCGATTTGGGCATGCCGTAAGCGTTGACCGGCTGCGAACGATTAACCCACAGCGTGTAGTACAAATGATCGGCGCGCGAATCGTCGCTGTTTGGATGCAGCAAAATCGTCAATCCCAAGCTGTTCAATTGCAGCCACGGCACGACAATCGGCAGCAAATCATTCGTGAAACCGAAGTAAAACGACGGTGTGACGTGCGGTCCGCGCGGTTGCAGATTCCAGTTGCCCAGTTCAACCGGGAATCGCTCAATCACCCACTTGCGAACCAGCACGGCTTTTTCGTAGGTGTCGTCGTCAAAGTAAAAATGCGCGTGATAACTCTTGATGTCTGTGTACGGGCGCGGCGCTTTGGGCAGACCGTTTTCTTCGCCCGGACGAACGCTCTTGGGACGCGCCGGCGCTTCTTTGTAAGTTTCATAACCCCACGGACTTTTTCCCACGTCAGGCGGCGGCACTATTGGTTTGAAACTAAACCCCGCCGGAATGGCGATGTCCTGCGCTCCGGCTTCGATGCTTCCGGCAGTCAAGCCCGCAGCCGTCAGCCCCGCGCTCACCAAAAAACTGCGGCGCGTGGGCGACAGCAAGTCAGCCCATTCCTGATCTTCTTCAGTGTTGTAAATGATTCTCTCTTCGTTAGACATAAGTTGCTCCCATTGATGAGTTACTTTACTGATTTTCCGATGGGCAAGAATGTAGAAAGCAACGTTCAACGCCACTAGGCTTCTGCATTCCCTTTACACATTTAATTACTGCCAGATAGCTTCTGCCAGCACAAAAATGATTGCTGCCAACAGCACAAGCAACAAAAACTGTGAACCCCGCAATCAGATTCAGACGCTGTTTCAACGAAAACGGTATTGGCTTGATGAATTTTCGATTCGCTTTCACCTGAGTAGAAAAAATTTGGGTTTGCATCTCGAATCCTCCATGTAAACAAAGAGTTTTCTTGTTTGATTGGCGACTGGCTGGCTCACTTGCCAGCAATCGGCTTTTGTCGTCCCAGTAAAGCCTGCCTTTTCTGTTGTTACAGAACGAGCCAGCGCAGCCGTCCGCCAAACCTTAATCAAGACACTCAAAAATAAAGCCGCGCGGCGAATTGAATCTGCCGTGGGTCCTCCGTACTGCTGATAATGCCGAAATTCGCCGCGCCAAACGCTGTCCCAGGCGTTTGAAAATTCGCGCGATTGAAAGCATTGAACGCTTCCGCGCGAAATTGAAGCTTGACGTTTTCGGTAAATTTGAAATCACGCTGCAACGACAGATTCGTGGTGAAATAGTTCGGGCCACGTAAATCCGGTAAAGTGCGAGACGCATTGCCGAATGTATACGGCGCAGGCTGTGTGAAAGCCAGCGTGTTGAAATATTGCCGCAACTGGTCTGCTCTCGTGCTGGCTGGCGAAGTCACATCGCCGACGACATTCGGGCGCAAGCTGTTAAACGCCAGCCCTTGCAACGAAGCGTTGGTCGCTCCGATGGAAATCGGAAATCCGCTTTGCGCCTGAGCAATCGCATTTATCGAAAATCCGCCGATGACTTTAGCCGCCAAACCTTCGCGCGCAAATCGGCGGTCGTGACCAAAGGGCAATTGCCAAGTCACATCACCAATGAAACGATGCCTGACATCGAAGTTCGAAAGCGATTTATCCGCTCGACGGTTGTGATAATCCTGATAGTACTGAATCTGAATCGTCTGATTGTTCAGTGACATCGAAGTCAGGTCATCAATGGATTTCGAAAACGAATACGCGGCGCTGAACGTCAAGCCATTATTCACTCGGCGCGAAGCAGTGACCTGAAACGAATGGTAGCTGGAGTGAGCTTCGTTCTGGCTGTACGAAACGACGTTGCCGAATTGCGGATACGGCCGCAGCAATTGAGCCACCGTCACCGTCGAACGTCCCAGAATCGAAGTCGCTGCCGGTCGTTGATCGGCGGGCAAATTCAAAAATGGATTGGCGACTGTCAGATTCCCCAGCGGTGCGCCGTTGACGACGCGGCTGGCAATTGTAATCGCTTCCGGCGAAAGCTGGTTGATGTCCGTTGCTCCGCTCAACAATCCGATGCCCGTTGCTCCCGCATACGCCGCTTCAACCGAGATGCCTCCCGGCAGTTCGCGCTGCACATTCAAATTCCATTGCCCAAGCTTCGGCTGGTGAATGCTGCGCAACCGCACCGGAACCGATTGCTGACCGAAAGCTGTCAACGGGCCGAGATAGGCGTTTGTCGGTTGCACAATGCCCGCCGGAAACGGATTGCTCAGGTTCGTGCCAGGAGTTGGGCTGACGCCGTTGTTGAGCGAAGCGATGAACGGGGTTTCCGCCAGTCCATCCATCGCCGCTGTCACGATGTTGAATCCGCCCCCGCCCAGCGGAGCATAAAAGATCGCGCCGCCCGCGCGAATGACCGTCTTGTCATTCAGTTTGTACGCCAAGCCAATACGCGGCCCGAAGTTATTCAGATCGCGGTCGTAATTTTCGCGATCTTTTACGCCGCCGCGTCCAACTGGCGTGACAACGCCATTCAGAGCAATCGTTCTCGCTCCCAAGCCCGTCACATCCGGAAACGCGACGCTGATTGGATTGACCGGAAATTTGGATTGCGGATCAAAGTTCAGCAGCCGGTTGAACCGCTCCGTGTTTCCTGTCTCGAATTCCCAGCGCAGCCCCAGGTTCAGCGTCAAACGACTGTTGAGCTTCCAATCGTCCTGAGCAAAAAGCGCGTAATACTTGCTTTGAATTGCGGGCTGCGGCGCGATAGCCAGTCGTCCCGAAGCTGGATTTCCCAGCAACAATGCGGCGATGGCATCGCCTGTTTGCGGCGTAGTTTCAGTCGGAACGCGTTGTGTGAATCCGCGCGACAAGGAGAAATTTCCTGCCGGATCGTCCGGGCGATAGTTGTACATCCGGTACACGCGTTCGTTCGCGCCGAATTTGATCGAGTGCTTTCCGCGGAGCAGGCTCGCGTCTTGATTGAGACTCGCGACGTCCTGATTGTTGTGATAGAAGCCGAAATTGCGCGGCGGCCCAAGCTGCGTGTAACCATTCGGATTGAAGGTCGGAAACACTCCTGTGTCGTCCGAAGCTCCCGCCACATACGCCGGAAGCCCCAGCGAAGTGACGTCAAAACCACGCGAGAAATGCGTCGCGTCATTGTTGAAGCGCGTAAAGCCTGCATTCAGGTGCAGCACCAAGCGCGGCGAAATCGTGTTGACGTAATTCAGCGCCCAGGTTCCCGGCACGGAAGATTGCTTCGGGTTTTGGATCGGCGAAGCAATGCTAGTCGGGAACGGCCCGGAGTTGTAAACAATGTTGTGGTCTTTGATGACGCGCCCAAAAAGCTGCTGCGTCGGCGAGAAGTTATAGTCAATGCGTGCGGTTATCTGATAGTTGTCCGTCGTTGCCAATGTGTTCGCCACGTAGTTGTTGCTGAAACCCAAGCCATTGGAATTTCGCACTCCGGCGGCATTTGGCAGCGGATAATATCCGACGGCCGCTCGTCCCACAGGATTGATGAGCGAAGCAGGAATGATGTTGTCGGCAAAGGCCACACGCGATCCAGCGCCCGGTTGACCAGCGGCAACAACTGCGCCGGGCACATAAATCTGTCCGATACGCGCCGGAATCAAATTGCCTTTGGTATCCACGACCGTCACGCCCGGAATGGTTGCGCCCAGTAAGTCCGAAAAATCGCCGCTACGCATTTTCTGTGTCGGCACGGTGGAAAGTTGCTGTTTGGTTTGAGAAATCTTCAGCGCTTCGTAATTGAAGAACAAGAACAGATTTTCGCTCTTGCGAAATGCTTTGCCGCCCTGGCCAAAATGCGGCAGATACACCGGCCCGCCAACATTGCCGCCGAATTGGTTGAACCGCAACTTCTCTTTGACGCCGTTCGGATTGGAGTTCACGAAAAAGCTGCGCGCGTCAAACGCGTCATTGCGTAAATACTCAAACAAGGTTCCGCGAAGCTCGTTGCCGCCAGACCGCGTCGAAAAGTTGAGCGCGCCGCCTCCCGTTCGGCCGTATTCCGCCGGGAACGAATTGGTGACGATCTGAAATTCCTGCACCGCATCGGGCGAAGGCCGCAACGCGATGCGGTTGTCGCCTTTGTTCGCCAAGGGAATGCCATCCACCAACGCTTCAGTGTTGAGCGTTCGACCGCCGTTGATCGAAACTTCGCCCGAAGCCGTCAGGTCTGGGTTCGCGCCACGCGAACCGGGCGCGCTGGTCACACCGATTTCTAACTGCGCCAACTGAAAGACATTACGACCATTTAAGGGCAGCGTTTCGACGCGTGTTCTTCCGACAATGCCTCCCAGCGCGCTGGTCGCCGTGTCCAAGCTCGCCGGTTCCGTGGCAACGATATTGACGATTTCGCTCAAATCGCCTGTCGCCAGCGTGATCGTCAGTTCCGCAGTTTGCCCAACGGCGAGGTTGAGCAGAGGCTGACGATAGCTCTTAAAATTCGGAGCTTGCGCTTCCAGCGTGTAACTTCCCGGTTCCAGGTATACGAACTGGTAATGGCCATCGCCATCCGTCGAAAAGGTCTTTTTCAGACCATTGGCATTGCTGGTTACGCTAACCGTAACGTTCGGCAATACATTGCCGCTGCCATCAACAACGATGCCTTTCAGCGTGGCGGTCGCCGTTTGTCCCCAGCAACAAACAGATGCCCCCACTGTTAAACCGAACGTGATCAATAGAGCCTGAATGGACCTTTTTCGCATGCTTCCTCCTTTTTTAGATTTAACTTCTAAGCTGTATAAATTCGTGATTGAACGTTGAAGGCGACGATCGGAATCGAACCGATGAATAAAGGTTTTGCAGACCTATGCCTTACCACTTGGCGACGCCGCCCCAATCTGGAATTACCGGGATTTGCGCGACGCAACGGGATTTGCCGCCACGTCATGCTTGTTCACAGGATCGTGATACATTTTCTCGCCTGCTTCGATGGCCGTGGACAAAAAGTTCCGTTTGGTCGGCAGCGGGCAGGTTGCGTAAATCGTGAATGCGCATGGCGGGTTGATCGCCTGATTGAAATCCAGCACGACCTGACCATCTTTCGGCGCGTCGGAGTACAGAAAGCGTCCTGGCCTGTAAGTCGTCTTGCCGCTGGTTTGGTCGTGAAAGATGAAAAAGAGTTTGTCCTTGCCAGAGGTCACTGGTTCCAAATTGAATTCGGTTCCATTCAGGTTGAACACCACATAACCGGGGCTTTTCATCTTTTCCACATCACCAAGGATATTGATGATGCTGACCTCTTTCGGTTGTTCGTACGGAATGAACTTCGCCGTCACGCGGTAGGCGTCGTTCGGCGCGTACCAATTCAAGCCCGCAAATTCGCGGCGAGTGCGCGCGTTTTTGTCCTTTAGGCGAATGCCAAACCGTTCTCCGCGTTTGAGCACAAGGAACGACAGATCTGCGACCTGAATCAGATCCGGTTTGCCATCGGCATCAGTCTTCACTTCCTGTTCGCAAACGGGTTTGTCGTTCAGCGTGACGTGAACACCTTCCGCAGCGCGAAAGATTATTTTGCCGCTGGCATATTCAAATTCGCCTACTTGCGCGGACGCCGAATTCGGCGGCAACACGATGTTGCTGGCAGGTGAACTGCCAATCGTGTTGACGCCGTTTTTCAGCCAGAACAATCCGGCGACGGTCAACCATCCATCCTCGGCTTTTAACTTTTCTTCGCGCTGTTGCCGCCACTTTTGTGTGTCGGCTTCAAATGAAGTTTGCGCGAATGCCGCTGATGCCAGAATGACCAGCGCACTCAATCCACTGACGATTCTTGTGATCGTTTGTAATGTCATAAGGGGTTCCTCCTTCTCTTGCCAGTTGCGCGCATTACGCGCGCGCGTTCAATGCGCTCTGGCGAAATCCTTCGATCAACACCTGGGCGACTTCAGGACGCGTGAATTCAATAGGCGGAATTTCGCCATTGGTCAGCATTTCGCGCACCTTGGTGCCGCTCAAACTGACGTGATGCGACGCATCGTGCGGACAGGTCTTCAACGAAGCCATGCCATCGCACTTGCGACAATAAAACGTGTTATCGAAAAACATCGGCGTGATGCCAATTTCTTCCGGCGTGAAATTGCCAAAGATTTTCTGCGCGTCGTAGGTACCGTAATAGTTGCCGACGCCTGCGTGATCGCGCCCCACGATGAAATGCGAACAGCCATAGTTTTTGCGAATCGTGGCGTGGAAGATGGCTTCGCGCGGTCCGGCATACCGCATCGCCGCCGGCAACACGCCCAGCACTGTGCGATCTTTCGGGTAGTAGTTATCTAAGATTGCTTCATAAGCACGCAGCCGCACATCTGCCGGAATGTCATCCGCCTTCGTTTCGCCAACGATGGGATGCAGCAACAACCCATCCACGGTTTCCATGGCGCATTTCTGAATGTATTCGTGCGCACGATGCACCGGGTTGCGCGTTTGGAACGCAACGATCCGTTGCCATCCTTTTTCAGCGAACAAGGCACGCGTTTGCGCAGGCGTGTGGCGATACTGTTTGAATTCGTTGCCATTCGGATGATTCACAACGGTGACTTTGCCGCCGAGCAAATACTCGCCTTGTGAATACAACACTTGGACGCCGGGATGTTTTTCTTCCGCCGTGCGGTATACCGCTTCGGCTTCGGCCTGTTTGTCGTATGTGTAGATTTCTTCCAGTTGCAGCACGGCGACCACTTGCCCGCTACGTGTTTTCAGCGCGACTTCATCGCCAACGTTCAGCTTGGCGCGTTCTTCCGCCGTGGCCGACAGCGTAATCGGCACTGACCAAACCAGTCCGTTGGCCAACCGGCGATTGTCACGCACCGAGAGGTAATCGGCTTCACCCAGGAAACCTTCCAGCGGCGACAGCGCTCCGATGGCGATCAATTCCAGATCGGCTTCGGCGCGGGCATTGATGGTGACGCTCGGCAAAGTCGCCGATGCGCGTAATAAAGCTTCTCGCTCTGCGCCACGCGCTTCGCGATCAACCAACTTGCCGCCGTGTGGCGTAATCAAGCTCATGTTTAATCTCCTTATTTCTTGTCCGGATATTTTTATTTCGTTTGCCACCGGCGATACCGCGGCGGCCGTCTTTGATTTTGTTTGGGATTGGCTGACAGACCAGTTCTTTCAAGGTGATCTCGAATTTCCAATCGGCAATCTCAAATTTCACGCCCATAACCTTACCTCACTGGTGCGCTCTACGCACATAAGTTGCACATTTGGAGATGCGCAAAAAACGATAAGTCACAGACGACGCTCGAAGATTCGCTCTTGGGTTCTCAGGCGGTGTCACGATGCTTGCGCCAGTATCAGGCCTTTGCCCAGGGCAACGGCGGCGTAGCTCGGTAAAAGTGACCGCTGAGTCCGAATACAGTTCGGCGTCAGTCAGAATTTAGTTTGATTGAAGCGGGATTTGCTGCGATGCGATTGCAGCAACAGGAACTAACAACAACAGCAACAACAACAACAGGATTTTTTGGCAGGGTGCAGACGACAGGTGTGGAAGAAGGAAGGAATAGATTGAAAGGAAACTACGTTTAGGCTACGACTGATTGGCAGCCCGGAGAAAACTGAACGACGTATCTTGGTTGCGTTTTCCATTGATGTACCTTGTTTCAAGTTAGGTTTTGTTTGCTTGTCATAAGCTACGACATCCATAGCTTCAAAGGCTTATACACGGCGCTGTCTGAGACTGTCAATTTAATTCTTCGCATAGGTGCGATAAAAATCATTTATGTGTAAGCCTGCAAACGTTCTGTGCTGAAGTCAGTTTTCAGCCAAATCAGAGCAATCGCCTATTGGATATGGAAAGCCACACGAAGGACAGGGCTGCTTGCGTCCACAAACTGCGCCCGGCACTGGTGCATCACATTGCACGCATCGCAAAACGCCGTTCGGATGCAGTTCCCGTTTCTCTTCTCGTTCAGCGTCGAGTTCAGTGCTCAAACGTTCACCACTCCTTTCGATTTTGCGATTAGCTGCCAGACATAAGCTTCGCCCTTTTCGCGAATCAATGCTTGCACTTCGCGAAACGCCATCGCGTATAGCTGGCGCATTTCGGTTGCGGAAGCTCCGACTTTCAGTCGTCGCTCAAGTTCCTCACGCGCCAACGGACGCGTGACTCGAATGCGATTCATTTCCGCAGCTTCGCTCGCAAAATGAAGGCACAGGCCTTCTGCTAGCCAACGCGGAGCGCTGCCGTTGCCAATGACTTCGATGACAGAATGCGCCAGTTCATGACGCAACGCGGTGGTCAGCACGCCTCGTTTTTGCAGTAATGCCAAAGGCTGCAATTCGATTCGCTGCCCGCGAGTCGCGCCGGTTGCCCAGCCAGACAATCCTGTCGCCGCAATGAATTCTGCGATGGTTCCGTGAACCACAATTTCAAAGGGCTGACGTTCATTCCACCGCAACGAGGCGGTTTTCAGTCGGCCAATCAAATCCCGTCGGGCAGTTTCCAAAATCCGCAGCACGCTTTCGGCTTCACGCGGATTACTGCTTTTGCTGAAGCTGAGGCGGAAATGTTCATTTGCCTGCACTATCTGATCCGGCAAGCGATACGCGGCGAATTGAACCGGGTTTGCAAGCTGAGCTGATTGCGCGCCAAGCAGTCGAGTGCCGGGAAAGTAAAAGCTGAGAATCTGCCGGTAAGTCATTTTGCGCTCGGCCATCACGTGAGCGCCTTCCTGACACAATCCCAATCCATGGCCAAAGCCGCTACCGCGAAATACAAAAAGATCGCCGCGGCGTTCGACGTCGAAGCGCGAGCTTTTGACCATTTGCCAACCCAGGTTCCGGCCAACAATGAGCTTGAAATCCCAACCGTGAACGTTTCGCTTACGTTCGCCTTCCAAAGTGATGGTTTCGGCTCGACCAGTTGCGTCGCGTTTGCTGACGATGAGTTTTTTCAACTGCGAACCAACGTTAGTTCGTTCATCGCTCTGCAAAGCTTTGGTAAGTTCGGCGACGGGAATCGTCTGCTCCCAGCGACGATGCGGCATGTCAGAACAAAAATCGTCGCGCACTCCGCGCAAGTAAATCGGAGCTTCGACGCCCCACAAAGTTTCGAGATTCGCCGTCACACCTCCGCAAGCCGCGTGAAAATAAGCATCAATTACATTGCCGTTTCGATCTCGTAGAACTTCTCCACGAGTTGCCGCCACTGCCCGCCGAGCAGCTTCGTACTGGCGGGCCTTCGGCAAAATGAACCGCTGGCAATGCGTCGTGCTGCAAAAATCAAATCCTTCGCGGGCGTGGCGTCCGGGATTGCGAAGCGCGAATGTCCGGCTGATGACGGCTTGCGCTTTCAAGGCTTCCGGTTGAGTTTCGACGCTGGCTTCCGCGGCAAGCACTCCTACCAGATATTCTTCTAACGGCAATTCGCGTGTGACGTTTTCGCTGACAGAACGAACCTTCACAGATTGCGGATTACGAAGTGCGGAATGCGAAGTGGATTTAGCCAGGGTCGTGTGAGTCAAGAAAGTGTTTTCATCGCAGAGATACAAAGGCTTGCAGAGATTTCGCAGAGTGGAAAATCTCTGAGTTGTTTCTGCCCCGCCCGGCTCGCTATTTTTCAGCTCGATTTGATTGAGTAAAAAACTCTGCGCTGCCTCTGCGTTCTCTGTGTCTCTGCGGTGGAAAAACACTTCTGAACTCACCTCACCACCCGGCCGGTCATTCTCTCCACTTTTCAACCCGCAATCAAAAATCGCCTTCGCCATTTCCGCCGCTTGAGAACCGTGCGCGCGTTTCAGAAACACCAGCACTCCAAGTTTGACCTGTTCAGGTGCAGGCACACCCGTCGGACGCTTGTCCGCCGCAAAGCCGGCAAACCAGCCTTGCGTGCGAAAACCGTTGCTGGCCGTAGACGTGCCTGTTTTGCCAAACACGTAGTCCGGCAATTTTCCAAGCTCGGTTTTGGCCGCAGTGCCATATTTCACCGCGCCGCGCATGCCTTCGATCAAGGCCGTTCGATGAGCCGCCGTAATGTTCAATCGCGCCATTTCTATCGGAGCAAACGCCGCGTCGCTGGTTTGAGCTGGCCGATACAAATGCCCACCGTTGACCAGCGCGACATACGCCGCCATCAATTGAATCGGCGTAACCAGAAATTTGTCGTCATCGCCGAGCGCCGTCTGCACACGCCATTCTCCGCGCGGCAAACTGCCTGTCGCCTCGCTCGCAGCAATCCCTGTCTTCTGGCCAAAGCCAAAACCGCCCAGCGTTGCGTTGAACGTGCCTTCGCTTAAGCGTTCACCGACGTGCGCGAAGTAATCGTTGCAGGAATACGCCAAAGCTTGAGCCAGGTTGAATGGTGAATTGCTGCGCGGGTGGGAACAAACAATCTCGAAATCGTCGCGGGAGTATTTAGTCTGGCATTGCCGCCGCGTCTGCAAATCCAGCAACCCGGCGCGCAAAGCCGCCAACGCTGTAAAAGGTTTGATCGCCGACCCCGGCGGGAAAGCTTGTTCAAATGCCAGCCGAGGATTGACGACTGCACGCAATCGTCCGGTCTGAGGATCAATGACAATCACCGCGCCTTCACGGTCGCCTAAAGCCTCGGCAGACACTTTTTGTAAGAGCTTATCGAGTTCGGCTTCGTTGGTCTTTTGAATCGGCTGTGCTGCAACATTGAACTCGCGTTGAGCTGGCGGCGGCGAGCAGGCAAGAATCGAAACAGTCCCCACAAAAACACACAAAAGGCACAAAAGCCGGATTGAAGACTTCTGCGCCCTTTGTGTATTTTGTGGAAAAACAATGCCCATCAGATCAAACGTTCAATTCGCTCATTGATTCATTCAATGCTCGCCGCGTGGTCATTTCAGCCATTGCGCCAAGCGTCAGCAGATAGCGCTGTTCTTCAATTCGCGTTGGACGTGGTTTTGCTTCAGGCCGCTTTCTTCTTTTCTGTCATTAGCTTCCGCAGTGCCTCGTTGATGGCTTCCGGTGTTTTGAAGAATTCGATTATTTCCGGTTCAACACGCACACCAGTGCCGGAAAAGCGGCCACGATATTCCCGGCCTTGCCGTTTTGCCTCTGCCCGAATTGCATCAATGTCGAGTTCGGCGGGCAATTCATCATTCAAGTCGTACTCATCGTCTTCAAGCAAACGGATTTCCCTTTTCATAACTTCGCCTTTCTTTTGGTTCCATTTCTCGCGCGCTGATTATGCGAATATCGTCTCCGCGCTCTGTGAACGAAACGGCCAGCAAACGCCCTGCCGCCGAAGCACCCAAGCAAATGTAGCGAGCTTCTTCCTCTGAATGCTGCAAATCCGGCAGAAACTCCGCAAATGGATCTTCGAAAACTGTAGCCGCATCTTCGAAGGAAACACCGTGATTTTTAAGGTTGCGCTCTGCCTTTTTTGTATGCCACTCAAACCTCATCTTCCCCCTTTTGCTTTTTGTTTGAGCTACACTTCAACTCAGCAGCTACAGCGCTCTGAACGTCGTGGCACTGACGGATCAGAATTCAAGCTCTCCAAGCGCCCGACGAGCTGTCATTTCCGCCAACGCACCCAGCATCAGTAACCAGCCAACAAAAATTATCAACACGGAAAATGAAAAGCGTGCTCCAACCAGCCACAATTCGCCCCACTCGCTTTTGACGTGTGTTTCGGTGAAGGCGGCAAACCACGCCAGCGCACCGCAAACCAGCAGCACAAGAACGTAAATCAGCACCGAGCGCGGCGAAAAGGCAGCAGCAATGCTGCGGCCAAAGCCTCGGAAGGCGCCGCCCAAACCTTCGCGGATCGCCGCCATCCAGCAGTGAATCGCCAGCAACGGCAGCGCCAGATACAGTAACAACCAGCGGCCGACCAGCAATGACAACTCAAGCCAGCGTCTCGGCTTTTCGACATCGGCGACAAACTTTTTGTCCAGATAGCCGAACAGCCACCACAAGCCAACCGCCAGCGCAATTAGCGGCAAGCTGACAATCAGCAGTTTCCAAAAATCCATCAGCGCGCGTTTGAGCAAATAGCCCGCACCGACTCCAATGCGCACGTAACTCAGCCCGATGACTTGCAGCAGGAAAAAGAAGATCAAGGCTGTCAGCGGCAACACCACCAGGCTAAGAATGACTTGAAGCTGCGTGGCCTGGCCAATCACCGCGACAAACAGATACCCCGTCAGCCACAGCACCGCGTAACAGAGAAACGCAATCAGCACTGCGCCGAAGTTGGTAAACAGTTTCCGCGCTGCTGCGCCGATGGATGTGAAAACGTCTTTGATCATTGAATCACCTTTCCAAGACTGCACGCGAAAGTGCGTGCGTACCCAGACTACTTCTTGTCCAAAATATTCAGCCGGTAATTGGCTGTATTCGCGTGCGAACCGGGTTGGTACATCAGTTCGGCGCGCGCCGGAGCAACCCGAAACTGTCCGGGGATTTGCACTCGCATCAGGAATTGGAACGTCGCATCACCGTCGAAATAGCTGACAAACAATGCCGTTCGCTGGTCGCGAAATTCGCGCTGGCTGTACCAATCACTCCAGCCGTTGACTCCGTAATTGAAGTCAAATCCACTGAAGCGTTCGACCTGTTCGCATCCCGCCGGAATCGGATCTTCGACCAGCAGATACTGCGACTTCGTTCCCATGACGCGAATGCGCGAAACGATCATATCGCCGGAGCGAAGTTCGCCAGTCAGCGGCTCAGTCTTCCAGACAGGCTTGCCGCCTTGATCGCTAATACTCAACCGCAGATATTCCCGCGTCAGTTTCAACCCGCCCGCTGAAAATTCGCTGGATTCTTCTTTCGTATAAAAATCCTGAGTCACGGCGACATACGCTACTCCCGCGCCGCGTTTCACCACTCGCACCAAACTTGATGCGGGCAAACTCGCGCCTTTCTTTTCAATCACAACAGGCTGGCCGCTGACAGCCTCAGCGGCGGTGACGCGACGATTGATGACTTGCTCGCCATTCAGATAAACCTCCAGCGTATAGTCGGCGGCCAGTTCTTTGCTGGCACGCAGGTAATCCGTCAGCGCGAAAATGGCAAAGGCTGAAGCCTTGGTTGTTTCCCAGTAATACCCATTGCGGCGATGCGCAACCAGCCAGCGAGCGGTTTTGGCCAGCAATTCGCTGTTGGGATTGATTTGCGCCAAGGCTTTCAATGACCAGGCGGTCGCTTCCAGGCTGTTTTCTTCCGTGAAGTCCAGCATTGGACGGCGCTTCGACTCCCAGTACGCGTCGGCCAGAGTCATTTTCACCGAACGTTCGATGTCGCTGGCCACCAGTTGCGCGCGGTTGTCGTTGCGCAACTTCAAGGTCAGCGCTAACAACGCGCGAGCGTATGGTTGCATCTCGCCTCGGCGATTGAACATATCGGCGACGTGTCGCGCGTCGGCTCCGCCGTTGACCTGTTGCGCATATAGCAGATAGGCGCGCGATTCGATGTCGAACGGCGTGCCGTCTTCCATCTTGCCCGTGTCCAGCAATTGCTGAAGTTTCTTTTTACCCTGCTGAATGCGATACGGTTCAACGCCATAACCAGCACGTTCGGCCAGCGCCAATCCATCCATCACATAAGCCGTCATAAACGGATCGGTCTTGTCGTCTTTCCACCAACCCCAACCGCCGTCTTCGTGCTGGAATCCGTACAGGCGATCCAGTCCGCGCTGCACTTTTTTGCTGAGGTCATTGCCTGTGCTGACCGAAGCCGTTTTCACGTCTTTGACCGTTTGCGCCACGATCACATTCGGCAGGAAGCTGGACATTGTCTGTTCGGTGCAACCGTACGGATACGAAGTCAGATAATCCAGCGCGCCAAACATCGCTCCGGCCACCGAAGGCGAAGCTTCAACCCGCAACGTGCGCGCTTGCGCGTGAGCGTTGCCGGGCAGGACAAAGGACATTTCCTTTTGCGCGGCGTCCTCGCTCAAAGCCAGAGATTCGCCTTTGACCATATGACTACCGGCGGCAACCACCGGCAACGGCAATTCCACGCCGTCGGACTCGCCGTTGGTTTTGGCGGTCGCCAGCAAGGTTATATTGCCGAAATTCGACGCCGAAATTCGCCAGTCAATGCGCTGTTCGCCGTCTTTCGGAATCGTCACGGTTCGCTGTCCGGCATCCAGCAATTGCGCCCCGGTGACTTTCAATTCGACCTGAGTAACCTTTTCTTCTTTCTGGTAGTTATGGACGATACCGGAGATCGTCACGGTGTCGCCTTCGGTGGCAAAGCGCGGAGTTTCCAGTCGCAAAATCAGGTCTTTGCGCGAAAGAATCTTGTCCACCTTCGAGCCGACTTTGAGGTCCGCCGTCACTGCGCGCGCAGTCGCTCGCCAAGTCGTCAGATTATCGGGCAGATTCAATCTAACCGTGGCTTTGCCATCGGCGGCAGTGACCACTTCGGATTGCCAAAACGCCGTGTCGCGAAAATCTTTGCGAATTTTCGGATCGGCGTACTGGTTGTCGTTCTTGAAATCGGCCAGTTGATACGAGCGTTTGTTTTGCGCCAGATCAATTTTCTTATCGCCGGAATAGCCCGTGAACTGAAACGCGGCGGCAAAGTTGGTCGAAACGCGCGTGTACCGCGTGCCATAAAACGCGCGGCGAATATCGCCGGACGTATCCGGGCGAATGCTGTAAATCGCTTCGTCCACCAACCCTAGGCTGACTTCGACTCCGGCGGCAGGAGAACCGTCAAAGTTTTTGGCGATGACCTGATACGAAGCCGGTTCGCGTGGTTTGTATTCGCGCTTGTCGGGGACGAGTTCGATGTTCAGAAACTTGCTGACTGCGGGAACCGCGATGTTTTTGCTGTGTTCAAACATCTCACCATTTTTGACATAAGCAACACTAAGCTGAATGTTCGGCGAATAAGTGTCCTTGATCGGCAAATCAATCATCACCGCTCGGCCATCGGCGTAAATGTGTCGCGTTTCCAGCACACGAGCCATTTCCGTCGTCACCAACAAATGCGCTTTGTCCGTGGGCAGCATCGCCAGAATCTTGGCGGTTTCGCCGACCTTATAAGATTTTTTGTCGGTTACCAGCTTGATAGAACCTTCATCGCGCCATGCATTGCCGACCCAACTGTCGGTTTCGCTGGTGACGTAAAAACTTCCGGCGTCGTGTTCAATCTGCCGACCGTTTTCCGTGACGACAGCGTTGATGTCGAAATCGCCGATGGCTGTGGTTTTGTATTCAAACGTCGCTTCGCCTTCGGCGTTTGTGGTCACTTCGCCTGAAGACACGTTGGTCAGCTTGCGCTGGTATTCGTTGAATTTGTAACCGTTCTCTTCCTTTTCGATCTTTTCCCAGCGGACGTCTGAAAACTTCAGCGTGACTTTGGCGGAAACGGGTTTGCCATCGTAATTGCGCGTGCGAACGCGGACTTTGGCGGTTTCGCCTTTGTAGTACACATAACGATCCGTGTTAGCCTGAACCGAAACGCTGCCGCGCGTGCCTATAAAAGTCGCTTTGCCTTCAATTTCGCGCCGAGCCGAATCGGTCACCATCGCTTCCAATCGATAGGTGAAATCCCGGCCTTCATTCGCTCCCGGCTGCGGCACGTCAAAGGCAATTTCCAGCTTTCCGTTTTCGTCCAAACGGCCTTCGCCTTCTTTGACCATGTCGTTGCCGTACCCATAAAAACCATCTTCAGATTCTTCGCTGTCTGCGCCGATTCCATCGTCATCGCTTTCCCAGAACCAGGGATAATACGGCGAGCGATAGATGTAATACTTCACATCGGCGTTTTTGACCGGCGAGCCAAAAAAGTACTTGGCTTCCACCGTGAACTTCGTTTTTTCGCCTGTGGTGACAAAGGTTTTCGGCGTCGAAACTTTGACCTTGTATTCAGGCTTTTTGTATTCGGCGACTTCAAAATAACCGCGCGCCGCTTCGACGCCGTTCAACTGAACCAACACGCCGTAATTGCCCAGCGGGGCTCCGGCAGTAATGTCCACGTCGCCGCTGAAGGTTCCGCGTGGAGTCAGGTTCAAATCCTTCTGGTAAATTTCCTTGCCGTCAGGATCGGTGACGACAATGTGCACTGCGCGGGATTGCGGCAACTGATACCCAATATCGGTCAGTTGCCGCAGAATGCCTTTGAAATAAGCCTTTTGTTCTGGGCGATAGACCGGGCGGTCAGTGTAAATGTAGCTGGTCAGGTTTCCGGCAGGGGATTCTTCGCCTTCCGTCCAGTTGAAAAAGTACGACGCCAGATCAGAAACTGCGAAATCGCCTTTGCGGTCAGCCAGAATCAGAAAGTCGTCAGGGCTGTCATTTTCCTCACCTTGCGGTTCGGCGGCGTCATTCGAAGTTTCGTCTTTCGGCTGATTGACCATCACACGCATCAACCCGTCTTTGCCGGTTTTGGCGCTAGCCATCACCTTGTTGCCTTTGACGATTTGCACATTTGCATCGTCGCGCGGTTCGCCGGTTTTGCGATCCACGGTGTACACCATCACTTCGCCGTCATGAGAAATCTTGCTGATCATGGTCAGGTCTGAAACGACGGCGATGGTGTACGCGCGGAGCTTGCCGTTCACGCCTTCGACCAGATACACGCCCGGAGATTTTTGGCCCAGCACAACCATGCGCGTATCCCAGCGGTTATCCAGCGGAGTCAAAATCTGTTTGAAGCTGTCTTCAAGTTGATCCGGGTTGAGCAGCGGAAATTGCGCATAGCTGGCTTTGTCTATCGGCAGTCGTTCGCCCGAACGATATTTGTCGTTGAATGCGGTGCGCGCTTCGCGGCGAATCTGAGTGCGGAAATAACCTTTGAAGGCAGCATAAATGTCACTCTTGAATCCGCGTAACTTTTCCAGAAACGATGGCTTGTGATTCTGTGTTTCAGTCACCTCACTGACCATTTCGCGGTCGTCCTGGCCCATCGTGTGCGGATTGGCGAGCTGTTTGAAGAATTTGAACGGATCTTTGATTTTATAGACGCGAAAATCCAGCGACTCAATTCCCTGATAGCTGATGTACACGCGCGTCTTTTCGTGCGTGCCATACGTTCGGTTCGTCGCCAGCGAAAAATGCGGCTTAACCGGCGTCGCTCCCGGCGATGGCGAAGCATTTGGC
>DAOMFR010000076.1:0-1144 GCA_035429885.1 Blastocatellia bacterium
TTCGCCCGAATAATCCACAAATGCTTTACCGGCTGGCCACCGCGCATGCTCAAAGTGGGCAGAAGCGTGCGGCGTTGGACGCTTTGACGACTGCCGTCGAGCAGGGCTTTAACGACGTCGCACGACTGGAACAGGCAGAAGAGCTTGCGTCGTTGCGGCAGGAAAAAGCCTTCAAGGCATTGATCGAAAAGCTGAAATCCAAGTAAGCGTCGAATAGGAATTTTTCCTGCCGAAGTTCAACGCTCGAAATTCGGCAGATTGGCGACGCGGTTGTGAACGCGGCGGTCGTGCGCGGGAACGACGACCAAGTCGGGATATTTTTGCATCAGCAAATGCACCTTGATGATGGCGTGTCGCACTTCGGCGTCGTCATAATCTACCAGTTTCCGCGCCATCCAGGGACGTTCCGCTGGCAATTGAATCCCTTCAATCGCCCAAGTTAAGTCACCGATGAACAGAAACCGTTTGCCGGATCGCAAATTGACGAACATCGCGTTGGAACCATCAGTGTGGCCGGGCAAGGGAACGAACACAATGCTGCAGTCTTTGAACAGATCCAGGCTGCGATCAAAGTTTTCATATGGCCCGTCAGTGAACTCGAAAGTTTTGACGTTCAGCTTGTCAATCATCTGGTCAATCAAGCCAGGCATTTTGTGAGCGCGGATAAATTCCAATTCTGCGCCGGGCATGCGAACTTCCGCGCCAGGGAAATCTTCCAGGCCGCTGATGTGATCCCAATGTGAATGCGAAATGAAGATGGTTTTGATGCTTTCGGGCGCGATACCGTTTTGGCGCAATTGTTCGGCAGCCGGAACTTCTTTGACGTAATTGGCCAGCTTTTTCATCAGCCAGGGCATGGCGTTGGCATGCGCATCCACGTTGGCTCCGAAACCGGCGTCGTACAGAAAACTCATCTGCGGATGTTCGACCAGGATTGCTGCCATTCCGCTTTCATAGGTTTCGCCCCATTTGCCGCCGCGCCAGGAAAACGATTGCTGAGACAGCATTTTACCTGCTTTCATCAATGACAGTTTGACCTCCGGCAGATTGGCCGACGGAGTGGCAGAGGAAAACGAATTGCCGTTTTGATCAGCGGCAACATCCAGCTTCATTGGGATGAAGCTATAAGCCAACAGCGCCAGCG
>DAOMFR010000076.1:1244-10550 GCA_035429885.1 Blastocatellia bacterium
ACGTATTCTTCGACGTCATTCCTGTTTTTCATTCACTTACGAACTCTCACTAAAAGTAGTTTTTAGGTCGTTGGCCGACCAATTCTTTCCAACATCAACTAACCATCAGGAGGAAAGCAATGAAAAGGAAATCCCCTTTCTTGCAAGCTGTGGCGCAAATCTCCGCACTGACACTTGTGCTGCTCTTTGCCGCCGCAACCGCTCATGCTCAGTTTGATACGGCAACAGTGCTGGGCACAGTCAAAGATCCAAGCGGCGCAGTCTTGCCGGGAGTAACTGTTACCTTGAAAAACATAGACACTGCAATTTCGGTCAGTGTTCAAAGTGACAGCGAAGGAAACTTTCAATTCGCCAACGTACGAATCGGCAATTATCGTGTCAGCGCCGAAAAGCAGGGCTTTTCAACTGCTGTGGCGGAGCGAGTCAATGTCACTGTGAATGCTCGCCAACGCGTTGACTTGACGATGCAACCCGGCGCGGTGACGGAAACCGTCGTCATCACTGACGCGGCTCAACTGTTGGAAACAGATTCCAGCGTTCGCGGCCAGGTGGTTCAACGCGAACAAATCGTCAACTTACCGCTCAATGGCCGGTCATATGCCAATCTGGTCTTGCTGGTTCCAGGCGTGCGCGAATCCAATCAAAATGCCGCGACCGGCGGCGGACGTGAAGCTGCCTTCAACGTCAATGGATTGCGAAACACCTTCAATAACTTCCTGTTGGACGGCGTGGATAACAATGCTTATGGAACCAGTAATCAGGGTTTTTCCAGTCAGGTGGTTCAGGTTTCGCCCGACGCCGTGGCGGAATTCAAGGTGCAAACCAACACTTACAGCGCGGAATTCGGGCGCAGCGGCGGCGCGGTTATCAACGCCGCCTATCGCAGCGGCACCAATGCGTTTCATGGCAGCCTGTGGGAATTTCATCGCAACACGGTGTTGAATGCCGTAGGTTTTTTCAAACCGGTCAGTGGCGTCAAACCTCCGCTGATTCGCAACCAGTTCGGCGTCGTGTTGGGCGGCCCAATTGTCAAAGATCGCACCTTTTTCTTTTTGGATTACGAGGGATTCCGCCAAGTAGCCAAGGATGTTTCCTTTTCTACGCTGCCGACGTTGTTGCAGCGCCAAGGCATTCTGACTGGCGATGTTCGTGTGCCGTATGATTTCGTGGATTCGACCGGCGCGACAATCAAGGCCGGAACGGTGTACACCGCCGGACAGCGCGTGCCGATGACGACCTTGGCCAAAAAAGTATTGAGCGAATTGCCCGCTCCGAACATTGGCGGCAAAACCGAAACCAACTTCGCCAACAATTACAGCGAACTGGTGACCAACCGCAATTTCAACGACAAATTCAACGTCAAGCTGGATCATCATTTCAGCGAAAAACTGAATGGGTTTGTCCGCGTCAGTCATCGCAAGGTGAACGAATTCAATGGTCCTGGGATTCCAGGTCCGTCGGGAAGCGGCGGCAACGGATACATCAACGTGCTGAACCAGCAGTTGGTCGTTGGCGCAACATACATTCTGTCGAACGGTTCAGCGCTTGAAGCGCGGCTGGGCATTTCGAAAATTGAAGGCGGCAAACGTCCACCGCTTTCCGGCGGGCCGAGCGTGCGCGAACTGTACGGCATCACGGGATTGCCGGAAGATCGTTTGATCACAGGTGGTTTGACGACGCAAACCGTCACAGGTTTTTCGCAAATGGGGCGCCAATCTACCAATCCGCAATTCCAGAATCCGTTTACGATTAATCCGCGATTCAATTACACGACGACGTTTGGCCGTCACAGTTTGAAAGCCGGTTACGAATATCTGGCGGTCAACACGGACGTGCAAGACACCAACCCGCTAATGGGGTTGGATACGTATTCCAGCCAGTTCAGCCGCCCGTCAACAGCAGGCGCGAATACGATTTACAACTTGTCGGATTTCTATTTTGGCGCGCGTTCGCAATACGAATTCGCCAACTTGCTGGTGGTCGAAATGCAGCGCCGGTTGCATTACGCCTACGCGCAAGACGATTTCAAGGTGAACAATCGGCTGACGTTGAATTTGGGAGTGCGTTACGAATTTGCGACGCCATACACTGAAGCGCAAAATCGGCTGTCGAATTTCGATCCGGCGACGAAAACAATCATCCAAGCCAAAAACGGTTCGCTGTATGATCGGGCTTTGGTTGATCCCGATTACAACAACTTTGCGCCGCGGTTAGGGTTTGCCTACAACGTGCTGGACAAGACAGTCGTGCGCGGCGGTTACGGCATCGGTTATGTGCATTTCAACCGCATCGGCAGCGCCGATTTGCTGGCGACGAATTACCCGCAAATCACTCGCGCGAACGTTACGCAAAACGCTGCTCTGGCGCTTTGCACTGGCACGGTGTACGCCGACAACTGCTTCCGTCCGACTCAGTCCGGTTATCCGACTGGTTTGCCGAACAATGTTGTGCTGTTTACACCGCGCGAAACCCGTACAGCGTATATTCAAAATTGGCAGTTGTCTGTGCAGCGCGAACTGCCGGGCAACATGCTGCTGGATGTCGCCTATGTCGGGAATCACTCGCTGAAGCTGTTGTTGCTGGCCGATTACAATCAGGCACGTCCGCTGACCGCTGCAGAGCTGGCGTTGCCGGCGGCCCAACGCCCAGCGCTGGATGCTCGCCGTCCGATTCAAGGGTTCCGTTCAATTTCGGCGACCTTGCCTGCGGCGTATTCAAATTACAACGCTCTGCAAGTGAAGTTCGAGCGTCGTTTTTCAAAAGGCGTTTACATCCTCAATTCGTTCACCTGGTCGAAAGCGATTGATAACGTCAGCCAGGTATTGGAAGAGCCGGGCGGCAACGAAGGGCGTCCGCAAAACCTATTCAATATGGCGGCGGATCGTGGCATTGGCGCGTATGACCAACCGTTCAACAACACGACCAGCTTTGTTTGGGAACTGCCTTTTGGCAAAGGACGGGCTTGGTTGGGGAATTTGCCGTATGCGCTGGATGCTGCCCTGGGCGGTTGGACATTGACGGGAATCAACGCCATGTACAGCGGACAAGCGGTCAATTTCCGTTACACACCTTCGCCGGTGACGGCGAATCTGGCCTCGTTCCTGGGCGGCATTGCACTGCGTCCGAATCTGGTTGGCGATCCGTTGCTGTCCAATGGTCGCACGATTGATCGTTGGTTCAACACCGAAGCGATTCGGTTGCCGACGCAAGATCAACCGTTCGGCAACGCCGGGCGTAACATCGGACGCGGCCCGTCGGTTTATCAATTCGATCTGGGCTTGCAGAAGAATTTTGCTATGCCCGTAATCAACGAAAGCTCAAAGCTGGAATTCCGAGCAGAGTTTTTCAACCTGTTGAACAAGACGAATTTTGGCACGCCGAGCGGAACGGCCACCGGAATTGTGTTCAACGCAGATGGAACGCTGCGCACCGCAGGCGGTTTCGGCACGATTCGTTCCACATTGCAGGCACGCCAGATTCAGTTTGCGCTGAAACTGTCATTCTGAAGATCGTCACAATGACGATAAACCCAACAAGAGGCTCCACAGAATTTCTGCGGAGCCTCTTTGAATATTGACACTTCTCCAAAACGCCGCAATACTCCGCCAACCTGCGAGTTGATTGAAAACACCCCCTCCAATCCCCCTTTGACGACAACTATCGCCAAACTGAGCTGCATGCTTGTCCGTGTGCAGTTTCGGAGGAACTATGAAAATCAACTCGATCTTTGCTCTCACCTTGCTGCTTCTGACTTTGGGGTCTGTTTCAGCGTTTGCTCAAACCGACACTGCGGAGCCTGCTCCGGTTTCAACTGAACCGGCTCTTGCTGGCAACGCGGCTTCAACACAATCCAAAAACGTCTTTTCAGGATTGGGAATGTTCTCAATTGAATTGTCTGCCGGAGGGTTCGGCCCCAGAGGCGATTTGCGATCAAGCGGTTTGTTTGAAAACGCATTCGCTATGGGCATCAATGGAGGAATCACTCCGCCCAAACTGCGGCAACTGCAATTCGATTTCGGAGCGGACTTTGCATTTGAAGGATTGACCGGACGGCGCACTATTCCGGTCGGGCCGGGGCTGGGAATACGGATCAACGATTCTCAGATTTTTCCATACGCTGGAGCCCGCGTTTACCTGACTCCGCGAACGAACAAAGCACTGGTTTCTGTCGGCGGTGGAGCCGCGCTGGGTACTTACAACGAATACATTAACACCGGAGACGATTACGGTCCAAGTCTGGATTGTACGGTTTGCGAATCTCGATGGGGAACTGGTGGATATGCAATGGGGCAGTTCCGGTACCGGTTTGAAAATGGATTCGGCGTCGGATTGACGACCAAATACTATTCGATCCGAACCAGCGGTTACGGCTTTTCAAACGTGCTGGGTCGCCGGTCGTCCGATCAGTGGCTGGGAATAATGCTTACTTTCAGCTTCAATTGAGAGTGGAATCCAACTGAAGCAGAACGAAAGAGGCAGGTTTGTTAAACTGCCTCTTTCGTTTGATTCAAGTTTTACTTCGTTGAAACCGGCGCATAGGATTCCAGGTAACCACACTGAACGCATCGGAACGTCATGACCCTCAGCTTTTCTTTGTCACCGGTTTTCAATCCCCACCAGAATCCCCACCAGCCTTGGTCAGGTGGTGCCCCTTCAATCCACTCGCTTACAGTGATTGAAGAATGTTGGGTGTGATCAGAGATAAAGCCCTCTTCCATCGCAGATTTGCACTTCGGACAGGCTAGTGTTGAGTAATCCATTTCGGTTCTCCTGATTTGAACAAGGATCAAACCTACTTCGTACGCTTGGCCGCCCACTTCACAGCACCCACCAGCATCGTTTGGTAACGCGCATCGTTCCAAATTGCCGAATTGTGTCCCGGTTCGGCATAAAACACGCGGCCTTTGCCATAGTTGCGGTACCAGACCAGCGGGAAAGAATCAGCCTTGATGTTCGCATTGCCTTCGACAGCGTGAATCCCTTTCGCGCCTTTTTTCGTCATGTCGGTTTTGGACGGGTCCATGCTCATGACGACTTTGACGTTGGCGGCATTGAACTGTTTGAACTGATAAGTTTCTTCCACCCATTCAAACGAATCTTCAAACTGTTTGATCAACGGGAAGTTTTTGTCATCTTTGCGAACGGCGACTTTGGTCGTAGCCGTCCACGGATGACCGTCGAAGTATCCGCCAATCAGTTCGCCATATTCCGCCCACTTGTAAAAGGTGTCGGTCGCGCTGTGAATGCCGATGAAGCCTTTTCCGTTTTTGATGAAATCCAGAAACAGTTTTTTCTGCTCGTCCGTCCAGGGCAGTTCGCCCGTAGTGTAAAAGATCAGCACATCCACGTTTTTCAGATTTTCAGCAGTGATGACACTGGCCGAATCCTGGGAGATGGTGACTTCAAACCCGTTTTTGTCGCCAAGCTCTTTCATGATCTTTTCGGATTCCGGCAACACTCCATGTTTGAAGCCTTTGCATTCCGTGATGTACGTGACGCGGAGTTTCTTTTGCGCCGAAGCCTTTGAAATCGGTGCGCTTGCCGATACCGCCAGGATCAAAACGATTGCAATCAACCCAACTAAATTACGCTTGTTCATTGTGGTGTCCTTGATGGAATGGGGAATCTTTGGAGTGCGGCGGCTCTGGCGCCGCTTTGGAAGTCCTTTTCTGAACCAATTCAATTCCGAAGAACGGACTACCAAAGCTACGCTGAAGGCGTAGCACTCCAAAGGTTCCAGGTTATGACCGATAGGCTTGGCGTCCGACGCCTTGCACAGGAATGCCCTGCGCGGCCAGCACTTCGTTTTGCAGCGCGAACATGCAAGCCGCCGCTTCGTCAATCTTGCGAGCGAAGGCGATGGAACCTTGCAGAATCGGCTTCAACAGTTCCTTGTCCTGAATGCGCGCTTTCGGATATTCGTGCTCGACGATCAGGTAGGTGTTTTCCACATCAAGCTGCAACAATTCGCGTGCGGCCAATTGATGATCCAGCCAATCCACTGTGCGGTTTTGCAAATACGCCAGCGGATCGTGTTTTGCTGTGCCGGGCAGTTCGTGCTCACACAGAACGACCTGTTTGGCCCAGGCGTTCAAATGATCCACGACATTGTCTGACGGTTTACCGTTGATCATGTCGCCGCGTTCGACGGTTTGGCCGCCGTATCCCCACGCTGAAACGCCTTTCGCATCAATGACCTGACCTTTGACGTGGAAACCGCCAATCAGGAAGTTGTAGCCAGTGTCTTTCAAATACTGAAACAGCGAGCGCGTGTCTTGTCCCATCAGAATTGCGTGCGAAGGATCGTAATGGATACGGAACTGATCGCCGACGCCGTGTTTTTCGCAAATGCGGTGCAGAGCAATCCACGTTCCCGGTGTGTAGGCGATGTTGTTGTGCCAGTTGTCGCCGGGAACCCAGCCGGGCATCGGGCACTGTTCGATGCGATAGACTAATCCGCGTTCTTTCGCGGCTTTCAGCAGCGGGATGAACCATTCTTCAAAGTCCAGCAGGTTCTGATCCATGTTGGTCGCCTGATTGCGTCCTACGAATCCGCAAACCGCCGAAACGTCCAGTGCCACTGCCGAATCCATGATCCGCAGCATGAAATCGTGTTTCTTTTTCCGCAGCACCGGATCGTGATGGAGCATGTTGTCGAAATACCCGACTTCCGAAATGCCGACCTTGTTGGCTTCCAGACAGGCGCGCACGCGTTTGGCGCGATCTTTGGTGAAGGGCTGACGCAAATCCAAATGATTGGCTGTTGGGTCAAGCATCGCTTCGGCAGGAATGTCTGCTTCCGACGGATGCAGCGCCGAACCAAGTTGGATGTAATTCACGCCCAGATCGGCGGCAAATTGCACCCATTCTTCAATGGCCAAATCGGGATCAGGATCGCGTTTTTCGCGCGGAGTCAGTTCCTGCAAAGCGGCGGTCAATACGCCGACTTTCATAAACTTCGGCTCGAAAGCTTTGACGGACATGGATTAAGTCTCCTTAGGTTCGATGGTAATCCGGCGCGCAAGCCGTCAGGTTGGATCAACCTGACGAAAATCTGCGCCCGTGAAATTGGTTTGTGACGATGATCGATGATTGCCGATGGCATTGCGGAAGTATGAATTTGCCATCGAACGGGGAGTCTGCCCGACGCGTTTTGCACTGTCAAGCTTTGGTTTGACCAGGCTGGAATTGCCGTGTTGCAAGGCAAAATAAAAGCGGAATTTAGTTTCCAGAAAGAACAATCCGAGCGAATCCGGCTGGGGGAGAAGACGGATTCGCTCGGTGTTGACTGTCTGATCTCAAGTTTCAGGAACAACTCAAGGTGCAAAGTATCCCGACAGGTCAATCACCAAGTTGGTGGTTGATGCCGAGAACACCTTGAACGCTCCATCGCTGGAGCCCAGACCGACGATGAAATGCCGGTTGAAGTTTTTGCCTGCTACGTAGTTGGACGCAGCGACAAATGGTTGTGTTGCGGAACTCGGCCAGAACGTCAGGAAGCCGTTGGCCAACGGATTCACCACCGTGGCATTACCGACGATGGCGAGCGCCGTGTTATCCACAGTCATTCCATCGCACGTGCCGCGAGCCGTTTGCGTGATGCTGGTTCCGCCATTGATCGGCATTCCCAACATCGTGCATCCCGCCGCCTGACCGGTGCGGGTTTCCAGCAAGCGCACCGGACTCGGCAACGGAGTGAACAACAATCCCGTGCCATTCACGTCGGAGGCTTCGTCGCTGTAATACCCCAGCACATCAATCACCAGTTCCGTTTGAGCGACGGAATAGATTTTGAATTGCCCGCTGGTGGTCAGGCCTGCGGTGAATGGTCCATTCATCACCTGACCGGATCGGTAATTCGACGTCGCCACAAAGGGCCGCGTCGCATCTGCCGGGAACAGCGTCAGGAATCCGTTGCTACCCGGAGCCACCACTGTTGCGTTGCCCACAATGGCGCGCGCCGAAGTGGGAATCGTGACGCCGTCGCACGTCAGATGAGCGCCTTGCGTGGTTTCCGTCGCCGCCAGAATTGGCGTGCCGGGCAAGTTGCAACCGTTGGTTGCAGTCGAGCGCGTGTCCACCAACCGAATCGGTTTCGGCAATGGATGGAAATACAGTCCGCCCGCTCCCGGAGGCGCGTAATATCCCGTCACGTCCACCACCACATTCGTCGTTGTCGTGACGTAAATCTTGAACGCGCCGTCCGATTGACCCAGGCCAACGGTGAAGACGTTGTTCAGGATTTCATTCGCCGCGAAATTGGAATTGGCGACTAAGGGGCGCGACGCGTCGCTGGGATATAGCGTCAGGAAACCGCCGCCGGATTCCACCGTCGTGATGTTGCCGGTGATGGCCATCGCGTTGGCGGGAATTGTTTGGCTGCTGCACGTGCCGCGTGCCGCCTGGGTGAAGGAGGTTCCACCGGTGATGGCAGCTCCGGGCAGGTTGCAGCCGTTTGTGGCTCCGGGACGCGTATCCAGAATGCGGATCGGCGTCGCCAGCGGATAAAACTGCAAGCGCGAAATCGTCAGTGTGTAACTGACAGTGCCCATGCAGCCGTTGGCATCCGTCGCTTTGACGACAATCGGGAACGATCCGGTTTGCGTAGGCGTGCCTGAAAGAACTCCCGCTGCTGACAGCATGATGCCCGTGGGCAATGCGCTCGCCGTGCTGAACGTGGTCGTGCCATTGCCGCCCGATTGCGTGAACGTTTGACTGAACGCAACGTTGAGCGTTCCGGTGCTGGTTGCCGGAGCCGTAACCGTGATGGTCTGGCAATTGATGGTCAGCGTGTAATTCACCGATCCCGTGCAGCTGTTGCCGTCGGTCGCCGTAACTGAAATCGGGAACGTGCCGGTTTGCGCCGGAATGCCCGACAGAACGCCAGCGGATGTAAGCGTCAATCCATTCGGCAAAATGCTTGCCGTGCTGAACGTGACGATTCCATTGCCGCCGGATTGCGTGAAGGTCACGCTGAATGACGTGCCCAGCGTTCCCGTGTTGGTCGCGGGCGCATTGACCGTGATGACCGGACAGCCAATTACCAGCGTGTAATTTACCGTTCCCATACAACCATTGCTGTCTGTTGCTTTGACTGTGATGGGATAACTGCCGGTTTGCGTCGTGGTTCCGGCCAGCGTTCCGTTCGTCGCCAGTGTCAGGCCCTTGGGCAGTGTGCTGGTCGTTGTAAACGTGGTCGTTCCAATGCCGCCCGTTTGCGTGAAGGTTTCGCTGAACGGAACTCCCGGAATTCCGGAAGTATTCGCGGGGGCTGTGACGGTGATGGTTTGGCAATTGATGGTCAGC
>DAOMFR010000076.1:10650-16674 GCA_035429885.1 Blastocatellia bacterium
ATGCATGCTGTGGCATCCGTCGCTTTGACTACGATGGGGAAGGAACCGTTTTGCAACGGTGTGCCCGACAATACGCCTGCAGGTGAAAGCGTAATGCCGTTGGGCAATGTGCTGATTGTGCTGAAGTTGGTTGTGCCAATGCCGCCCGTTTGTGTGAACGTTTCGCTAAAGGCTGCGTTGACCACGCCGGAATTGACTGCCGGAGCCGTCACCGTAATCGTTTGGCAAACGATGGTCAGTGTGTAATTGACCGAACCCGTGCAGCCGTTGCCATCCGTGACGGTGACCGTAATTGGGAAGCCACCAGTTACTGTGGGTGTTCCGTCCAGTACCCCTGCCGTCGAAAGTGTGATGCCATTCGGCAGCGTGCTTGCCGTGCTGAAAGTGATAGTGCCAATGCCGCCCGTTTGCGAGAAGCTTTGGCTAAAGGCCGACCCCTTTGTGCCGGTGTTGGTCGCCGGAGCGGTGACCGTGATGGTTTGGCAATTGATGGTCAGGGTGTAATTGACCGTTCCCATACAGCCAATGGAATCGGTCGCTTTCACCGTAATGGAGAAGACACCCGTTTGTGTGGGCGTTCCCGCTAGCACTCCCGCCGTCGAAAGCGTGATGCCATTCGGCAGTGTGCTGGTCGTGGTGAAGTTGGTTGTGCCAATGCCGCCCGATTGCGTGAACGTCGCGCTAAACGCTGCGTTCGCGGTTCCAGTGTTCGTCGCCGGAGCCGTCACCGTAATGGTTCCACACGAAATGGTCAGCGTGTAATTGGCCGACCCCGTGCATCCATTACTATCAGTCACCTTCACCGTGATCGGGAAGCTGCCGGTTTGCGTGGGGATGCCAGACAACACTCCCGCCGTTGAAAGTGTGATGCCGTTGGGCAAAGCGCTGGCTGTCGTAAAGTTGGTCGTGCCAATGCCGCCCGACTGGGTGAACGTCGCGCTGAAATTCGTGCCGGTCGTTCCAGTGTTGGTGGCCGGAGCCGTCACCGTGATCGTCTGGCAATTGATGGTCAGCGTGTAATTGGTCGAGCCGGTGCATCCGTTGCTATCAGTTGCCGTGACAGTAATGGGGAAGCTCCCGGTTTGCGTCGGTGTTCCGGCCAGAACTCCCGCCGTCGAAAGCGTGATGCCCGTGGGCAAGGTGCTTGCGGTGGTGAAGTTCGTGGTGCCGATGCCGCCCGATTGCGAGAAGCTTTGGCTGAACGCCGCTCCTGCCGTGCCGGTGTTGGTTGCGGGAGCCGTCACGGTAATCGTCTGGCAGTTGATGGTCAGCGAAATGCTCGCGCTTCCCGTGCAACCTTGATTGTCCGTTACGTTAGCCGTGAACGTAAACGTGCCCGTCTGGGTCGGCACACCTGAAATCACACCGGAACCACTCAGTGAAAGTCCCGTCGGTAAAGAACCAGACCCTTGCGAAAACGTGTAAGGCGTTATTCCGCCGCTGGCGCTCAGGCTTTGGTTATAACTTGTGCCTGCTGTGCCCGCCGTCAATGTCGCTGGCGTAATAGTGATTGCCGCACATGCAATGGTCAGCGAATAGGCGCGCTCTCCGGTGCAGGTGTTTTGATCCGTGGCGCGAATGGTGAAATTCGACGTTCCTGGAGTTGTCGGAGTGCCGCTCAATTCGCCGGTTGACGCATTCAGCGACAGGCCTGCGGGCAACGATCCAGCGCTGACGCTCCAGGTCGCTGTGCCGACTCCGCCCGATTGCGTGAACGTCTGGCTGTAGAAGCTATTAAGTTGGCCACCTGGCAATGTGCCATTCGATGGACTGACCGTAATCGTCACGCCCGAACAGCACGGACGGAAATACTGGCCGCGAATCAAATAATTGCCTACGCCGCCTGCCGGTGCTCCAAACGTCGCGCCGCCATCGGTGGATTTATACGAACGCCCTTGAGGATTCGTGGTGTCCAGCCCTTCGGCTCCCGAACCGCTGGGCGCGGTGATGGAAAAGCCGATGACAAAATCGCCCGAATTGATTGTTACGGGAGTTGTCAGAGTGTAGGTGTTGAATTGTCCGACTGTGCCTGCCGTTGCGGCTTGCCCTGTTAGAGAAATGCCATTGATGTTTGTGGAACCGGTCGGATTCACCCCCGTGCGCAAGGTCAGGGCGGTGCCAGCCGGAATGTTTTGGAACGAATCAAATCGCAGTTGAATTGCCGTCAACGTCGCCGGATAGCTAAGTGGCGTTAAACGATTGACGTAATACCGCAATGAAGTCGTGCCTGCGGTCGCTTCAATGCCTCCATCGTCCACTTGCAAAGTGAAACTGGAATTGCACGGCGAGAAATTCGCTGTTTGCACATCCGCGCATCCTTGTTTGCTGATCGTGATGGGGCCAAAAATGGCTCCGGCAGGAACAATCGCAGTGATTTGCGTTGGGCTGTCTACCGTGAAAGAGGCGGCGGCATCGCCCGAAAATTTCACGACACTGGCTCCTGTAAAATTGGTGCCAGTGATGGTGATGGGAACGCCGGGCAAGGCCGTTGGCGGACTGAATCCGCTAACCGTCATGCACACAGGAGCGTTGACGGTGAAGCTGGCGGTTTGCACGTCCGAACAGGTCGGTTCGCTGATGGTGATCGGACCGGTTGTTGTTCCGGCAGGAACAATGGCTGTGATTTGCGTGTCGCTGACCACCGTGAAGTTGGCAATCACATTGCTGTTAAACGTCAGGCCGCTGACGCCGGTGAATCCCGAACCGGTAATCGTCACAGTGTCGCCAATCTGTCCGCTGCTTGGCGAAATGCCGCTGACCATGGGACAGGCCGCTGACCCCAGATCGCAGCTCGTCAAATAATCCGCGCGGATCATGTAATTCCCGTCAGGGTTCACCGTGAAATTCAATCCGTCTTCGGAACTGTAGGAGCGACTTTGAGGAGACGACGTATCTAAGGAAGATGTCGCACCTCCGTTGGGGAACGTGTACCCGACAACAAAATCGCCCGACTGAATCGTGATCGGTTGCGCCAGATCGTATCGGACAAAGGCGTTGGTGGAGGTGACCGTTCGGCTCGATGTTTGGAAACTGGTGTTGTTGATGTTCGCGTCGCCGTCCGCGTTGACGCCGGCCAGCAGGATGAACGGGGTTCCCGCTTGCAGGTATTGAGTGCTGGCAATGCGAATTGAAACGCCGCGCAAGGTGGCCGGATAACTCGACGGAGTCAGGCGATTGACGATGTACCGGCCAGTGTTGACCTGTTCATATCCGCCGTCATCCACCTGCGCCGTGGCGGACGTTGAACAGGCGATATAGGTCGCCGTTTGCACATCGCTGCATCCGGATTTGCTGATTGTGATGGGGCCGCTGATTGCGCCTGCCGGTTGTGTGGCGGTGATTTGAGAATCGTTGTTGATGGTGAATGACGCCGACACATTGTTGCTGAATTTGACCGCCGTCACGCTTGTGAATCCAGTGCCAGTGATGACAACCGAAGCGCCGGTGCTGCCCGCGCCGGGGGCGAAGCTGGTCACGGCAGGACAGCTCGGCCCGGAACTGATGGTGAAATTGGCGTCGGAAACGTCGAAGAAAATATTGCCAACCGCTTCGACTTTGATGCGCGCCGTCGTGGTTGTCGAAGTCAGATTCGGCAACACGACATTCGCGGAACCTTCGTTGGGCGTACTGGCCGCCAGGACGTAGGGGAATGTTTGACCGCCATCTGTCGAAAGCGAGATTTTGACGTTTGTGCAATTCACCGGAGCCTGATTGGTGTTGTTGACGCTCCAGGTGATGGTTTGCAGGGAGCCAGCGGGAATGCTGACGGCTGTGTTGGGCGAGGTCACCAAAAAAGGACCGGAATTGCCGTCCACGTTCAACACGATGTGGTCATCGCTGAACGCGCCGCCGCCCGCGCGGTTGTCGCGCAAGGTTACGCGGAAATTCAATGTGCGGGTGACGTTGGGCAGATTTTCCGCCGTATACAATCCGCTGCTGATGCCCGGCGGGACGTTCGCGTTATTCAAAATGTACGTCAGGCTGGGAAAGGTCCGCGATGGATTGGACGAAGGAGAAAATGGACGAAAGATCGGGCGTGTCGTGGTCGAAGGGTCACCCGCGTCGGAAAAACTGGCGACGTCGGTGGTGTTGCCGTACAGCGCTCCGCCTGCGTCAATCTGTTCCCACACGTATGACAGCGCCGCCGCGTCATTCACATCCGGGTCGCTGCCGGTGGCCGTCAGCGTAAACGGTGTGTTGCGCGGAATGGTGCGGTCCACGCCTCCGCTGACGGTAGGCGGATTGTTGCCCGTCGAGGTCGTCGTTGCGCATGTGCCGCCGGTTCCCGCAATGAAATTAACCATCTGAGTCAGGCTGCCATCGTGAAATCGCAATTCGCGGTTGGGAACAATTGGCGTGGAGCATTGAACGGGGTAGGCCATGATCGTCATCCCGTTGCCCGGTTCATACGCTGTGGTCGGTTCCCGATTGCTCGAACAGGAGGCGACATCATTGAACGTATGCGTCGCGCCGAATTGGTGACCGGTTTCATGCATGAAGCGGCTGGCTCCAAACGCATATCCCAAGGGAGCAGGTACCCCGGAAACGCCGCCTCCTTTGTTAGCGCTGCCGCTGCCATCACACACCACGCCCAGATACGCAACGCCGCCCGTATCGCCAACCAGCAAGGCATGCCCCAAATCGTAGTTGGCAATGCCAACGACCGAAGCGAGTGTTGCGCGGACTTCGGTCAATGTCGTTGACGGATCGGTTGGGTTGCTGAACGGGTCGGTGCCAGCATCGGTGTAAATGATGCTGGTGTTATTGACCAACGTGAATCGAATGGACATTTCGCGTTCATACACGGCGTTCATTTCGTTGACCCATACGTTGAGCGAAGCGACCGTGCTGGCCACGGTGCCTCCGCCCAAGGATGGATTCAGCGTGTATTCCGCAGGCGTGGCAACTGCCAGCCGATACGTGCGCAATGTGCCGCCAATTTTGGTGTTAATGCCGTTGACGGCCGTGCGTCCTCGAATGCCCGGATCGCTGTCTTTGACCCCGCATTCAAACTTGGTGTCTTGCGGAGCGTAATAACTGACGTAATTGGTTGTAGTGGTGTGATCCACGGGATGGACAAAGATGCTGTAATCATTTCCCAGAATGACGCCATGCAATCCGCGCGACGTCCAACTGAATCGAGCCGTCGTCGCTGGATCATCGATGCCTTGCGCAGCGTAACTTTTGATGTCGGGGAATTTCGCTGCCATTTCAGAGGTGATAATGGGCGATTCCAGAAGCCGAAACCGTCTCGATTTTCCATCGGGATCAGGCAGCGTCAGCACGGACTGGCTGTTCAGCACATTGACGCCCGGCGCTTCCATCGGCGCGCCCGCCACCATCCGTGTCACTTCTGTGGGCAGCAATTGGAAATAATGTTGTTTGCCAACGGTTTGTTCCGCCGGAGCGGCTGGTATGGACGCGGCAGCAAACGAAGCCGTCAATTTCTTCCATAATTGTTCGGGGGAGGATTTGGCGGCGACAGTGACAAGAGTTGCCGCGCTAATGACCAGAATCAGTGTCAGCCAGACCAGCCGGCTGCGTTTCACATTTTGCCAAATGAGGTGAATTCGGTTTTTGTTGCTCATAAATTTTCTTTACCTGGAAGAAACGACGCCCGTTCGGGAGAACGTCTATCGCGGATTGAGGGTAGGCAACACATCCTTCCTGTACACGCGACTTCTACGCGCCGTGAGGTTCGTTTGTAAGCACATCGTTATTTGGAATATTGCCGGTAGGAACTCGGGCGGAGTTGAAGTCCTGATGTTCCTCTACAATCTGATATGAGGCTAGAGAAAATCTGTGATGTACTTTTTTTCTCCGAAATGCGTTTTTTTCTGCAAGGAGGCGGATTGGGCATTACGGGTTGGCAATGGTGAATCTGAGTTTCACGACATTGCTTGATCCCGGCGTCAACTCGAAGCGGTTTGGCTTGCAGTCACGCAGTTAATCATTTCGCCCCTTAATTCTTTAGAGGAAGGCGCGCCGCGAATAGCAAAATATATGAACAAGGCTTGCTCAATT
>DAOMFR010000076.1:16774-31825 GCA_035429885.1 Blastocatellia bacterium
AGCCTTCCAAATCGTTTTCGTGTGACAGCGCAATCTCGTTTGCCAAACTGCCGGCGGATTCTTTGCCTGCACGGCGCTGATTTTTCCTGGCCAACAATTTTTCAAGCGCGGACGGCGTCAGTCCGCTTTTGTAATCGCGCGGATGGAAATAGACGTAATGGATGAAGTAATGCGTTGCTGTTTCCGTGACTGAGTAATAAATCCAGGCGCGCAAGGGAAAGGATCGGTTATCCAAATTGCGCCAGTTGTTATCACCTTTCCAATCGCCATCAAAATCGAAGTTGGTGATGTAATCCGAGCGTGGACTGTTCCCTAAGCTTTGGTAAAAGACTGGTGAGAATTGTGCGGCGATCTGTTTGTCTTTGGCTTGCCTGCTCTCCGGCCTGGTTGCGAAATCAGGTTCGCGAAGGCGGTCACGAGCCGAAGCCAGCGCCACGGCAAGTAGAACGATGAAAAAAAACTGCGCGCATCTATGTCTCCCCTCCTTTTCAGCGCCTCTTCACAGAGAAACGATATTGCTGAGCGAAGGCATCACTGTCAGTGTCAGCCGATGGTCTGATTTTTATGATGTAATTCGATTCGGTGAGCAGAGGGGCTGACAGTCGTAGGACGATATTGTCGAGCGATGGGCGATGTTGCGGCGAGAGCGATTCCCACTTTTGTATCGTTTCGTTCGATTCGGATAGGAGCACCGCGGAATATCGAGCGGCGTCACCGCTCATCAACTGCAGTTCCAACCGCACGGTCAGCACTTGGTTGGGAATGGCCAGAACAGGCGCGGTTCCGGCGCCAGACCTGAATCCTTGCGCGGGCAAAAAGTAGGTAGCGATGGTCGCTTGATTGTCACGCGACACTGTGGCGGGAAAGGGTGGTGTCGGCGACGGTTGGAGCGATGGTTGTGAAACTGACTGGTTGGCTGCGTCTTCATTATTGTGGTGAGCGGCCACCTGATCTGAATTTGCTGGCGGAGTCTTTTTCGACTGCCAGACGAGCCAGAAACCAGCGACGAATAGAACTGACGCGGCGGCCAGCGCCGCGAATTTGAGCCGCCTGTTGTTCCACCATCCAAACCTTCGGGCAAGCGGCGGCGATGATTGGTTGGCAAGACGGGGGGCTGTCTGATCCGCTTCAGGCAAAACGGCCGGCGTGCAGGTGAACAATGCTTTTTCGTTCTCGAACATTTCCCGCATCACTGGCGAGCGCCGCAACAGGTCTTCAAACTGCGCCCGTTCGGTTTCAGGGAGTTTGCCGTCCAGGTATTGTTCGCAAAGGTCGGCAAAAACAGACCAGACTTCATCAACACATTCCGAGTCGGCGAAGTAAAGTTCTTCCAGACTGGTTTCCTTCTCGGCAGGGAGGTTGCCCAGCAGGTAGTCTCTGATTTTTGGCGTTGATATGGGTATCATTTAGTTTGTGCTCTTATTCAACTCTCAACGCACGAATCAATTCGCGCTATGTTTTAATATGAGTTGTAGGAAAAAATATGACGGGCATTTTTTCCAGATGTCACGATCTCGTTTCGTATAGTTTTTCACTTCCCGCTGTTGTGGCTCGGCACTGTATTTAGATCGGATTTCATTTCGGTATATGAGATTTGCCACGGAGACACGGAGGCTCAGAGAAATGCCTGGAAGGCTCATTGTCTCTGCGGCTCCGTGGCAAAAAACATTCACTGAAGTGAAATCCGATCTAGGATGAAGCTTGCACATAATTCTCAACTGGGGAATTCACCACAAAAGGCTCAAAAAACACAAAAAGGTTTTGAGGCAAATCAACGCTTGAAATTGTTTTTATGGATTTTTAGCTTTTAGTGGTTTCTTTTAGCGATCTGGTTTATGCACACGCTAGAAGAAGGTGATGAAGTTATGACGCGTGGGGCCGCGCCTTCTGACATTGCCTGATGCACGAACTCAATTTGAGCCTCAGTCGCGCCGTCTTGTGCCGCAACGAATCCAGCGATAGGGCCAGGCGCGCGGCCATCGCTTTTCGATTCTCGATTTTTTCCCCGCCGCTGGCGCGGTAATAACCAACAATCAGTTCGCGGTCTGCAGCGGAAAATCGTTCCAAGCATTGTTCCAGGCAGGCCAATCGCTTGTCGGAAACCTTCTGTTCAAACGCTTCGACCATCAATTCATGCGGTGTGGTCAAAGACGCCAACGGCGGCAGCATCTCGTTCGACAACTGGGCAACGGCGTTGACTTTGGGCAGACTCTCTCGCCAAACGTTGCGGGCCACGCCGTAAAAATAATGCGCCGGGCTTTCAGTGAAGATCGTCTGCCCTTCATCGAGTCGGCGGGCCACACGGTCGAAAGTTTCGTCAATCAAGAGGTCTGGATCGGCTGCGCCCTTGACCGAGAAGTAGGTGAACAGCGCGCGTCGCAGATCGAGGTAGGCGCGCCCTGCACTTTCTCGGTCTGTTCCGAGGCAGGCGAGCAGGCGATCAAACGACGCTTGCGTCATAGCGGTGTCTTTTTTGAGTCGGTTTGAAATGCTTTCAGTCATTCACCACTCACCTTGCAGCACAAAGGCAGCCCAATAAAACGGTGAGCGCGAGCGCGGCTCACGCCACATCGAAACCTGTGCGGCGCGCAAGGCTGCCGCGGGAGTCGAATGTTGCTCTCCCAACATTTGCTGGTAAAAGCGCTGCATCAATTCCGCGGTGGCTGCGTCATCCACTTTCCACAATCCCGCCATGACTCGCTTTGCTCCAGCGTACATAAACCCGCGAGTTAATCCCACCAATCCTTCTCCGCTGACTTCCGTGCCCAGGGCGGTGCGGCAACCGCTCAGAACGACCAGTTCTGCGGGAAGCCGCAGATTGTAGACGTCCATCCCGCGTAGAAAGCCGTTCTGTTTTCGCGCCTGCTCGTCGAAGAGCGAAAACGCCAATCCCGAAAGTTCAGGATGCGCGTTATTGAGCAGTCCATGCGTGGCAAAGTGAATGTAACGATATTGGCCAAGCTCCGGGCTGAGCGCCAGCGCCCGGCTGGCCTCAAAACCCAGCGCGAGTCTTCGTTCCGCTTCCGGCACAAGCGTAACAATTTTCTCCGCTTCTCGTCGTGTGAACGGCAAACGGGCAAGAGACGATGGCGAATCGAGATCGGAGCCCATCGTTGCATCTCGCAATTGTGCCCATTCGTCTCGTTTTTTGACTGAGGTCGCACCAGCCTCGGCTGAAGTTTTGCTTCTGATTCGTTCATCATTTTCTTCAAAGACCGGATCGGCCAAAACTGCAATCGTCTTGCGCGCGGCTTCGCGCCCAACTGTCTCGCGCCGCAGCTCCACCAACACGGAAGCCGACGGAAGAGAGAGGATTTCGTGATTGACCACCAGTGGGATGAGGCGACGGGACGATGGGGTGACAGGGGAAGTGTTTTTGGTTCTTGCTGTTCCGCTGTCTCCTTGTCGCTTTGTCGTTGGAGAGGGCAGCGCCGCAAACGGAACGTAATGCAGTATGCCGTCGCTGACGATCAGCAAGCGTTTTTTGTCCAGCAGTTCAGCCGCGGGCGCAAGCAACGTTCGGCTCAAGGTTAGCGCCGCTGTCGCGCATTCTTGATCCTTGCGCTCCAGCCATTGGCGACTTTCGGAGGCGGAGCGAAAGACGCCAGGCGTGCCGCGCTGCGTCACCAAGTCGTAAAACAGCCGCGCCTTCGTTTCAATCTCTTTGCGACCGGGCAGCGTGAAGCTGTGAATTGCCTCTGCAGTGACGGCAAACAGATAACTTTGCCGCTCGCCCAGGCTGTATTCCAACAGCAACGTATTTCCATCAAGCACCTGTTTTTGAATGTCGCTCAATTTGAGCGGTTCGGGGGCGATGAGCGCTGCATAGCGCGGGCTGGTTTGGCGAATGCGCGTTTGCAGGGCGTCGTATTCGGCAATCAGCGCGGCGATTTCACCCTTGAGAGCGATCGTTTGTTCCTTGTTCAGATCGGCGGCGCGCATTCGCGCCAGCCTTTCGGATTTGCCGATGAGTTGTTGCTGCAACACCTGTTCTTGTTCGCGGAGTTCGGGTGCAACATCTTGCCGAATGTTTGCTCGCGCTTCATTGAGAAGCTCTATAAGTGAGCGCGCGCGCGATTGTTCGCTGGCTTCGAAGGCGCGCGCCGCAAAATCACCTGCAGGATTCTGCTCGTGTTGCCGCACTAACGCTTCCACCAGTATCTCGTAAATCTTCTGCGCCTTGCCGCGATAGGTGGCGCGCAAATCCGGGCTGTCGACGTTCGCCCGCGCTGTTTCGATCAGTTTGACCGCCTGTTCGGCCCGCGTTTGCGCCTGTGGATAATCACCACGATCAATCGCCAGTTGCGCCAGTTCGTAAAGCGCCTCCCTTTCCGTATACACCGCATTAACGGAGCGACTCAGATCAAGCGATTGCTGTAATAATTCCGCCGCCTTTGGCCATTCGCCAAGCATGCGATGCGCTCGGCCCAGTCGCTCAAGCACGCTTGCCTCGATTCTTGGGTAGCCAAGTTCGCGGCTGAGTTGGAGCGCCTGATTGAAGTGCTCGATCGCCTGCCGCGTTTCGCCCTGCGCAAGACGCGCCAGCCCGAGTTGGCTCAGATCAGTTGTCAGGCCGGTGCGCGAACCCAGCGCGCGATGAAGCGAAATTGCCTGCTCGTAAAAATTCAATGCTTGAGAAACCTGCTCGCGGGCGAGATGCAGGTTGCCGAGGTTGGTCAGTATGCCGGCTTCATCATCTTTGTAACCGGCTTCACGGCTGAGCTTCAGCGCCTGATTCAAATATTCCTCCGCCAGCGAATACTCGCCGAGCCTCAGATGGATTTGGCCCAAGAGCGTGGAAGCCAAGACTTGGAATTGGCGATTGCCGGCGGCGATGGCAAGTGATAGCGCCTCCTTGTCGGAATCCAAGGCCTGCTGATACTTGCCCGACCGGAACCAGATCAGGCTGAGATTATGAAGCGACGTTATCTGCTCTTCAGGCACGCCGAGCGCCCGTCTGAGCGCCAGTGATTCCTGGCAATACTCCAATGCCTTGGTCACATCTCCCAAGGACGAATATTGCAAACCAATATTATTCAGCAGCCGCGCTTCCATTCCGCGGTTGCCCAGTTCGCGAGCGAGGGGCAGTGCTTGCAGGTAGTAATTGAGAGCCTGTTGTAAATCGCCCATCGAACCGTAGCTGACGCCGAGGTTATTGAGCGAGATCATTTCTTGATTGCGGTTGCCCAGTTCGCGGCTCAAAAGCATCGCCTGACGATGGAACTCTGCTCCTTTGCGCCGATCCCCCAGGCGATTGAAGATCGTGCCGAGTTCGCTCAGCCCAGTCGCTTCCTGACGCCGATCCCCCATTGCGCGGGAGATCGCTAGGTATTCCTGTCCCGCTGCCATCGCCTGGTTGCTATCGCCTAGTAAATTCCAAACCATTGTCAACGAGTGTAACGTTTCGGCCTCGCGCCGCTGGTCGCCCGCTGCGCGCCACTCCGGCAACGACTGCTGCAACTTCGCCACTGCCTGCCGACGCGACTCAACAGTTTTTTTTTCAAGCAATCCGTTGGCTTCGTCCAGCGCACGTTGCGCGATTGCGTAATGACGATCTTCCTCGGTTGCAATGCGCGGCTTGCTGATCATCATTTGATAGCGTCCGGCAGCGGCATTCTTGTCCGTCAGATCGGGCGAGCGCACTTCAATCCGGTAGCGCCCGTCCGCAGGAATAATCAATGCGACGTTTGTTGGCATGGACAAATCGCCGCCGCTTCGAGTCTCAGCCAGCATTCGATTGTCCGGGCCGTAGACCGCAATCGCTCCGGAATATCTTTTGAATTGAATCTCGATTTTCAGAAACTGTTCCGCCGCCATCATCAGGTCGTAGCTGTGAGTTTGTCCGGCGGCCAATTCGCGCTCAATCGGCTGGGCAGGCGCAATAGGATTGCTGTTCTGACTTCGCGCCACAGGGGGCAAACACACAATACTCAGGCCGATCAAGAACGCTGTCTTGATCAAAAAGGGATGCTTCATACACAGTCTCCTAGGGGCAACGAGGGACTATGAGTCTTGGATTGGATTACGTCGCAATCAACGACAACAGAAAAGCAGCAGAGGCTGGTGATGACCACGTCAGCGCCGATTAAAACCAAACTGCGGAATATCCCGGAAGCAAGATTAGTTGTCAGACTCAGATTTTGAATTTGAATTCACATCCTAAGCCAAAGGCATATCAGGCTCAAGGTATGAGTTGGCGAGGGTTGGGCTTAATGGTATTTTGCGCGCGCATCATTTCAACATCTTGCCGGAGGCGTCATCCATCATGAAAAAAATTCTGCTCGGATTGGCAATCGTGCTGGCGATTGCGGCAATCGTCGTTTTTGGTTTCGTGCCGACTTACGTTGGCAAAGGCATGAATCGGACGATCAACGCGCCGCCTTACGCCGCGTCTGAAGAAGCGAAAGCGTTGCATTCGCGATTGCTGGTTGCGGATTTGCACGCCGACACTCTGATGTGGAACCGTGACCTGTTGGAAAAGGGAAGCTGGGGACACGTGGATCTGCCACGATTGCAGGAAGGCAATGTCGCTGTTCAAGCCTTCACCGTTGTTACTAAAACGCCGCGCAACATGAACATCGAAGCCAATTCGGGTGACACCGATAACATCACGCTGCTCGCTTTTGCCGAACGTTGGCCACTGGCTGCGTGGACGAATTTGACCGAACGTGCGTTATACCAGGCCGGACGATTGCACGACGCTTCCACCAGATCAAACGGCAAGCTGGTCATTCTGAAAAATAAAAACGATGTCGCGAAATTCCTGGAACGTCGCAAAACCGAAAACGATGTGGTCGCAGGCTTTCTGGGAATCGAAGGCGCGCATGCGTTGTCGGGCGATGTGAATAATTTCGATAAGTTGTTTGACGCGGGTTTTCGGATGATCGGAATGGCGCATTTTTTCGACAACGAAATGGCGGGTTCAGCTCACGGAGTCGCCAAAACCGGATTGACCGAAGCCGGGAAGAAGCTGGTTGAACGAATTCAGGAGCGCAGTGCATTCATTGATTTGGCGCACGCTTCGGCCAAAACGATTGACGAAGTGCTGGAGCTTTCTCGCCGCCCGGTTATTGTTTCGCACACCGGAGTCAAAGGGACTTGCGACAACAACCGCAATCTCAGCGACGAGCAGTTGAAACGGATTGCGTTAACCGGCGGCGTGGTTGGGATTGGATTCTGGGACACGGCGACTTGCGGAACTGACGCCAAAGCCATCGCCAAAGCGATTCGTTACACGGTGAATCTGATTGGCGTAGACCACGTTGCGCTGGGTTCGGATTACGACGGCGCAGTTGTAGAACCCTTTGACACCACTGGGCTGGTTCAAATCACCGACGCCTTGTTGCAGGAAGGATTCAGCGAAACCGACATCAAAAAGATCATGGGCGAAAACGTCATTCGGACGTTGCAGTTCTTTTTGCCCTAGCTGAACGCAAGAAACCAAAAATGAAACCACGAATGAACACAGATCAGCGCGGATAAACACAGACTGGATCTTTTCAATTTCTGTGTGAATCTTGTTGAGCCGTGGTTGTCAGAGCTTGAACTGAGAGCGACTGCCCGCTAGACTTCGCGCCGCTGAAGTCATTCAGCAATTGGCTTCAACCGGCATCAATCAAAATCAAAATTCGGCAACTCTCCTCGCCACCCCAAGAGCTTGCCTCCTAACTCAGCGTTGGAGGTTCAAGAGTCATGCCTGCATTGTCTTTTCGTCTCGATATTAGCCTACGTGTATTCGTGAGTTTGTTGTTGGCCGCTGCTTTGGCAGTTGCCGGGTATGTCGTTTCGTCTTCGTCTGCGCGGGGCGCGGTTTCGCCCGATGTGGTCATCAGCCAGGTCTACGGCGCAGGAGGAAACAGCGGCGCAAGCTTTCAAAATGATTTCATTGAACTATTCAATCGCGGCAATTCGACTGTGAATTTGTCCGGTTGGGCGGTGCAATACGCTTCGGCGACCGGAACCACGTGGTCGAAAACCGATTTGAGCGGAATGCTTGCGCCCGGAAAGTATTTGCTGATTCAGCAAGCGGGCGGAGCGAACGGTGCGGCGTTGCCAACGCCGGATGTAACCGGAACGATCGCCATGGCGGCGACGGCTGGAAAAGTCGTGCTGACCAACACAAACACGCTCATTGTCAGCGGCACCAGTTGTCCATCCGGCGCAACCGTTGTTGATATTTTGGGCTACGGCACGACGGCGAATTGTTTTGAAGGCGCAGCCCCGACGGCGAATCTGAGCGCGACGACAGCGGCGTTGCGCGCGTCGAATGGTTGCACCGAAACCGATAACAACTCGACGGACTTTGCGGTTGCCGCGCCGAATCCGCGCAACTCTGCAACGGCGGCAATTGTGTGCGGAGCGCCGACCAATCCCACAGGCATTGGTTCCGCCAGTCCGAATCCGGTCAATGCAGGGAACGTCGTGCTGCTCACCGTCAACGTCACACCGGGAACCAACCCGGCCAGCACTGGAATTACCGTCACTGCCAATTTGAGTTCCATCGGAGGTTCGGCTTCGCAGATGTTGTTCGACGATGGTTCCAATGGAGATGCCACGCCGAACGACAATGTCTTTTCGTTTCAAGTCGTCGTTCCGGCGATGACTTCGCCGGGAGCGAAAAGCTTCGGCATAACGGTCGCGGACGCTCAATCGCGCAGCAGCATGACTTCGATCAATCTGACGGTACAAGCGCCAGCCGCAGCCGGAAACATCGTCATCAGCCAGGTGTATGGCGGAGGCGGAAATAGTGGCGCGCCATTCACACACGATTTCATTGAACTGTTCAACCGCACGAACGCGCCGGTCAACATCACCGGTTGGTCGGTGCAATACACCTCTTCGACCGGGTCGTCCTGGCAGAAAACCGATCTGACCGGAACGATTGCGCCGGGACAATACTTTTTGATTCAGCAGGCTTCCGGCGGAGCCAACGGCGTTGCATTGCCGACGCCGGATGCCACCGGAACGATTGCGATGGCTGCGACGGCGGGCAAGATTGTTTTGACGAATACGACCACCTTGATTGCGGGCGGGACGCTTTGTCCAATGGACGCGACTGTTGTGGACATTGTCGGTTACGGAACCGCGAATTGTTTTGAAGGCGCAGGAGCCGCCCCCGCGCCCAGTGCGACAGCTGCGGATTTGCGCGCGATGAACGGTTGCGCCGACACCAATAACAACTCCGCAGACTTTGCGGCCAGCGCGCCGATTCCGCGCAACACCGTTTCACCAACAGCGATTTGCGGAGCGCCAACCAATCCCACAGGCATTGGCGCAGCAAATCCGAATCCTGTGACATTCGGCAACGCGGTTTTGCTGACTGTTACGGTGACTTCGGGCACGAATCCAGTCAGCACAGGGCTGACCGTTACGGCGGACATCAGTTCCATTGGCGGAGCGGTGTCTCAACCGTTTTATGACAACGGCCAAAACGGAGACGTGACGCCGAACGACAACGTGTTTTCGTTTCAGCCGCTGGTTGATCCCATGACTTTGCCTGGAATGAAGACGATCCCGGTTGTAATTGCCGATGCTCAATCGCGCAGCACCAATTTGAACATCAGCCTGACGGTGCAGGCTCCTGCCCCGCCCGGAAACGTCGTCATCAGCCAGGTGTACGGCGGAGGCGGAAACAGCGGCGCGCCATTCGCCAATGATTTCATTGAACTGTTTAACCGCAGCAGTTCGCCAGTAAATTTAAGCGGTTGGTCGGTTCAATACGCGTCTTCAACAGGTTCGACGTGGCAGAAAACCGATCTGACCGGAACGATTGCGCCCGGCCAATACGTGTTAATCCAACAGGCTTCCGGCGGAGCGAATGGTTCGCCGCTTCCTCCGCCGGATGTGACGGGAACGATCACAATGGCGGCAACTTCTGGAAAAGTTGCGCTGGTTAACCAGTCGAACCTGCTCAGCGGAACGTGTCCGCTGGGGCCGAACGTGATTGATTTTGTCGGCTTTGGCGGCAGCGCAAACTGCGTTGAAGGTTCGGGCGCGGCACCGGCTCCGAGCGGCACAAATTCCATTTTGCGCGTTGGAGAAGGTTGTGGCGACACGAACAACAACTCGCTGAACTTTCAAGCCGGAGCGCCCAATCCGCGCAACACCGGTTCGCCGCTGCATGATTGCAGTGGAGGCGCAAACTTCACTCAAGCCAGCGCTTTGCTGAAACTGACGGACGCAGCAATTTGTTCCGGAGCAGGGAACATTGTCACCATCGAAGCCAGTTTGAAAAACATCGGCAATCGCATTCAAACCGACAATCCGGGTTCGGAATTTGTGGCGCAGCTTCCGACGAATCTGCTGGCGGTTGCAAATTCTTGCACGGCAACTGGCGGCAATTGCTCCATCAACGGGGCGCAGATGGATTGGAACGGAGCCATTGGCATCAACGAAACGGTGACGATCAAATTCCAAGCCCAAATCAAAGATGGCACTGCGCAAGGCAGTCAGCTTTGCGTAAATTCAACTATGAATTTTGATTCGGACAATGACGGCATCAATAACGCCGCGTTGAGTTTGCCAGCATGTTTGACCGTGAATTGCCCTGCGGTTGGCCCAGGGCTGGTTTTCCCGGCGGCTTCGGATGGCAGCGACCAAAAAGCCGGTTCGGTGCTGGTGTTTCCGTTTTACAGCTCAATTGGCACCAACCAAACGCGCGAAAACACGCGTTTCAACCTGACGAATATTGAACCTGTGCGCCGAATTGCCGTGCATTTGTTTTTTGTGCAGGACGATGCGGCGGCAGTAGCGGACGCGTATGTTTGTTTGACGCCGAATCAGACGACCAGTTTTCTGGCGTCGGATTTCGATCCTGACATCGCAGGGTATTTGATTGCCATTGCCGTGGATGAGCGAACCGGTTGTCCAATCAATTTCAACTTTCTGATTGGCGACGAATACGTGAAGCTCGCTTCGGGCCACGCGGCCAATTTGTCGGCTGTCGCGTTTGCCGCGCTGACCGGAGCGCCGCCTGTTTGTGATGGCAATTCCGTGACTTCGGAAGTTCGTTTTGACGATGTAAGCTACAACGCCGTGCCCAGAGTTCTGGCCGTAGATAGCATTCTCAGCGCGCTGGACGGCAATTCAACGTTGTTGGTCGTGGATCGCATCGGAGGAAATCTGGGAACAGGCATCAGCACAATCGGACAGCTTTTCGGCATTCTGTATGACGACGAAGAGCACGCGTACAGCTTTGAACGCAGCACGACTCGCCGACAGTTCCGCGCAATTTTGTCGAATTCGGATTTTCCGCGAACCGTGCCGCGTTTTACCAACGTGATTCCGGCAGGCAGAACCGGTTGGATGAAATTCTGGCGCTCCGACGATGGCGGCATTGTGGGCGCGGCGATCAATTTCAATTCCAACACTGCGGCCAGCAGTTCGGCATTCAACCAAGGCCATAATCTTCATCATCTGACGCAAACCACAACATCCAGTTTCATTGTTCCGGTCTTTCCGCCGAACTGTTGACGTTCTAAGTCGGTTTTCAAGTGAATATCCAGGCAGGTTTTCCAACCTGCCTGGATTTCCGCAAGTGCAAAATCCAGGCGGATTGGAAAATCTGCCCTACGCGCTTGTGCATAATTCCCAACTGGAGAATTCACCACAAAAGGCGCAACACACACAAAAGGGGGTTGAGGCAAATCAACGCTCGAAATTGTTTGGTGACTTTTGCGCTTTTTGTGGTTTCGTTTAGCGATCTGATTTCTGCACACGCTTCGGTGAAAGCAGCGAAAGCTGTTTTATTCTCCACTTTTTCTGCCGGTGATTGTTCGTCATGGCGAGGTTTCGGCGCGGTGGCAGAAAAAAGCGTTTTAACCTTGGCGGTTCTTTTGGTATAAACGACCCCGCCTCAACACGAGGTTTCCTATATGGTGTTTTCGCGGGGATTGGTGCGCCTTTTCACTGATCTTGCGAATTCTGTTTAGGATGACTATTTCGTGCGGCATTTTTCAACCACCGACCGCGACCCCAAGCAGTTTTTTGACACGACCTTATAGGCAGAAACAAAGTCCTCGTTATCTGCCGAAAAAACAAAGCGGCGTTACCTGGTTAACGCTTGTCGAGTGCGGCTTTATCAACCTTGGTTCTGATTAAAGCCGGGCAAGGATAGGTTCACCGACAAACTTCCAGCCGCTTTCGACCCCGCATCTCGTTCCCGCCCCCGACCCTGCGCTGTGGATTTTTCATTACATCTTGATTGGAATTGTGTAGCCGAGCTTTGTCGAGTTGCGAGTTGTTGACGGATTTGTATTCCTGCCACGATTATCTCGTTTGAAACTCCCGTAACAGTTGGTGCCAAGCATGCATAAAAATGAAATAGCGGAAAACTATCTACACTCCGCTGAACAGCCTTACCTGTTAATTGAACCAGGCAAAGGCTGGGTTTCACTGAAACTCAATGAACTGTGGGTTTATCGTGAACTCCTGTATTTTCTGACTTGGCGCGACATCAAAGTGCGCTACAAACAGACTGCGCTGGGCGCAGCCTGGGCCATCATTCAGCCGTTGTTCACGATGCTGGTCTTCAGCGTCTTTTTTGGGCGGCTGGCCAAAATTCCTTCCGACGGTATTCCATACCCCATCTTTTCATTCGCGGCGCTGGTTCCCTGGACGTTTTTTGCAAACGGTTTGGGACAGGCTTCCAACAGTCTTGTGGGAAGTTCGAACCTGTTGACCAAGGTCTATTTCCCGCGATTGGTCATTCCCATTTCCACGGTGATTTCCGGCTTTATTGATTTCGCGCTGTCATTCGGCGTGTTGCTGCTGATGATGGTGTATTACGGCAAAGTGCCGACGCTGAACATTATCTGGTTGCCGTTTTTCCTGTTGCTGGCGCTGATCACCGCGCTCGGAGTCGGGTTGTGGTTGTCGGCATTGAATGTTGAATACCGCGATGTGCGGTATGTCGTTCCGTTTATTACGCAATTCTGGATGTTGGCGACGCCGATTGCCTATCCCAGCACGATGCTCAGCGAACCGTGGCGGACCATTTACGGATTGAATCCGATGGTCGGTGTCATCGAAGGATTCCGCTGGGCCTTGCTTGGCTCCGGCGTAGGGCCTGGGCCGATGGTTGCCGTTTCGACCGTGGTGTCTGTTCTGGTGCTTGTGACCGGAGCGTTTTATTTCAAACGAATGGAGCGCAATTTCGCGGACATCGTTTGATTTCCGAGTACGCAGGCGTTCACACCTGCAATGAACAAAGCGCGAAGCCTTAAGCTCTGAAGGAGCGAGAAGGTATTAGCCCCGTGCGAAGCGCGGGGTTATCACGAAAAATGAGCTTCAAGCCCCGGTAGGGGCGGCAGATTCGCAATCAATCGTCATAACAGTTTGTTGAATTCGAAATCTTGATGACCACTCCGGAACAACCAGTTTTGTTTGAGCCTTTGCCGCCCGATCATTTCGATTTGTACATCGAAGCAGGGCGCACCGAAAAAAATTATTGGCGCGATTTATGGCGATACCGCGAATTGTTTTACTTTCTGGCGTGGCGCGACATTCTGGTTCGTTACAAACAAACCGTCATTGGCATTGCCTGGGCATTGATTCGTCCATTTCTGACGATGTTGGTGTTTACGTTTGTGTTTAACAAAGTCGCCAAGCTGTCGGCTCCGGGCGCTGTGCCATATCCATTGTTGGTGTTTGCCGCCATGTTGCCGTGGCAATTCTTTTCAACCGCATTGAGTGAATCCAGCAACAGTTTGATCAGCAACGCCAACCTGATTTCCAAAGTCTATTTTCCGCGATTGATCGTGCCTGCCGGATCGGTCATCACCAGTTTCGTGGACTTTCTGATTATGTTGGCGCTGATGGCGGGGATGATGTTGTGGTATGGCTTTCTGCCCGACTGGCGATTGATTGCCTTGCCGTTGTTTATCGCTTTGGCCTTTGCCGGAGCTTTCGGCGCGGGATTGTGGCTGTGCGCATTGAACGTCAAATATCGTGATTTTCGGTACATCGTGCCGTTTATTGTCCAGTTTGGCCTGTATGTTTCGCCGGTTGGGTTCAGCAGCGCGGTGATTCCCGAACGCTGGCAATTGTTGTACGCCTTGAATCCGATGGTTGGCGTGATTGATGGGTTTCGCTGGGCGATGTTAAAAGGGCAATCGCCGTTGGTTATGACAACCTTGCTGGCTTCCATCTTGATCATTGCTGTGTTGTGTGTGTCCGGCACCTGGTATTTCCGGCGAGTGGAAAAAACCTTTGCGGATGTGATCTGACCCGGAAGCGCGGCGGGTTGGCAACCGCGCTCCCATTCGAATGGGTTATTTGGGGAGAACCGGAACATTGGTATCGGCGGAAGTTTCATCCTCTTCATCTTTGCGAGTTCGTCGGGCGACATGGCTTGCCCTGATCCACGCGGATAACACCACCGGATCGCCATTGAATTTGTTTCGTATGATCGCATCCAATTGCCGAACCAATTGCAATCCGCGTCCGACGTTTTCATCAATGGTCAATCGCGCCGCAACGTGCGTGCTGACCGCAGCGGTTTTTTGCGATGCCGCCTGGTCAAAAGAATTGATCAGGTTGCTGAGCTGGTCCAGAAAATCCGCCGGCATTTCGTGTCTGATAAAACTGTCTTTCAAGGGCGTGGCGTCTTGCACAAAGGCGCGAGCCGCATTCAATAATTTCTGGTCATTGAGATTGCGCGGCAATCGGAATTTGCCTTCGAATTCCGCCGTTTCAACCGACATGATTCGCGCCGTTCGATTGATGGCCAGCAACAATTCCCGCAAATCTTCGCGAATCCGCGCTTTCACAGCAGCAATGTTTTGCGCGGAATTGCGTCCGGAAACCTGGCTGGCTCCTTTGCTATCCAATTCCGTCACAATTTGCGCGACGGAATCGAACAGTTGTTTTCCCAGGCTGGTAGCAGGGAATGACGCGGCGTGTGTGATCCCGAACTCTTTGACTTCTTTCAACATGTCAATCCGTTTGGCTGTCAAACTATTCATAAATGGCTCCTTTGTAATGGTTGATGGTGTTTGTAAACAGACTGAAAACTTTGCGAGTTTGGCCTTTGTGCAAAGATCAAAGTTTTGG
>DAOMFR010000077.1:0-8753 GCA_035429885.1 Blastocatellia bacterium
CCTTCGAAGCTGTCGTCGTGGCTGATGACGAACAGTTGTTGAAAATCTTTGATACGTCCGATTTGCTGGGCCAGATTGCGCCGCCGCTCTTCGTCCATATTGGTGGTTGGCTCGTCAAAAAAGGCGATGTTGATTTCGGACAGTTCTTTCAACAAAGCCAGGCGAACCGCCAAAGCAGCAGCCATTTGTTCGCCACCTGACAGGTTCAAAAAAGGGCGCTCGCGACCTTCTTCTTCCAGCAGAATTTCGTAATCTTTGGCCCAGCGCAAAGTCACTTCATATCGTCCGCTGATTTCCCGGAAAAGCTGGTTGGCTTCGGCAGAAATTGAATGCAAGTGCAATTCGGTGATGTAAGGCGCGGCTTTTTGCAGCGTATCGCGGATGAAGTCGGCGGTTTCACTCAAGGCCTGAGCCGTTTCTTTTGCCGCCAGGTGTTCGCGCATTCGCTCGCGGACTTCTTCCAATCGCGCAAGCTGCGACGACAATCGCTCAAGCTGTTGCCGAGACGTTTCAATCTGGGTTGCCAATTGCGTCGCGCGTTCTCGCCATTGTTCCAGTTCAGCCAAAGCGCGGCGATGCGATTCCACGTCGTAATTTTTTTCCTGTCGGCCAAGTTCAGATTGCGACTCGCTCAGCGATGTTTCCGTTTCAGCGATTTCTGTTTCGGTGGCGGCCAGCTCCTGTTGCCGGGAAAAAAGCGTGTCGGCAATTTTCTTATTCTGAATGAACGCATGGTAATCGCTTTCGTGTTGCTGGCGAGCTTGCGCGGCGGCAGACAGCTCCGTGTCGAGTGACCCGAAGGCTTGCAACTCATTTTTCAATTGATCGAGTTTGGCAGTGATGTCACCGACTTGTCGTTGCGCTTGTTCGACTGTATGACGCCATTCAGATTCACGGGCAACAATTTGAGCCAGCGCGGCGGCTCGGCCACGCGGATCGTTCAACTGTCGCAAATGGGTTTCCGCGTCGGCGAGTTGTTTTTCCAAATTGCCGATTTCAGCGATTTGTTTTGCTGCCGCGTCGCGTTCGGCGCGTTTGCTTTCCCCTTCGGCGGTGATGCCTGCCTGTTCGTTCCGCAACACTTCGGCTTGGCTGGCCAATTTTTGAGCATCCCGGGCTTCGCGCAGTTGAGCTTCGATTCCGGAGCGGCGAGTTTTCAGTTTCTGGATTTCTTTTTCGCTGAGTTTGGCGCCTTCTGCCGTTTCAGTTTCCAGTTCGGCAATTTGCTGCCGTTTGGTTTCGATTTCGGCTGTCAATCGTAAGACTTCAGTTTGCAAATGCGGCAACCTGGCAGATTCCGTTGCTGCCGTTCGTGCGTGCCTGACTTCTTCAACTAGGGCAGTCAAAACTTTGGCCAGTTTTTCGATCTCCCCTCGGCGCGTATCCAGTCCGACGCGAAAGCGCGAATCCAGCGATTCGCCAGGCTTCAAGTTCAAACACTTTTCTGTCAGCAATGGGCAAACGCCGCCGGATTCCAACGCGCGAATCATTTCTTCATCGCGGGCCACTTCGGCTTTTAGCTGGGCCAGCCGTTCCGTTTCGTTGTGCTGCTGGCTTTCCAGTTCCGATAGCAGGGCAGCATTCGTCGCCAGTTTTTCCAGTTTGGCGGTTTCGCGCGAATTCTTTTCCAGTTCTTTCGCCAAACGTGCTTGTTCAGTTTTCAGCGAAGCCAGATGATCGCGCTTGAGTTTGAAATTGCCGAACGCCAGTTCTGCCGCGTTGATTTGGTTGTCCAGTTGCGCCCGTTCCGTTTCCAGTGATTCAGCCTGGGCGGCTTTCTCCGATTGCGCATCGGCAGTTTCGACCTGTTTGGAAAGTTCGATGTAACGCTGCCGCAATTTTTCCAATTCACGATCCAAGGTTGCCAAAGCATTTTGCAATCCCAACAATTCGCCTCTGCGCTCGCGCAATTCGGCGATGCCGCGTTCGGCTGCGGCTTGTTGTTCAATCTTGTCTGTCAACTTCTCAAGTTCAGATCGTGCTTCGGCGACTTCGACCAGTCGTTGTTCGGTCAGCCTTAAGTTGCTGCGAGCTTCGATGAGTTCGTGTTCGGCGGCGTTGGCGCGTCCGCGCAATTCGTCTCGCGCTTCGCGTTGCTTTTCCAATTCGCTCAACCGAGCAGCGGCTGCCTGATACGCTTCATAACCTGCCAAAGCATTGGCGACGATTTGGGAAGCTTTGCTGGCCTGGTCCACTGATTCGCGTGCCGTCACCAGCGAGTCTTTTTTTAATTCCAGCTTGACGCTTAACCGTTCAATCGCACCTCGCTGCGTTTCAATTCGCCGAAACAATTCGCCGAATTGTGTGACGATGGCAGACGCCAATTCGCGCTCTTCGTTGGCCTGTTGGCTTTCTGTTTCCAGAGCCTGCACGCGCGCCAAGGTTTCATCATGTTCGCGCCGGGTTTCGTCATACGCTTTCAGCTCGCCTTCGGCAGAAGCCAGTTGTTTGTCAGCTTCGACGATGCGAGCTTCGATGTGCCGAAGCGTATCGCGCAAATTATCAGAGGCTTTGCGGTACTCTTCGACCTTCAAGATTTGATCGAATACGGTTTTGCGATTGGCAGGCGATAGTGTGAAATCGTAGGTGAAGGTGCCTTGCGGGACGCCGATGGTGGATTTGAACAACGCGGCCAAATCGGTGTCGGGTTCAACTTTCAAGTGTTGCCGCAACCAGGGCACCACCTGATTTTTTTGTTCAATCAACCGCGTTTTGGTTGCCGGATCGTACACGGAATACCCTGTGCCGGTGTCGCGCGTGACCGTATATTCGCGTTCGTCCAAATCGGAGATAAACGACACTGCGACTTTGCCGCGTTTGGCTCCGCGTTTGACGAAATCTTCTTTTTTGTAATCCAGGTGGTCGAACAGTGCCCAGGCAATGGCTTCCAAGATCGTGGTTTTGCCAGAACCGTTTTGTCCGCAGATGGCTATAACGCCGGGCTGAAAAGTGAACTCGGCTTCGGCGTGATTCTTTACGTTTTCAAGTTCGACTTTGGTGATCAGCAAGGCGGGAAGCAGGTGATGTTGGCAGGTCCTAGGCGGTAGGTGATGGAGGCGTTCTAGCGCCGCCTGTCACCTATCACCCGTCACCTGACGACTAAACTGTTGCGCTCTGCACGACTTCAGGGTTGTCAGTGTGGCCGAGCAAATGACGACCTTCGGCGCTGCGTGGGTCAATCGTTCGCACGTGTTTGCGGCCCTTCATTTCCCAAATCGCAGTGATTTTTCCATTCTTTTCAACTGCGTGGTAGGAAACTTCTTCGTGATGGACTTCGGCTGCCGCAGGGGCGACCTCCGCCACTTCAGGTGTGACAGGATTCTCTGTATTAGTATTTTCGCTCATTGGAATTGTGCTCCGCTTTCATTATGGAATTTTTGCGAGGACTTTGAAGTAAGCCGGATTTTGCCACACGCTGCGCAAAGCTGTCTAGCCGGTGACCATTTCTGATCTTGTCTGAGGTCGCCGACGGACAAATTTATTGTGACTTTGCCCAACGTGGCCTCGTCTTACCCAACAGCAAAGGATGCTGTTTGCTTCAAACAAAGATCGATAGCAGATGGCGCAGGTCAGAATCAACCTTTCAACTTTTTCTCAGGGAGATAAAACGATGAGACGAATTTTTGCAATTTGCAGTGTGTTTGCACTGCTGATGATGCTGTCAGTGATGGCGTCGGCGCAGAAAGCAAACTTCGCGGGCACGTGGGAACTGGATAAATCCAAGAGCCAGTTGCCTGGACGCCAGGCAGAAATGATCCAGAGCGTAACGTGGACAGTGACGCAAGACGCCAATCAGCTTTCGCGTGATCAGAAAATGGAACGGAATCCGAACGCTGCTGGTCCGGGCGCAGGTGGTCCTCCCGCAGGCGGTCCGCCTCCTGGCGGCGGTGGTGGTGGCGGTCGTGGTGGCGGAATGATGGGCGGCGGCGGACCGTTGACCGTCAAACTCGATGGCAGCGAAACCAAAACCGAAAATGAACGCGGCAAATCCTCGGCCAAAGCTACTTGGCAAGGCAGCGTTCTGGAAATCAAAACCGTTGGGACATTCAACACGCCGAATGGCGAAATGACCACGACCACAACCGAAAAATGGGAACTGGCCGATGGTGGCAAAACTCTGAAAGTGCAGCGCGTGTCGGAAACTCCGCGTGGCCCGCAGGAATCCACCTGGGTGTTTACGAAGAAATAACCGGTCCAGAAAATCAGGTTGCCGTCAGGCAATTTCAAACGGGCGATGCTTTCCTCAATGGAAAGGTCGCCCGTTTCTGTTGCCCAGCCAAAGTCCAACCTGTTAAGTTCGCGCCACTATGATCGCAAACTCTGTCATCGAACTTTGTCAGGCAGTGAAAGAGGCAGGCGGGCGCGCTTTGCTGGTGGGCGGATGGGTGCGCGATTTTGCGCGCGGCCCAGAGTACCTGAAAGCCAGCGTTGATTACGACATTGAAGTGTATGGCGTCGAAGCCGCCACGCTTCGAGCGTTACTCGACAAGCAAGGGAAAGTTGACGCCGTTGGGGAAGCTTTCACTGTTTACAAAGTCCGTTTGCGCGAAGGCCGGAAAAGTTTTGTGGTGGATGTCAGTTTGCCTCGGCGTGAATCGAAAGTGGGGCGAGGACACAAAGGATTTGTCGTCACCGGCGATCCACACATGAGTTTTACTGAAGCCGCTCGCCGCCGTGATTTCACCATCAATTCGATGATGTATGACCCGTTGATGGAAGAGTACATAGACATTTACGGTGGGCGGGACGATTTGCGGCGCGGGGTTATTCGCGTCGTGGACCCGACGACATTTGTTGAAGACAGTTTGCGCGTGTTACGGGCCATGCAATTTGCCGCGCGCTTTGAATTTGCGATTGATCCGGCGACGGTCGAGCTTTGCCGTTCGATTGACCTCAGCGATTTGCCTGCCGAACGGGTCTGGGCCGAAGTGGAAAAGTGGCTGATGGCGCAACGCCCTTCAATTGGGCTGCACGTGGCGGATGATCTGGGAATTACAGAGAAGCTTTGGCCGGAACTGCACGCGCTGCGCGGATGCCCGCAGGACCCTGTCGCGCACCCTGAAGGCGATGTTTTTATTCACACGGGAATGGTGCTCGACGAAGCGCGCAAGTTGATTGATGATTTGCCTCGGCCAAAACAGCTCGCCGTGATGCTGGGCGCGCTGTGCCACGATCTTGGTAAGCCCGCAACCACGAAAATCGAAGAATCTGTTTCGCCCACGAAGGCACACGAAGAAAACACGAAGGAAGGCAATGTGGATTCTGGTGCTTTTCGTGAATCTTCGTCTGACTTCGTGAAGGAAAAGAACATTACGGCCAAAGGGCATGAAGCCGTGAGCGTTCAATTGACCGAACAATTTCTGGATCAGCTGAAAGTGTTTACCTTTGATGGATTTGATGTGCGGCGGCAGACCTTGGCGCTGGTCGAATATCACGCCGTACCGTATCGCTGGGGCAAAGCGAATGATGCTGAACAATCAATTACCGACGGCCAGTTTCGGCGCTTGGCTTTGCAGGTGGAACCGGACTTGCTCTATCGCGTGGCACGGGCTGATTGTCTGGGCCGAGCCGGAACCTTTCCTCCAACACACGAAGAATGGTTTCTGGGGCGAGTGCGCGAATTAGGAATCGAAGAACGCGCGCCGGAACCGTTACTGCTTGGTCGGCACGTCCTGTCATTAGGGTTGCAACCGGGCAAACACATCGGCGAAATCACGCGAGCAATTTACGAGCTCCAACTTGATGGCGAAATCGCAACAATTGACGAAGCTGTTTCTGCGGCTAGGAAGTTTGTGGAAGAGTTTCATCCACCGGTTCAGGATTCAACCGTACGCTGATTTCATTGACCAGTTTGTCCAGCGAGCGGCGGTTAATCGCAGAAATCGCAACACCGTTGTAAACCTCGCACTGATTTTCCAATTCCTCAGGATCAGCCAAATCCATTTTGTTAAACACCAGCAAGCGCGGAATTGCATCAAGCTGCAAATCGCCCAGGATGCGGTTGACCGAGGTGATCTGGCTTCCTAGTTGCGGGCTGGAAGCGTCCACCAGATGAATCAGCAGGTCGGATTGTTCCATCTCTTCCAGCGTGGCTTTGAACGCGGCGAGCAGGTCTTTGGGCAAATCGCGGATGAAGCCGACGGTGTCGTTGATAATGATTTCCTGTTCTTGCGGCAGGCGTAGTCGGCGGCTGGTGGGATCGAGCGTGGCGAACATGCGTTGTTCCGCCAGTACGTCGCTGTTGGTCAGGGCGTTCAGCAACGTGCTTTTGCCTGCGTTGGTGTACCCGACGATGGAAACGACAGGCATTTCGCGGCGAGTGCGTTGCGCGCGGCGCTGATTGCGACTGGCGCGGATTTTGTCGAGTTGCGATTCCAGATGGCTGATGCGGTCGCGCACACGGCGGCGATCCACTTCCAGTTTGGTTTCACCGGGGCCGCGTCCGCCGATGCCGCCCATCAAACGAGACATCGCTGTGCCGCTGCCGGTCAATCGAGGCAGCAAGTATTTCAACTGCGCCAGTTCGACCTGAATGCGGCCTTCGGCGGTTTGGGCGCGCTGGGCGAAAATATCCAGAATCAATTGCGAACGATCCACAATTTTCAGGTCCGCGATTTCGTTGATGGCGCGCACTTGCGCAGGAGAAAGTTCGCGGTCAAACACGATCATGTCCGCGCCGAGCTGCAAACTGCGGATGATGATTTCGTCCAGTTTGCCTTTGCCGACCAGCGTTTTCGGGTCGAGCGATTGACGCCGCTGAACGATTTCGTCCAGCACGACAAGCCCGCCCGAAGTTGCCAGTTCGCGCAATTCGTCAATGGAATCTTTGGCTTCGGCCGTGGTTTCGGTCGTGACTCCGACCAGAATCGCCCGGTCGCGAGTGTCCGACGCTTTGCGGGCGCCACGATTGCGCGCCATTTCGGCTTCCAGCGATTCGATCAGTTCCAGGAAATCCAGATCGAGCTGGCCGGGCAAGTGTGGCTCAAGGAATTGAAACGCTTTCTGTTCGTCGTAACCGTTTTCGTTGTGCGTTTTGACTGTGGCGGGCAATAGATGCGCGGCTCTGACCATTCCGGGCAACCCGGTTTTCGGGTCAACGTCAATCGCCGCCATCAAATCCAAGCGCAACAACGCCAAGTCGGTTAAATCGTCGTGCGTCAATCCAGCTTCGCCACGAATGTGCGTGTGCAAGCAGCGCAACCCGTAAAAACGCGATTGTCCCAAGCGCGAACGATCCTGCGCAGGGAGAACGATCTGGCTAGCGTCACCAACGACCACGGTTTCGACGTGACCTTTGCGGTTAATCAGCACTCCGACCTGGCGGCCAATTTCGTGCGAAAGGTCAGTCAATTGGCGCGCGAAATCTTGCGTGACGATTTCGGTTGGCGGAATGCGGCGCTGGTACATTTTTTCCAAACGCTGCAGTTGATTGGCTTTCAAGCCAAGAGTTTTACCTTCGATTTTCATAGTTCACAGTTCGCCGTTCACAGTTCGCAGTAACAAACCAAAGCCTGTGACGAACAGGCTGTGAACTGCGAACTGTGAACGGTGAACTAATTGCCGAGAATAAATTTTTCAATTGCCTGCGCTACGCCGTCTTCTTCGTTGGACGCAGTTTGTTCAAAACCCATTTGCTTCAATTCGTCTTCGGCGTTGCCCATCACCACTCCAAGCCCAGCATAACGCAGCATGGTCAGATCGTTGTGGTTGTCGCCGACGGCCATAATCTCTTCGCGAGCGATGCCGTTTCGAGCGGCGACGGCAGCCAGACTTTCGCCTTTTGAAGCGGTCAAACTTAATACGTCCAGAATCGTCAGGTCGAAAGACCGATAACGGGTTTTAAAAATACGAATGTGCTCGCCCATTGCTTCACGCAGCTTGACCTCAAACTCGTCCGTCGGATCGCAACGCCCGGAAATCGTCAGTTGGATCGGCGGCGATTGAACATAGCTCGCCAAGTCAGGAACTTCGACTACTGAACTGCGATACAGATTCAAATACCGATGCAAAGCTTTGTTGTCGGGCGAAATGCCTTCGATGACCATTGTGCCCAGCCCGTGTGGATCGTCATTGCAAATCATGTCTACGCCGTGTTGGCGTCCGAAGTGGATGACTTCGCGAGCGATGGCATCATCCAAAGGATGGAAATCCACGACTTCCAACGTTTCAAGATTTTTAGTCAACGCTCCGTTATGAGAAACCAGCGGGATGTCCAATTCCAGCCGCAGCACCAACTCACGCGCCGAATTGAACCGGCGACCTGTGACCAGCACGATCTGGATTCCGAGTTGTCTGGCTTGATTCAGGGCTTGGGAAGTGCGCGGCGTGATTTCTCCGCGCGTGGTCAACAGTGTTCCGTCAATATCGAGTGCTATGAGTTTGTAAGGCATACAAGCAATCGGAATCTAGCATCGGCACTGGGGATTTTCAAATTTTGCCGGTTGCTGGCTGCCAGAGTCAGCTTGTAGTATTCGCGCTTCACTCGATCAACGGAGATTACCATTTATGAAAAAAGCACTTATCACAGGCATTACCGGTCAAGACGGCAGTTATTTGACGGAACTGTTGCTAAGCAAAGGTTACGAAGTGTACGGCATCATTCGTCGCGCCAGCACCTTCAACACCGAACGCATTGATCACATCTATCAAGACCCGCACGAAACAAGTCGCCGGTTGAAACTGGTGTATGGCGATTTGAACGACGCCAGTTCATTGAACAAGATCTTGCGCGACGTTCAACCGGACGAAATTTA
>DAOMFR010000077.1:8853-26052 GCA_035429885.1 Blastocatellia bacterium
TTTCTGGGAAACCTGGACGCCAAACGCGATTGGGGCCACGCCAAAGATTACGTTCGCGCCATGTGGATGATGCTGCAACAGGACGAACCCGACGATTACGTGATTGCGACCGGCGAAACTCATTCGGTGCGCGAACTCCTGGACGAAGCTTTCGGGCACCTGGGTTTGGACTGGCAGAAACACGTTGAGATTGATGCGCGTTACTTCCGTCCGGCAGAAGTTGATTTGCTGATTGGCGACGCAACCAAAGCGAAAGAGAAGCTCGGCTGGCAGCCGGAAATTACGTTCAAAGAATTAGTTACCACAATGGTGGACGCAGACCTGACCGAATTAAAGAAGAGACACAATTTATGAAAAGGGTGAAGGCGGAATGCTGAAGGATGAGATTCCATCTACATTCCAGTTTCATCATTCATCATTCCTATTTCATCATTTATGACTGATAAGTTTCCTTACGAACGAGTTGTAGTAACGGGCGGAGCGGGCTTCCTTGGCTCGTATGTTGTAGACAAGCTGCGCCAGCGCGGAGTCAAAAATATCTTCATTCCGCGCAGTCGAAATTACGATCTGGTCAATATCGAAGACGTGCGGCGTTTGTACGACGACGCGCAGCCCGATTTGGTGATTCACCTGGCGGCTGTAGTCGGCGGCATCGGAGCCAATCGCGTCAATCCCGGGAAATACTTTTACGACAATTTGATGATGGGCGTGCAGTTGATGGAAGAAGCCCGGTTGCGCGGACTGAAAAAGTTCGTTGCGACCGGAACCATCTGCGCGTATCCAAAATTCACGCCCGTGCCATTCCAAGAAGACGAGCTGTGGAACGGGTATCCTGAAGAAACCAACGCGCCTTACGGACTGGCGAAAAAGATGATGCTGGTGCAATCGCAAGCTTATCGCCAGCAATACGGATTCAATTCGATCTTTTTGTTGCCGGTGAATTTGTATGGACCGCGCGATAATTTCGATCCGGAAAGTTCGCATGTGATTCCAGCGCTGATCCGCAAATGCGTTGAAGCGATTGACCGAGGCGACGATCACATCACCTGCTGGGGAACCGGCGCGGCGACGCGCGAATTTCTGCACGCCGAAGATTGCGCCGAAGGATTGGTCTTGGCGGCAGAACAATACGACAAATCGGAACCTGTAAATTTGGGCGCAGGCTTTGAAATTTCGATCAAGGATTTGACGGAAAAGATTGTCAGCTTGACGGGATTTAAGGGCCGGATTGAATGGGACGCGACGAAGCCGGATGGCCAGCCTCGTCGCTGTTTGGATACGACGCGCGCAGAACGTGAATTCGGATTCCGCGCAGGCATCGGGTTTGATGAAGGCTTGCGGCAAACGATTGATTGGTATCGAGCGCAACCTGCAAATTGAATGAAGGGGCGATGTTATTTCATCGCCCCTTCATTGCATTAACAGGCCAGTTCAAACACCGGCACCAACAGTTCTCCGCCCGTGTAACGCAGGTGGAAAAGGTTATGGCCACCGTTAAAGGCGCCTTTTTGCGTAGCCGCATTAGGATTGAAATTGATGATGGCTCCGCTGATGGCTCGCTCCTCGCGCGCCATCATGCTCATCCACCCTGTTCTGCCAGCAGGGATCACCTGACTGAACTTTGGCGTTGTGACAGGGAATGCATCGCTCAACACGGAGCGAAACTGGCAATTGCCCGTTCCTGAAAATGCGAACGCGTTTTCAACATCGTCATAGAGCACTCCGCTGAAGTTGCGAATCAGGTTCATGCCAATGGCCAGATTGCCGTCCAGACTGTTCAGAATCAGCATTGTTGAATTGCCGCTGACGGAAGTTGGAATTTTGTCCGCCGCCAGCAAGCGCGGCGCGGCGGTGTATCGCACTCCATCGAGCGGAACTCTGGCCATCGTGGTGTCCACTGTGCAACCCGGCAAGGTTCCGTTGTACAGCGCCGCATAACTTTCTGCCGCCAGATTGGCGGCATGCCCGGTTTCAAACTTTACGTATTCGCTGCCGATCAGATAGTTAAAACTGATCGGGCATCCTTTGTTATTGCTGGCGATAACGATTACATACCCTTTGACGCCAGGGTCCACATCCGACGCCAGAAACGAAGCGGTTTGATTGGGGGTCAAGCAAACAAAGGTGTCTGCTGTCGAACATCCTTCTGCAATGAAAAAAATGTGCGCATACGCAGGTTGACTTGAGTTGACGTTGGTCAGGGAAATGTCCGTGTCCTGTTTGCCAGGATCGGCCGCGGTCGAAGCATAAATGTTGTAAACCAGAATAGAGCCAGGTCGTTGATCACTAGACAAAGGACGGCGCGCATCATCGGCTTCGCGATCAGGACGGCCCGGATCCGCGCCCAATGCCATCGAAGCTGTTGTGAACAGCACGAACAGTGTGAAAAGTAATTTGGTCGTATTGATGAGGGAAACTGTTTTCATGTTGTACTACTCCTTGTGAGTGAATCGGCAAACTCCGCCAAAAAGGTGCGGAGCTCAATTACCGAAACAATGGACATTCGTTGAATGGCGGTTTGGTCGCGCGCTGCCGGGGCTGAGATGGTCCTGATACTGATCAGGATTGCCATTCAATCTTAAAAGTGGGGTGCCAATGGGGCTGTGATTTGAACGGCAGTCGGGCCTTTTTGGGCAAGGGCGTGTTGACTGCCACGGCTTAAACGCGCTGTACTCCGATCAGTTCCAGCGCGTTGAGGTATTTAATGTTAATGGAGAAAGATTCGTAAGGCGGAGTTGCTGAAACACGCGATCCATCAAATTTTGTATTTGCGCATCAACACAAAGCCATAGATTTCAGCGATGATGGCTAATACGCCTCGCACAAGCATCAACGGCCCCAGACTGAGATATTGCAGCATCACGCCGGCAATGACCGGAAACGCCAGGTCTGAGGCGTCAACGCCGCCTTCCAAAATACCCATCGTTCGGCTGCGAGCCGAAAGGTTGAAGCTGGACACTTTCGCCGCAATTGCTCCCCAAGTCGGTTTGAAGGCGGCCTTGCCGACTTCGTCAATCGCGCGCGCAAGACCCATCATTGTTCCCAGCAAGGCTGTGCCTGCAAACCATGGCACGATCCAGAACAATGCTGAAGTTGCCAGGTTCGCCACCGAGCGCAATGCGATGACTTTTCCCGCTCCAATGCGGTCCGCCAGCCAGCCGAAAAATGGCCCGAACACTAACGGCACAATTGTTTCCGAAGCGATCTTGATCCAGCCCAGCGCCGAAGGAGTGACTTCCAGTTTGACGGCCAGAATCGTGAAAAACTCTCCCGTCACCATGTAAGCCGGTGCCGTCAATGCCGTGCCGAGCAACGCAAATGCCCAGACGTTTGGTTGTTGTTGCACAGTTTCCGGCAAGCCGGATTGGTTGTCGGCTTTTTCTTTTTTGTCCTTCTTTTCTTTCTTTTTTTCTTTGATGAACAGTGCGACCAGCAACAATGACGCCAGCGACAGAATGGTCGAAGCGATGAAAATCATCACCAGCGCTTTTTTGAGCGGAGCTGGGCTGACGACTTTGGGAAGATCTTCAATCGCAATCTGGCTGAGTTTCATTTCGCGCCGTTCCAGTCGAATGACTTTGTGCGCAGCCGGATTGGCTTCATTGCCGGGCAAGGGGGAACCAATATTGACAGTGGAGGCGTCTTTGACAATTTCTTCGGCGTTCGTGCCCTTGCGTGTGACTTTGTCCAAGACCGCGATGTTGGCTGTGACTGTGGTAAAGCCTGCGTAAATGGTCAGCAGGAACACCAGCACAAACGCGGCCAGGGCTTCGCCAATGCCGCCCGAAGTGGATTTGGTGGTCGTGTACCACGAATAGGCCTGGGCGATGTGATTCTCGTCCGTGTTGTCCGCAATCATTGCCGACGCCGACGGGCCTTTGGCGGAATCAGCGACGCCGCGAATCAGGCTGATGACGAACAACAAGGGTAACGTCGCCACGGCATAAAGAACGCTGACCAATGTGCGAATCGTCAGCGAAACCAGGAAAACTTTTTTCTTGCCGTATTTGTCTGCCAGAGAACCGAACACCGGGCGCAATAACAACGGCACAATATTCTGAACCAAGACCAATCCCATGACGGATGTGATTTCCATGCCGAACACCAGCAAGGCGTAAAGTGGCACGGCGGTTTTGATCATTCCGCTGGACAGGCGTGACAGAAAGGCTTCGACCATCAGCGCAATCACAACCGGATTGAATGCGCCGCGTCCCAGTACTTTTTCGCGCGGCAGCACAGACGGCAGTGAAATTTCTCCGGAGTTGATCGTGCGTTTGGCCACCACGAGTGGCGAAACCGGCAGCACGCCGGTCAGGCGAGACATCAATCCTTTGCGAATGCCCGAAGCCGCTTCCAACTCTTCTGCCAGCAACAGTGCAGACGATTGCCGATCCGCAGGGGTTTTGGCCAAGGCGCGAGCGACGACTTCGGCGACAGCTTCGTCCAGGTCGCCGCGACCGAATTCCGTCAAATCAGGAATCGGCGAACTGAGATGGCTGGTGATGAACTGTTCGGTGTATGGCGGCGAACCTGTCAACAGCTCAAACAGAATTGCGCCGAGTGCGTACACGTCTGACCGAGCATCCAGCGGACGATTCATCCACTGTTCCGGCGAGGTGTATTGTGGCGAGCCTAGAACTCCCAGTGGACCGGTCAACGGCTGGTTTTCGCTCGTTGAAAGCGAAGAATCGTCAACTTTGGCCAGGCCGTAACAGCCAACTTTGATGAATTCATTGCCCGACCGATCGTGTTCGACATAAATCGTTTCGGGCTTCAAGCCTCGCAACACAATGCCGTGAAGATGCGCCGCGTGAACGGCGCCGCAAATCTGATTCATCAAACTGACAACGTGAGGCACACTCAACCCGCGCTCTTCGTTGATCAAATCGCGGAGCGTTTGTCCGGACAGTAACTCTTCAACGATAAACGCCGCGCCTTCCGGCGAATCGCCGTAATCGAAAACCTGTACTGAGTTTGGGTGTTTTATGTGCGCGGCGACTTGAGCCTGACGGTGAAACCGTTCCACGGCCACCGGATTGCCTACTAATTCGGGGCGAAGAACCCGCACGGCAGCTTCATCGCCCAGCATTTTTCGACGTGCGCGGTACAACGTGCCGGTTTCATCCTGAGCCAATTGCGCGGTCAGTTCGTAACGCCCATCCAGCAAAATTGGCTGGGACAGTCGCTGAACTTGGTCGCGCAAACCTTCCATCGGCCGGTCATCGGCGATTTCCAACTCTCCAGTTGGGCGCACTCTGAACTTGCCTGAATCCGTGGTGATCTGGGCAGGCTGTTCGGGCTCCGTCGGTTTTATTTGTAGGGCAGTGATTCGAGCTTCCGGCTTGGGTGGAAGTGAAGGTGTCGTTGATGCTTTCAACGGAGGCGGATTGGGCGGCGGAACCGGCTTAATTGGCGCAGGTTCAAAGCTGGTTGTAACGCGCGGAATTTCTTCTTCAGCTGTTGTTTGAAATTCGATTGCGTCCAGGGGAATCAGGTGAAATTCAATCTTCGCTCTCCCCAGGCGGAGTTGGTCGCCATCTTTTAGCTCAAGTTCCTGGTCGCCAATTTTTCGATCGTTGACGAAAGTGCCGTTCAAACTATTCAGGTCTTTGATAAAAACCTTGTTGGCGCGCTTTTCAAGTTGAGCGTGGCGTCGGCTAATGGCTCCGTCCTGAATGGTAACGTCACATTCGGGAGCTTTGCCGATGACAACGGGCTTGGCGGGCAAGCTGATTTTTTGCGTGCTTCCGTCAGGCTGGCGAATGGTCAGTTGCGCCTGCGTTTCAATTGGCTGAGCGTCAAAGACGGTAAGTGCGGACCCATCCTGATCGCAGAAAGTGTAGCGGTCGGCAAACTCGCTATGGCAAACAGGGCAGCTTTTCAAAGTACTCTCCTCGTTCAATCATTTTCATCACCGACAAAGACAGGTTTGCTCAATGTTTCTTTTTCCCTTTTTTCTTTGCCACTTTTTCAGCAGAGTCTGCGGGATTTTCCGCCTTCTTGGGTTCATTCGCCGCGATTACGGGAACCATCGCTTTGCTCACGTCAGACCAGCGATACACCGCCAGCCGGTAATTGCACTGATCGGCAATGGCAATGTACGACTCTCCGCTGACTTTATCAGTGTAACTGGCAATCGAATCCGGCGAGCAGAAATATCCGGGCGGATTGGCTTGGCCCGGAATTACAGCCCCCTCTTTCACCTGCTGTTGTAACGCTTTGTTGTTTTTGTCTTCAAAATCCACCAGCGGCGAATGGCCAAAGAAGCCTTTGTAACCAGAATTCGCTTTGCGGCCAGCGGCAGTGTAAGCGTTCAAGTCGGAATTGAACGTGCCGGATTGAGTGATGTCGAAAACCTGAATGTGGCCGACGCTTTCATCCACAGCCAGCAGATGGCCGGCGGCCAGAGCCAGTCCTTCGACCGAACCGGAAAAGACAGACTTTCCGGCAGGCGCACCCGTTTCGGTTTTGTTCGCTCCAATCAGCTTGCCTTTGTATGCGCCGGTTTCCCAATCGAACACCTGAATGATCGAATCTTTTTCGCTGGCGATAAAAAGCTGGCCTTTGGTTTCGTCAATGGCAATGCCTTCGCATCCGTGCAGGTACGTGCTGCCGTCGGCGCGAGTGCGTTCAAAGTGCCAGGCGGCATCCGGTTTGAACTCTGGAGTGAAGCGGAACACGTTGTTCAAATGAGCATCCACCACAAAGGTTCGTCCACGAGAATCCACCGCAATCCCACCGAGTTTGTCGAAGCCTTGTTCGCCAAATCGTGTGCCCGCGAACTGGTAATCGTGCGACGACAGAGGTTTGCCTTTTTCGTTGGTTTCTCCGGCTTTGGGCGGTCGAAACGCGTAGGCCAAATTCAGCAATTGATCCGTGACCAGCACAATACCGTTCGGCGTGACCGCAATGTCCACAATTTCGCCACCAAAAATTCCGTGGCCAAATTCACCCAACCAAGCTTTGGTTTTCACGTCCCAAATTTGAACGCGTCGGTTTTTGGCGTCGGTCGCCAGTAACAATCCGTCCGGCGTGAAGGCGACTCCGTCCGGTTTGTCGAAATCCGCAGCCGTTTTTCCCGGCCTGCCGCTGCCAATGATCGCGTAAGGATCAACGTTGATGCGCCAAGCTTCGCGTTGCGGGTCTTTCTCGCTTGAGACCGTTCCGGCTGGCGTTTGAGCTTTGGGAGCAGGATTCGGAGGCGCTGGCGTTTGCGCCGGAGCAGGTGTTTCCAGTTTGACCGCTGGCGGCGAGTTTTCAGCCGCAGTCTTTTTCTTCTTTTGTGGGAAGGCGTAAGCGTTAAAAGAAGTGACCAACAAGGAAAGAGCAACGGCTCCTGCCAAGAATTTCGGGGATTTCAGGTTCATCGGCGTTCTCCTTGCAGGTGAGTGCAACAAGATAGGGTTCAGTAAAAAACGAGACTGCGCGAAGAATCCGATCCGGACTCTTCGCGCGACTTTCTGATGAGTTACAACTTTGCGTTACTTGAGGATTGACTGCAACGGAACCAGTTTGAAATTCTGGTTCCCCTTGTCATTGAAACCGTCCTGGGCGACAAACACTCCATTGGGGAATGCCGGGCCAAGATTGGCTGTCGTTACGTCAATACCATCCGTTTCTTCCGCACCATCAACTTTTCCATTATCGGCAATGCGAAACTTTTTGACGAATTCGTTATTGCCTTCGCGGCGATACACCACATACGAATAATTTCCCTGGCTGGAAACCATCAAATAGCCTGTGCCATTGGGACCATACGCAATCGTCAAGCCTTCAACATCGGCGAACAAATGACCGTCTCCGACTTTGGCAACCTGAGTTCGTTGGCTGCCGGCTTCCGGTTCCGCGCCATATTTCCAAATGCCGATGGCTTCTTCGCTGACGTAAAACTGACCCAATTGATCATCGGCTACGCAACCTTCGATCACGCCGCCGACTTTGAAATTGCGGACTTTCTTGGCGTCAACTTTGCCGCTGTTGTCCACCAATTCCCATTGCTCAACATCGCCGGATTTGCTGGTGGCGAAATAATACGTCTTGCCGGATTTTTCGCTGCGGAACAGGCACATGCCATACGCCGCTACGCCGTGTTTGATCGAACGAGCCGCGACGTTTTCCAGTTTGCGGGTTTGCGGGTTCACTTTGTACAGCGCGATGGAATTGTCTTTGCGATTGCTGGCAGCGACGATGGCGATCTTCTGTCCTCCCAGCGAAAACCCGTCGCGCAAATCCACGTTGTCCATCTGGCCATCGGGCAGATATTGAATCTGTTTGCCGTTCAAATCGTAAACAGCCAATCCGCCGCGTTTGTCTGTGCCGATGATGGTGCTTTGCGTTGGGTCGGCAGGATTGATCCAGATGGCTGGATCGTCCGCCGCGTCACCGCCATTCGGAACCGGATCGGTTTCGACCGTGGCGTGAATGGCTTCCAACCCTTCGGTGGAAACTGCGGGAGCAGTCATTGGCCTTGCCGAAGTTTTCGATTTTTCAGATTCTTTGGCCAGTTTTTCAGCTTTCTTGTCTTCTTTGTTCTTTGCCTTTTGCTCGTCTTCATCGTCGTCCGATTTCGACTTTTTCTTGTCCTTGTCCTTCTTTTCGGATTTTTTATCCGACTTGTTCGAGAGCCCAAAGTTGGCCGAAACGCTTTCCGAAGCCACGGCCACCGCCAAAAACAAAGCCATCATAACCAGCAGCAATTGTTTGGCGCCAACTTTCTGATTAGTACTTTCACTCATAAGCGATCTTTTCTCCTCAATTTTTCTCCAGCCTGAACTAGCAGACCCCATTGTTAGTACTTCTTGGTTCGGGGGATACAAAACGGCTTCTCTGATGAAGCTAGGATCGTCAGATGTTGCCAAAGTTTTTTAAGTCATTCATCTAGAATTTTCCAGAATAAACTTGACGATGCGTTCACCACCTTCCGGAACTCCTTTGAAGCCCGGGAAACAATTCACTTCGATCACGGAATAGCCTTTCGGAGTTTTGACCAGGTCTACGCCATACAACTGCAAGCCGAACAGCTTGCCGCAGCGGCGAACTAAATCCACCAATTCGGGATCATCGCCAACCGGCGTGCCGAGTTTTTCTTCCTTGGTTTTGGCTGGGAAGACACGTTTGATGGTGTAAACGTAATCACCGATGGCGTAGGCTTTGTAATCGAAAGGTTCATGCTCTTCGTATTCCTGCGCAAAAATCAATCGTTCGCCCAGAGCTGTGCCGTCTTCGCCGCCATCGTCTTCGTCGCTGGAAGCGTCAGCGGCCCGGCGCTGAACCAGCGCATCGAACTCAGCTTCGTTCAAACAAACTTCAATGCCCATTCCGCGACGGCCTCTGTAAGGTTTTACGACTACGGGCATCTGCTGGACGATGGGGCGCAAGGTTTCAATCGAATCAGTGACAAACGTGCGCGGTGTCGGAATTCCGGCTTGCAGCAACAAGGTGCAGGTCAACACTTTGTCGCGGACTTTCATTGTCGCCGGATACTCGTTCAGCAGTTTGGCTCCGCGATAATGAGCCGCAGCAGCCAAAGATTCGGCCAGCGGCGAATGCGATTTGAACAGGTAAACGTCGTAATCAAACTTGAAATTTTCCAGGTCAATTAATCCGCTGCGTTCGGTGACGACTTCGACATCGGCTCCGTTGGCCTTCAACCCGTTCAGCACTTCATACGTCACCGAAGTCGAGCTTCGTGGTGGTTCCATCAAAAAACAGATTCGCATTTTTATCTCCAAACTGACTGGACAGGATTTACAAGATCAGCAGTTCATTCTGTGAATCTTGTAAATCCTGTCGGATGTTTATTCTTCTTTACTAGCAATCATTACAGCGTAAATTTCTCCGATGACGGCCAGCGCGACTCTGACGCTGAGCATGACGCCAAGCCCCCAAGTGTGCCACAGAAATCCGCCAAGCATTGGGCCAAGCATTTCTCCCAGACCTTCGCCCATGCTTAGGTGGCCGATGACTTGAGCGCGCCGCTTTCGATTAAGCCCGGACACGCGAGCCATCAACGATCCCCATGCCGGTCGAAACGCCGCTTTGCCCGCCGCGTCAATCACGCTGCCAGCGGCCAGACCGGGGAAAGTTGGGAAGAAAAAGAACAACGCCGAAGAAAACGTGTTGGCCAGTCCGCGAACCGCCAGCGCCAACTTGCGGCTGACGTTGTCTGAAAACCATCCGAAGGCGGGCCCGGCGATGATAACGACGACGATGGTCACGGCGTAAATCAATCCGGTTTGGGCTTCGGTCAGATGGGCGTACTCCGTGGCCAGCACGGGGAATAAGTTCGCAATCATTTGCGCCGTGCATGAAATCAAAAATCCAAGCATCGCAAAGGAAAAGATCGAAACTCCGACCGACGTTTCAGAATTTGAACCACGGGAATCACTGGGATCACGGGGAGAAACTGGCAACGCCGAATTGTTTTCCCCGGTGTTCCCCGTGGCCTCCGTGGTTAATCCTGCCGGATGTGGTTCGCGAACGTAACGGGCGACGACGATGATCGGCAGAATGGACAACCCAAAGGCAATCAGAAACACGCCGGGGTAATTGTCGGCCAACAACGCCAGCAACAATCCGCTGGCGGTTTTGCCAATGGAACTGGCCGTTTGTTTGGCCGTGTTGTACCAGGCAAAAGTCGAAGCCACTGATTTCGCTTTGGCGTTTTCAGCGATCAAGGCATTGACCGACGGTTCGCGCAACGATTCGGCAATTCCATGCAGAAAACGCGCCGAATAAATCTGCCACGGCGAACCCGCAAGCGCGTAACACAGAGCGGCAATGCTTCGTCCAATGATTGCCAAGGTGTACGCGCGTTTCAGCCCGATGCGATCCGCTGCCCAACCCATCAGCGGTTTGAACAACTGCTCGGCAGCTTGGTTCGTCGCCAGCAGAATGCCGGTTTCAGTCAGGTTCAACCCCATCTTTCGATATGCAAAGAGCGGTAGCGCAAACCCAATCACGCCGGAACTCAGCCGAGTCAGGAAGCCCTCTGCCAGCAGCGCGAGGAGAGAAGGAGGGATTGAGGGATGGAGGGATGGAGGGACAACGGGAGGAACTTCCGGTGAATCAGGCGCGACTTCTTTATCTGTCTCTCTCTCCCTCATTCTCTCCGTCTCTCTTTCCCTCAATCCCTCTGTCCCTTGTCTTTCCATCCATTCTGCTAAACAGGAATTTTCAGCGTCACGCGCCCCCGCGCGTATTCGTCAATGTAATCGGCGATCAAGCCAGCGGCGTTCGGCACTCCCTTGTATCCGGGAAAGTAATTCACATCCACGACATAAGGCCCACGGTCGCTTTCGATAATGTCCAAACCGTAAAGCCCCAAGCCGCACACTTCGCCCACGCGTTGAGAAATGCGGCGGACTTCGTCTGTGATTTCTCCGTGGCGACCAGCGACGGAAAAACTGGATTCGGAAAATGCTTTGCGGACGCCTTGCACCTGATCGCCGACACAATAAATCTTCAAGTCTTCGCCGGGGCCGGGAATCGCTTCTTGAATAATCATTGGCGTCACGGGTTCCGGAATCTTGTCAATATCTTCAGGAGTCCGGCACAGATGCACGCCCGCTCCGCGATGCCCCATGTGCGGTTTGATAATCAGCGGATGCTTTTCCAGCAGTTGTTTGGCCAGATTCAAATCGTTGGTCACCCACGAATCCGGCGCGGGAATTCCGGCCTGTCGCAGCAGCTTTGAAGTGATGATCTTGCTCTGAATCAGCGAACACGACTGATATGGATTGAGCATGTTCGCGCCTTGGGTAAACAACACGCCCGCCAGCGCCAGCGACAATTCCGTGTGCGATTTCAGCAGGTACAAATCGGCGTCCACTTTCATCAAGTCAGGCCGTTGCAGGATTTCTTCAGCAATGTCTTCGGTGACGGTGTACCCGCGCCCGCGCAGAATTTCGTAACACTCCACCAGCACAGGGCTGGGAACCGGCGGAACTCGGCGGACAATCATAAAATGCAGTTTCATTAGTTTGCCTCTTTCAGTATGAATTCAGATAACAATGCGGCGGCATTCGGCACGCCCTTAAATCCCGGAAACGTGTTGATGTCCACGACGAACGGTTTGCCATTACTGGTAATCACATCCACGCCATAAAGTCCGACGCCGAATGCCTGTCCACATTTCAACGCAATCTCTTTCATTTCGCCGCTGACCTCAAACGGTTCGCCGAGCTTGTCTTCCAGCGTTTTGGGCGGCCAGACGCGGCGGACGCCGAAGACTTGATCGCCGATCACGTACAGTTTGTGATCCAGTCCGTCGGGTTGGTGAAAGCGCTGGGCGAAAAACAGACCTTCGTTCGTAGTCAGCGGTTCCAATTCGTCGTCCGAATGGACGATTTGCACGCCGCGTCCTTGTGAGGCCGCCCAGAATGGTTTGACGACCAGCGGGCCATCTTTCAGCGCGTCCGCCAAAAAGCCGGAATGCGCGGCGAAAAAGGTTTCGGGCAGCGGAACTCCGGCGTCAAGCAGCAGCTTGGTGGAAATGATTTTGTCGCGCATGGCGACAACGGTCGGGTAAGGATTCAGAATTTTCGCTCCGGCAGCGTCCAGAACTCCGGCCAGACTCAGCGCGGATTCGGTGCCGGATTTCAGCAGATACAGGTCGCAATCGGCTTTGACTTCAGCGACATTGATGGCTTGGTCGTCGGGGTAAATCTGCTCAACGGCGATGCCCCGCTCGGTCAGCAAACCAATGGTTTCCTGCATGACAGAGCCGGTCTTGGTCGCTTTTTCTCGTTTGGTGATGACTCCAATTTTCATCCTGACTTTTTAGACAGGATTTACAGGATTAACGGGATAGGCAACAACGCCGATAACGGCGAAATTCGGTTACATCCTGTAAATCTTGTAAATCCTGTCTATTTCCTCCCCTCAGTTTTCTGGACAACGTATTTCGCCAGTCGTTCATTGGCCGCAGGCACGTTGGTGTAATTCGGGTAATCGTTGATTTCGATGATCAGCACGCCCGATTCGGTTTCGATGCAATCTACGCCGAACAAATCCAGGCCGAACAACTGCCCGCAGCGGCGGCCAAGTTCTGTCAGTTCCGGTGTTGTTTCGGCCAAACCTTCTTTGGCTTTGTCCATATCGGCGGTGGCGTTGAAGGGAGAAACTTTTCGGACGGCCCAGATTTGATCGCCGATGCCGTACAGTTTCAGGTCGTACCCGTCGGTTTTGAAATAGCGTTGCGCCAGCGCGACCGGTTCCGGCCAGTCAGTAGCGGCCAATTCGGCAGGCGAATTGACAACCAACAATCCGCGAGAGTTGTCGCCAAAAATCGGCTTCAAAATGATCGGATACTTTTCGGCGGGAATTTCTTTGGCGAGTTGTTCAATCGTGGCGAAGTAGGTTTCGGGAATGGGCAAACCGCTCGAAGCCAGCGCAATGGACATTTGGGCTTTGTTGTGGACGGCAGAAATCGCGGCTTGCCGATTGATGGTCAAACAGCCTGCACGTTCCGCCCAATTCAGCAAACCCAGCAGCGCCCAGCTTCGGCCACGTCCGACGAGAACATCCAGTCCGGCGAACCAGCGGTTGTCGCCCATCAGATAAAAGGCTTTTTGCGGATCAATGATCGTAACTTCGTGCCCTAAAGCTCCCAGTTCATTGCTGAGACCAATGGGCTGGCTTTGCGCCAGGTAACGAGCTTCAGCAAGAACTCCGATCTTCAGCGGAGATGACATTTTCAGATTTCCTCAAAATAAAAGCTGCGGCAGGCGAATCGGCAGCGGTCAAACATTTGATAAAACAACGACTTGAATTGTCAGCAGGGGGCCGTCTTTGACTGGTACAGCGCGGCGATTATAACCGCGAGCAAAAGCCGGTCAAGAAAAATGTCGGCTTAAGTGTTGATGATGTGTATACTTCGCGCCGTTTTCGGCTTTTAGACTGGAGTGGAGAAATCTCGGGATGAGCATTCGTGGTGAAATTCATCTGACTTTAAACGGCGAGGCCCGCAACGTGAAACTGGACGACCAGCGATTCACCGTCGGGCGAGGGCCGGAAAATTCGCTTTGCCTGCCGGTGTCGGTCGTGTCGCGTTCCCAGGCTGAAATCATTCGCCTGGGCAATGATTTTTTGCTGCGCGATCTGGGTTCGACCAACGGCAGTTTCGTCAACAACGTGCGCATTACTGAACAGGTTCTGGCCGACGGCGACGTGGTTCGGTTTGGCAACAACGGGCCTGAACTGGCATTCCGGCTGATTGAAAACGAAAGCGGCGAGGTCATATCGCTCGAAGCGCAGCCGCGAAACACCACGGCTGGATTGATGGCTGCGTTGTCTGAACGGCTGAGCGATTTGCCCGGAGACGTTTGCGAAGAAGTCAGTGTTCGTCAGCTTCTGGCCGAATCCAGCTTGAACAAAGGTGATCACGACGCCGCGCTTGAAGTCCTGGCCAAATACAACGACACCACCAACCTGATTGCCTTGCCCACGGCATTGCGCGCCAGCATCTTGCTGTGGGTTGGGCGTGTGTATCTGGAACGCAAACAGCTTGATCTGGCAATTGACGCGTTGCAACGCAGCCTGGGATTTTATCAACAGGCCGAAAAGGGCAAAGACGACGAAACGGGTTTGGCTGCGGCGTATGCCAGTTTGGGCCGGGCGCTGGTCAACAAAGGCGACCTGTTGACGGCGCGCGATCAATTGCATCGCGCAATGCTGACTGCCAGATTGGCGGGTAATCTGCGTTGGCGAGCTGAAGCGCATTACCTGTTGGGGAAAGTGGATTGGAAAGAAGGCGATTTTGAAGGCGCGCGTTACAACTGGAGTCGCGCCGCGCGAATGGCCGAAGAAACCGGCGACCCGTTGTTGGAAAGTCGCGTCCAGTTGCAACAGGCGTTGATCCTGTACACGGAAGGCAAGCTGCAAGAATCTGTGCCTGTGTATCGAGCCGCGATCAAACAAATCAGTGTGGCGGGCAATGTGCGGTTATTGTTAAAAGCGTATAGCAGCCTGTCGCGAGCCTTGGCTCGGCTGGGTTCATGGCGCGCGGTGGAACGATTGCTGGATGACCGGTTACGGTTGGCGCGTGAACACCGTCTGGCAAAGGCCGAAGCCGTGGCGTTGACCGATCTGGCCGAATTGAAACTGTTGCAAGGTTATGTGGCCGCCGCCGAAGCGGCGATTCATGAAGCCGTGCAGCTTCACGGCAACACAGTGTATGCGCGCACGCAGCGCATCCTGGGGCGAGTGCTTCAGGCGAATCATGAACTGCCGTTAGCCGTTGATGCCTTTGAACAAGGATTGGCCGCTGCTCGGGAACGCGGCGCTATTGAAGAGCAGGTGTTGATCGGATTCGATCTGGCCTTGATTTATGCTGAACGAGGCGAGCAAGCTCTGGCTCGCCAGCAACTGGACGCTGCGGAATCGGCTACTTCGCTCGATCCGGCGCTGAATCTGATGGCACGGGCACTGTATACACGTGGACAGATTCATGCCTTTGCAAACGAACAGAACGAAGCAAACCGTTGTTTCAGTCAGAGCCTTTCAATTTTCCAAACCATCAGCGATCCATTTCGCACGGCGCTCAACCATGCGGCTATTGGCGAATTGCGGATGGCGCAGCGTCGCCGTGAATCCGCGCGCGCGCATTTGGAAGAAGCCCGCGCCGCGTTTTCCAAGTTGGGAGCGCTGGCTGAACTTCGCCGCGTCGAAGCCAAGTTGATGTCGGCGACGCTTTCCGATGTGCAACCGGCAATGACTTCGGTCTTGCCTGTGATGGGCGGTACGGCTCAACTTTCGCTGGCGCACCTGTCATTAACCGGCGGATTGCAATCTCAACAGTTACCCGAAATCCAACGCATTTTGGTTGCCGTCGCCAACGAAGATTTAGCGGCAATTTTGCAGCGCGGGTTGGAAGTCGAAAATTATCTGGTCGAACGCGCGCAAGATGGCCGTGAGGCGTTCGAACGTTCGACCAATCAATATCAAACGTATCAACTTTTGCTGCTGGACGCTTTGCTGGAACACAAATCCGGCTTTGATGTGTGCCGTGAACTCCGCAAAGCCAAACGCGAAACGCCTGTGATTTTGCTCGGCGGGCGGCAAGGCGTCGAAGACAAGATCGAAGCGCTGCAATCCGGCGCGGATGATTTTCTGAGCAAACGAAATCTTGTATTTGAAGAATTGCTGGCAAAGGTTGAAGCATTGCTTCGCTAGTTCGCAGTTCGCAGTCTGTGGTTTTAGGAAAAGATATGGCAACGAAGATTTATAGTGATCTGATTGTCTGGCAGCGAGCGATGGATTTGGTCGAACAAGTTTATTTGGCGAGTAAACCGTTCCCGAAAGAAGAAACGTATGGGCTTTGCTCGCAACTCAGAAGAGCTTGTGTTTCGATTCCGTCGAACATTGCGGAAGGGCAAGGGCGTAATTCAGCAAAAGAGTTTCTGCACTTTCTTTCGATTGCCTATGGATCATTGCGCGAAGCCGACACGCAAATTCTGATCGCTGGATGGCTCAAGTATTTAGAGCAAAAACAAGTTGCGGTTTTGATGGAACTTGCTGGAGAAGTTGGCAGATTGCTCAACGGCTTATCGAAATCTTTATCCGTTTAACTGCGAACCGCGAACTGTGAACTGCGAACTATTTCGGAGGTTTTGTGAGAGTAGTCATCATCGGAGCAGGAAGAGTTGGGTTGGGCGCGTTGGGTGTGGCGCTGACCATGCAAGGCCACGAAGTTGTCTTTGCCGCTCGGCGCGAAGAAGTTGTCGGTTCCATCAACCGGCATGGATTTGATGTCGTGACCAAGGGGGCGGTCGAAGCCACTCTCGAAGTGCGCGGTGTTCGGGCAGTCACCATGCCCAGTGAAGCTTTTGCGCAGGAAGTCGCCCGCGCCGATCAAATTTATACTTCTGTCCGTCCGGACAATCTGCCGGAAATTGCGACCGCACTGGCCGAAGCGATTTTGTATCGCGTCAAATCGGACGTGAAACGCCCGTTGGATATTTTCTGTTGCGAGAATCTGAAAAACGCCGGTTCACAAATTGAACGACTGGTGTTCGCCAGTATCCCGTTTCAGTTTGCTCAGGCTGTGCAGGATTGGGTTGGGTTCAATGCGGCAATCTCCGACCGCATTGTGTCGGCGCAGGAAACGGACCAAACCGGACGCCAGGTGATTACCGCCGACGCGACGGGCGATGTGCTATTCGATACGCTGCAAGTCAAAGGCGATTTTGATGTGTTGCC
>DAOMFR010000077.1:26152-31661 GCA_035429885.1 Blastocatellia bacterium
GCCGCCGCACTGAGTTTTTCAGGCGAAGGCGACGCGCAATCCGCCGAATTGCAAAAGCTGGTCAAAGAACGCGGCGCGGAACACGCGCTGGATTTTGTGTCGCAGCTCCGCCCGTGGAATCCCATTTCCAAATTGATTCGTGCAGAAATGCGACGGCAGGCTGCGAACTGAATCAAGCTGTTCGCAATGTGAACTGGACGATTTCCGGCGGGCAATCAACGCGCGTCGGCAGGAAAACTGTTCCGATGCCGCGCGAAGTATAAATCTGCATGTCGTCTTTGTGATTCAAACCGATGATGTATTGCTGGCCATAAGCCGAAGAAACGTGCGGCGCTCCGGCGATGGGAAAGCGGATTTGGCCACCGTGCGTGTGGCCGGAAATCATCAAATCTACGCGTTGGTTTTTGGCGGCAAACTCTTCGATGAAATCGGGGTTATGCGCCAGCACGATGCGCGTGGCTTCGCGTGGAATGTCGCGGAGCAACTGTTTGGGATCAGTCGTTCCGTAATACAAATCATCCACGCCCGCCAGCCACAATTTTTCTCCGCGCAATTCCAGCCGATCTAAGCCGTCAATCAGCACCGTGCAGCCAGCGGTTTTCAGCGCCGTGGCTACCGACGAAGCGCCAACGTAATAATCGTGATTGCCCAGGACGGCATACGTTCCGGCGCGGGCGCGCAATCCGCGCAAGATTTCAGCGCACGGTTCCACGTATTTTTGACCGCCGTAGGTGAAATCTCCGGTCAGGACAATCACGTCTGGCTGAAGGCTGTTGACGATTTCGATACAGCGATGGATATATTCCAGTCCGGTGTAAAACCCATGATGAATGTCCGTCAGTTGGGCGATGGTCAATCCATCGAACACTGGCGGTAAATCCTTGAGCCTGACATCCAGGCGAGTGACTTCCACCGATTGCCGCACGACGCAGCCGAATCCCAACACTCCCAGGCCGATATTTGTGACGGATGCGACCGAAGCCTTCAACATCTCGCGCCGAGTCCACTCGTTTGGAGGCTTCCGCAAAAAATCTGGCGACAATTGCACTACTTGTCTCCTCTTATCAATTCCGCTTCACCGATGTATAGCGTTACCTTTTCCAGTTTGAAGCTGAACACAATCTGCAAGCTGGCGTCGACCGGTTGGCCGTTGAGTTCGGCGGGCAAAAATGCCATTCGCTTGACGGCTTCAACGGCGCGTTCATCCAACCCCTGGCCCAGTCCCTTTTCAACTTTCACTCTTTTGATTTTGCCGTCGCGTTGCAATGTCACACGGAGGAGCAAATCCCCTTCAAGTTTTTTTTCACGCGCTTTGGCGGTGTATTCCGGCAGGTACATGTGAAGCAATTGTGGGTTTCGTTTTTCCAGACTGGACTGAACGATTGGTTTGGGTTCGACGGAAGCTACAGTTGCCGGTTCGATTGTCGCTGCTGTCGGTTCCGTTTGGGGAATGGTTTGAGGAGGCGGGGCGTTGGTTTCTTCGCGGACGATCAGAGTTTCGATGACATCGTTGATATTGATGTCCGGGCCGAGCTTGCGTTCAGGAACCAGACGGCTGACTTCCGCTGGCAACAATTTTTCCAACACGAAAAACCGGTCGCCGATTCGTTCGATGCCGACGACTCGCCAGCGTCCGCCGAGCTCGGCCCCGAGTTCCACGTTGTCCAGATTCGGCTCGAATCCCAGCTTCAAAATGCCGAGTTCGTCATCGGCCAGCACCTGCAATTCGGGCACGCGATCCACGGCGGTTTTGGCAAGGGTTCGTTCGACGTAACGGCGTCGCACCGCCAATCGCTGTTTGGTGCGTTCGTACACGGCGCGTGTAATTTCCTGATGACGAAATTGAAACTCCAACTCAGTTGTTTCTTCGTCCAGCCCGGTCAAATAAGCTTTGATCACCGGGCCGTAATTGACGGGTTTGGTCTGTGCGATGGCAGATTCGGCCAACGACAACAGTACGGCGGCAATGACGGTGACGACAAATTTGAGCATGGAATTTCAGTCTATGTTGGGAGGAGCTTAAATCAGCGAGGATTATCGCGTATGCTTTCGCGGACGGTCAAACACGCCGTTTGCCGCCGCCACATTTCTCTTATGACCAAGGACGACAGAGATTCATTCTTGATCCGTGCCGCGAAAACCAACGATGCCGAATCGCTGGCTGCGCTTTCGCGGCAATTGCTGTTGTACGAAAAATCGCTCAACGAAGCCATGGGGGAATTGACGGGGTGGGCAGCCAGCGCGGAAGAGATTCGCAAACAACTGCTTCGCCCGAACAATCGATTCTTCCTGGCCGAAAAAAACGGCGAAGTGATCGGCTTCATTAAAGTTATGGTTCAGGGGCAAAAATTGACGCGGGAAGAATTGGGACTTTTGCGCTGGGCGCTGGATCGAATGGAACAGGCTGCGCGAAATGCCGTCAATGTGTTGCTGCGCCGTCCGCGACCGAACGTCAAATTGGTCGGCGGATACATTGCCGGAATTTATGTTCACCCGGCGGAACGGCGCACAAAGATCGGCCGTCAACTATTATCCGCCGCCGAAACATGGTTGCTGGCGCAATCCATTCCTGTGACGGAGCTTCAAGTGCTGTACATCAACGAAACAGCGCGACGATTTTGGGAAGCTGCCGGGTATCAACCACTGACGTTGGGAATGAGGAAAAAGCTTTAAGTCAGACCAATCCGCCACACCGTTCATTGCCGGAAAACGACCACTCATCCGCCAATCAGGTCGCTTCATAAAAACCTTAATGCTGGCCAAGTTCTGACCTTGGTATCATAAGCTAGCTCAATTTATTCAATCGAAATTAAATCTGGGAAGGGAATTCTCGAATGTACCTCAAAAAACATGGTTTGATGTTCGTCCTGTCAGTTTGTTGTTTGTTCAGTCTGGCTGTGGTCGGATTTGGGCAAGGAATGGGAACGGTCAAGGGAACAGTTTCGCTGGAATCGCAAAATCTGGAAATTCACGACGTGATTGTCGTCATCGTCCAGTTGAAGCGCTCGACAACAACAGACGAAAAAGGCGCCTACGAATTCAAAGATGTGCCGCCGGGCGTTTACAATCTGGTCGCCAAGTTCGATCGGTTGCCGGATGTCATTGAACGGGTCGAAGTCAAAGCCGGAGAAACCGCGACGGCGGATTTGAAGTTGAAACTGACAGGATTGCGCGATCAGGTAACGGTGTCGGCGACGGGCAACGAACAATCGGCCCTGGAATCCTTTCAAAGTGTCAACAGTCTGGATGCCACTGCGCTGTTGGAAAGAGACACGTCATCGCTTGGCGAAGCCCTGGACAAACAAACTGGAATCGCCAAGCGCAGTTCTGGCCCAGGAGCCTCGCGGCCTGTGATTCGTGGTTTCGATGGCGACAGAGTGCTGGTGGCTCAGGACGGAATCCGTTCTGGTTCCTTGTCTTCCACGTCGGGCGACCACGGCGAACCGATCAATGTGCTTTCGGTTGAAAAGATCGAAGTTGTGCGCGGCCCGGCGACCTTGCTGTATGGCAGCAACGCCATTGGAGGGTTGGTCAATGCCGTCAGCGGTCATGAACAGCAACACGAAGGCTTGCACGGATACTTTTCCGGCGTCGGCGCTTCCACGCAAAACCTGGGCGGAGTCAGCGCCGGATTGGAATTTGGCAAAGGTAAATGGCTGATGTGGGGAAATGGGGGCGGTCAAAAATCCGGCGATTACAGCTCGGCGCTTGGCAAAGTCCTGAATTCCGGTTTGCGCAATTACGATTTCACCGGCGGCAGCGGTTATTTCACCGGCAAAGGGTTTTTCAATGCCAGTTACAGTTACAACAATAACTTTTATGGCGTGCCGTATGATTCGACGGAAGTTGACCCGGAAATTGCCAAACTGGATATGCGCCGTCATGGCGTGCGCCTGAACACAGGGTTGAATGATGTGGGGGCGGGGCTGGAGCACGTTCACCTGACGTTTGATTACACCGATTACAAACATCAAGAATTGGTCGGAGGAACGCCCGAAACATCGTTTTTCAATAAGACCTATTCATACCGCTCATTCTTTGAACAAAAAGCCGTCGGGAAATTGACCGGCAGCTTTGGCGTTTCAGGCTTTTATCGCGATTTCAAAACTGTGGGTGATGAAGCGCTGGCTCCGCCGACGACACAAAATTCCTTTGCCGCGTTTGCGGTTGAAACCATTGATTTGAAACGTGTGGCGTTGCAATTCGGCGGGCGAATAGAACACAACGGGTACACTCCGATCAGCACTTCGGGATTGAGCGACCGTTCGTTTACAGGATTTTCCGGCGCGCTCGGCATACGCGTTCCGCTATGGGAACACGGGGTGTTTGCCGCCAACTACGTGCATTCGTATCGAGCGCCGTCGCTGGACGAGCTTTACAACAACGGTCCGCATCCGGGGAATCTGACGTTTGAAATCGGCAATTCGAACCTGAAACGCGAACGCGGCGACGGTATTGACCTGTCGCTGCGCCATTCGTCCGAACGCGTTCGCGCCGAAGGCCATTATTTCAATTACAAATTCAATGACTTTGTGTTTTTGGCTCCGACCGGCGATCGGGAAGACAATTTGCCCGTGGCCAGATACAGCCAAGCGGACAGTCGTTATCAGGGAGTTGAAGCTGATGTCAGCGTCGGGTTGAAGAAAAACATCTGGCTGAACAGCGGGTTGGATTACGTCAACGCTGAACTGACGGCGACCGGAACTCCGTTGCCGCGCATTCCGCCTCTGCGTGGACGGTTAGGCGTAGATTTTCAGTTTGGAGCCTTCCGGCTGAATCCTGAAGTGGTGATGTCGCGGGATCAAAATCGGCTGTTCACCAACGAAGAGCGAACCGCCGGGTATGGCATCGTCAACGTGCTGGCTTCGTACACGATTGCCGAAAAACACGCCGCGCACATCTTTTCAGTCAACGGATTTAACCTGGGTAACAAGCTGTATTTCAACCACTTGTCGTTCCTGAAAGACATTGCGCCGGAAATCGGTCGCGGCGTGCGCGTAAGTTACACGGTTCGGTTTTTCTAAAGGATTACAGGGGGCGCTGATCTTCAAGCGAATGCCAAACTCATCTGGCGTTCGTCTTGAAGGAGCTCGATTGTGTCACCAGGTTGCACGATTCCGCCTTCCAGAATGCGCGCGAGTTGGCCGCATTGGCCGTACAGCCGTTTGGGCAGACGAGTGTCTATTTTGGTGATGTTACGGCAGGGAGTCCGGGCTTCGACGATTTCCAGTAGCGCCTGGCCCACGCGCAACCGCATGCCGGGTTTCAGTGCATTGAGTTTGATGGCTTCGGTGAAAAGGTTGGCGCTGAGTTGGTTAGGCGCGGCGGTGAAGCCTTCGGCCAAAAGCTGGTCGAAAGTTTCTTTCGCGAACAGGCTAACTTGACGACGTTGGTCATGACCTGCGTGGCGATCTCCGCGCAATCCATAATCTGCGATCAGTTCGGCGGAGGCGACTTCGGTTTTGCCTTCGCCTTTTTGTTTGCCGACATAAATGCCGACGATTTTTCC
>DAOMFR010000078.1:0-18587 GCA_035429885.1 Blastocatellia bacterium
AAATGAACGATTCGATTTTGCGACAAAACCTTGTTGACTTGCTGCGTGGCGGGCAGGCACACGTTACTGCTCAGCAGGCGCTGAATGGTTTGACGCCGACTTTGCGAAATGTGCGGCCGGAAAACGGTGAGCATTCCGTTTGGGAAGACTGGGAGCATATGCGGTTGGCGCAGGAAGACATTTTGCGCTACACGGTTGACGCTTCGTGGGTGTCGCCGTCATTTCCAGATGGGTATTGGCCTCAGCCGACAGAAGCCGTGACGGAAGACATGTGGGCAAACTCGGTCGCCGCGTTCTTTGCCGATCTCGAAGAAGTCATTCAACTGGCGCAAAACACGGATGTGGACTTGACGGCGGAAATTCCACACGGCGAAAACGGCCACACCTATTTGCGCGAAATCCTGCTGGTCGCCGATCACAACGCCTATCACTTGGGCCAGATTGTTCAAACCCGAAAAGCGCTGGGCAATTGGAGCTGATCCTTTTGCTGGCAGAGAGTCAACGTCAACGAGCTTTCATTGCTCCCGTTTGCAATTGGGCAATGTTGCGAGTGCTGGGCGAAATATTGACGGGCAGCCAGTTCAACTTAAATTTCGCGCCTCGACCAGTGCTGGCTTCAACGAACTCCAATTGAGCAACGATGACAATTTTGCTCAACCCGGTTTTCACCGTGGTGACGATTGGGTGGTAATACAACCGTTCGGGCAAACGCAGTTCGCGACGGATTTGGTTGATGTGTGCATCGCAATCGCCGATCTGGTTCATCTCCTGGGGGTCTTGCAGGTTGAACACTCCGTGAACCAATTCGTGCAGCAAAGTGATTCCCAGATCAAACGACGCTTTGGCTTCATTCGAACCGCTCAGTTGGCCGAAGTCCGCAAAATCAATCTGCAATTGGTACACAGTAGACATTTTGCGAGTTTGGCTGATCACGCGATCTCCACGTTCGAAAATCTGTGCGAAGGCGACAGACTCTGACCGGTCGTGGTTTTCCAATTCATACAAATTGTCGCTGTCCACCGCCGCGACCAACAACGCGCGAGCCGTCGCCGAACCTCCCACCGTATTTTGGCGATTCCCCAGCGTCAGCGCGCCCTGGCTGTCAAAGCCTAATTCCACAAAACCGCTTTTCTGGCTCAGGGTTTCCCGGATTTGCTGCAACTGTTTGTCGGTCAGGCGACGCATGCCGGTACTATTGCGAACTCCTGACAAATCGCTGATCGTTTGAGCAAAAGCCAACGCTTCCAGAATTCCGACCAGCACAGTCATCGCCACGGATCGAACTATGGTTTGCCAAAAGATTAAGTTGCCAGCAGTGCGTTTCATCGCTTCACCTCCAAGGGTTTTGTTTTCTCGGTGGCTTATGCGGAAAGGGCAGAGAAAACCGGTAAAGGCGATGAAATTTTTTTTTCTCAGCTGAGCTGGCAGGCTATAATCACCGCGTTTTCAGCGAATTAGAGCCAATGACTGACAAAACTGACACGGCCAATAAGGGGAAAGATGGCTTCGACAAACAATTCAGGCTCGGCGGAAGTGACCAAATTACTGTTTGCCTGGCGCGAAGGCGACGAAGCGGCGTTGGAGCGGCTGATTCCGTTAGTTCACGCGGAACTGCGCCGCATTGCTCACAGGTTTATGCGAAAGGAGCGCGCCGGTCACAGCATGCAAACGTCTGCGCTGGTTAACGAAGCGTATCTGCGGCTGATTGACGCCAGCAACGTGGATTGGCAAAACCGCGCACACTTTTTTGCGATTTCAGCCAGTTTGATGCGGCGAATTCTGGTGGATGCCGCGCGCGAACGGCAGGCTCGCAAACGCGGCGGCAGCGCCGAACATGTTCTTCTGGACGAAGCACTGGTCGCCGGGAAGGAAATGCACACGGATTTGGTTGCCTTGGACGAAGCCCTGACCGCTCTGGCCAAATTGGATCCACGTAAAGCCAGAGTTGTTGAACTGCGTTTTTTCGGCGGATTGAATGAAGCCGAAATGGCCGAAGCCTTGCAGGTTTCTCCGGAAACCGTCCGGCGCGATTGGCGTTTGGCAAAGGCGTGGCTGCTTCGATTTTTGGAGGGCCACGCGGACGAAACTTGATGAGGCGTGCGAGGATTATTGAGGCGCAGCGCTTTTTACGTTCAAAATTACTCGCCGGTAAGTAGTTAGCGCGGGCGAACCGCTATCTGTGACCGCCAAAATGATGTGAGCAACGCCGGTCGGACACGGACGGTTCATTGGACGCCAAACCGGGCGGCAAGCCGATGTCGCGGTGACAGTCGTTTTGGCCGTGTTGGCTTGAGCGATGGTCACTGCCGCCAGATTGGCTCCGGGAACGAAGCCGGCTTCTTCGTAGTGGAACCATTGGTAACTGAGTTTGTTGCCGTCGGGATCGCGAGTCGCGCTAGCATCAAGCGTGATGGGTTTGCCAACTTGCGCTTCAATGACGATGGGAGCGGTTCCGTCCTGGCCGTTCACTGTGACCAGCGGATTGTGGTTGGCTTCAGCAAACGGTTTGAACGTCCAATCCATCCGCGCGGCGAATTCGTGTTGAAAGGCTGTGCGCCAGCGCCAGATCGTCGCCTGATCTGAAATGTATGTTTTGCCATCTGTGCCGACGACAGAATCTTGCGAGGTGACTCGGCGAAACAGATCACCGCCTTGCGTCCAGATCGGATGCGTTTCGCCATGCGGTTGCCGCCAAATGTAACGCCCGCCCCAACCTCCCCAGCTCGGATTGCGAAAGCTGTTCAACCCATTGTTTGTCAGGCCAAGAAACGACGGCGTGTCGCCTTCCATGATGAACGCAAACTCCGGATAGAATTTTCCCAGCGGGCCTTTGGCGCGAATGTTCTTTTCCAGCCATTCGTTGGTGATCGTGCTGCCGTCTGCTCCCTGACCGTTGCGGTAATAAAAATCTCCGCTGATGCCGGTCCAGGTCGCGTACAGGTATTCACCGCTATCAGGGCTGCTGGGAGTAACAATGTAAAACAGGTTGGGAAATTCACGGCGAATCCACGGGCCAGCGTCGTCCTGGTCGGAGATCGAACTGACGCGAAGCTTGGCGACAAATTTATCCACTTCGGCAGGCGAACGTGTCGCTCGGACGTGCTGTAATGCCTGCGCCAGAGTGTTGGCTCCGCCCCACAGTGTGATCCACAACGGACGCGGATCCGCTTTGTCCGCTGCGCGAATGATCGCCTCCGCTCCAGGCGACATTTTGTTCGCGCCAACCGCTGCCATTCCATACGCCGTTTGTCCGGCAGTCACGATGGCATCCAGCTTCGCGGCTTCCGGCCAACCGGCAGCATGTTTGAGCAAGTTGGCTCGCACCTGGCCATATGCGGCAACGATCTTGTGCATGGTTTCGGGCTGGACTTTGGTTTTCTGCCACGTCGAAGTCGTCGCAATCATCGCTTCCAGGTCGAGTTCGTTGGAATACAGCAACAAGCGCACAAAAGACATTTGGTCGTCCGGTTCGTTGCCCATATCGCTTAACACGACAACGCGCGGTTTTCCTGTGAACTCATCAATCTGTCCGGGCTGTAACGCTTGCGCGCTGGCAATTTCAGCGAAGGCGATGAGCAGGCAAATAATTGCGACAATCCGTAAGCTCAATTTCGATTTTGGGGTAATCATTCCAGTCCTTTCAGTGTGCTGATTACTGCCGGTTGCTGTAAACAGACTTTTCACCGGCGCTGGCAATTTTGAACATCTCGCCAGTCACAGCGCTTTTGACTGCCGCGAAATCGCGGTCGGCGGTGAACAAAAACACGCGTTTGTCGCCGCGCCACAATTCGGCGAATTCGCTGTCGTTTATAAAAACCTTCGGCGCATCGGGATAGCGCGAACCGAACTCCAGCCCCGCCATCTGCCCGTTCAGCATCAGCAATTTTTGCGGCAGGTAAAAACCTAGGCTGGAACCACTGTCGTATTCGCCGTTGATGACGACGACATCGCCCGTCGCCAACCGTTGCTTGATGCTGTTCGCCAGGCCTTTTGATGACAAGTACGGCTCAAACACTCCAAGCGCCATGTGCGCGAAATAGATAAAGCAGGCCACCGCAAGCGCTGTCATGATCGAAGCTTGAATCGGTTTCTGTTTTAGTCGAAACAGAAGCGCGATCAGAAAACCGACGGCCAATGAAATCGCTGCGCCTGCGGCTGGCACTCTTAACAGCGCAAATGCTCCGGTCGTCAGATCGGACATATGCCCCAGCGCGAGTTTATAACTGTCCGGGTTGTAAGTCAGAGCTTGAGAAATATCCGTCGGAGCCATGACATTCCACGACGCGAACACTAAATATCCAAGGACTGACCCAATGACTACGCCCAAGACTGCCAACAAACCTTGTCCGCCAGTGACCCAGCGTGATGAAATCTTTTCACCGCGCGCCAGCCCGGTGCCAGCCAACAGAGCCAACGCTGGATAAGTCGGAAACGTGTAATACTCCTGCCGAGTCGAAAACGAAAAGAAACACACCACTACCGACACCCACAACCAGGCAAACAAACGAAGCTGGTTTTCGCGCTCAATAGGTCGCCACAACATGCGAAGGTTTTGCGCCGCCAACGGCAAAAACACGCTGAATGGAAACAGCCAGACCAGATGCAATAACCAGAATGAAACCAGCGGCACTGTGTCGTAATCCACGGGGTAGCGCGTGCCCAGAAAACGACGGAAATGTTCATTGACGAAGTAGAACCAAAAGAATTTGTCGTTTCTCCATGTGGCCAATGCATGCCAGGGAACTGCGATGGTCAGAAATAACAACACGCCAGTGATTGGCCGCAACTTCCACAATCGCCGCCAGCCATTGGTTAGCAGCACGAATACGAACAGGATTCCGCCAGGAAAAACAATTCCAATTAAGCCTTTGGTCAACACCGCCGCCGCCATACAGGCATAGAAGACATAGGCCCAACGTGATTCCAGTTCTTCGTAATAAACCTTCAGGAAAAAGTAAAAGGCGGTTGTCAGAAAGAAGGCCAGAATAATTTCGGGAATCATAATGCGCGTCCACAAATAAAATCCCAGCCCTGTTGCCGTCGCCAAACCGGAATAGAAGCCTGCGCGCGCGCCGTTCATCCAACTGCCGAAGAGATAAACAATTGCAACCAACAAGATTGCTGCAATGGCCAAGGGGAGCCTGGTCGCAAATTCCGTGATTCCGAACACTTTGTATGACAGCGCCATTGCCCAGTACATCATCGGAGCCTTTTCCAGGTAACGGATTCCGTTGATATGAAGTGTCACCCAGTCATCGCGTTCGACCATTTCGCGAGCGGCTACGGAATGGCTGGCATCGGCATCGTCTTGCAACGCGGGATTCCAGGCGCTGCCGATGTAAATCAACGCAGTCAGAGACAACAGGAAGAGTAGGTGTATTTTCGGCCTTAATTGGTCAAACGAAGTAGAAGTAACTGAATTAGCCATCATTTTTATGAATTATGAATCCGCACGTTACGGGTCTTAGGAGAAAGGCAGCAAGAATACATTCTATGTTCAAAGACGCAAATCGGTTTGTAGAGAGATTTACTGACGAACAATATCTCTGGCGAAGTGTCGGACAAAAATGTTGAACGGTGGTTTGATAGCGACAGTTTTGTCGTTGTCATGTTGGCTGGCTTTGAAGGGATTTGCCGCTCATTCTACAAAATTGTTCTACTTGACTCTCGATCTCACGGAAATGTTGTTTTCTTGGTTTTACCAATTCTGGCCTAGGAAAGCGCTCAAATAGAACATCTTCAATGGCTGTGCCAGTTAAACCGGCTCAGGCGCCAGACGGAACAGTGTGGCATCGGCATTGCCTAGGTAATAGCGAGTTCAACAACAATGCAGATCAATTTGGCGACAATCGAACAACATGCAGGGGAAAAGCTGCGGCGAATTGAAAAGCTGTCTGGCTCGGTTGACCGCTTGGCGGCGCTGAAGAAGTTTTTGAAGATCGAAACACAGCGGCTGCACTTGCGTCATCGGTTCGGGATCAGTGGATCGCAAATCGTGGCGGCCAGGTCTTTAGTGGTTGACCTGCTGATCAATCGCATCGCGCGGTTGGCGGTTGAAGAGCGTTTGGGCGGAGTTGTTGATGCGGGAAATTTTGCCATCGTCGCTTTGGGAGGTTACGGCCGTCAGGAACTATCTCCGCAATCCGACATTGATGTGATGTTTCTTTATAAAGGCCGCCGCGAAGCTGAACGCGCTGCTAAGTTAAGTGAAGCGATTTTGTATTCGTTGTGGGACGTTGGATTCAGTGTTGGGCACAGCGTGCGTTCGATGGCTGAATGTTTGTCAGAGGCAAAAGAGGATGTCATCACTCGCAATTCTATGATCGAGTCCCGTTTGTTATGGGGCAGCGAGGAATTGTTTGAAGAACTGGGCGAGCGGCTGGACGAGGAGATTTTTGAAAAGAAGAAACGCGAATTGTTAGACGAATTGTCTGTCGTTCGTTTGGAACGATACGGCAAGTTTGGCGATGCGGCCTGTTTGCAGGAGCCGAACGTCAAAGAGACGGCAGGCGGTTTGCGCGACCTGCACGAATTGTTCTGGGCTTCGCGGGTGTCGCACGGAGTTGCCACGATCAGTGGTCTGGTTAAACAAGGCGTGATGTATGAACGAGACGCCAAGGCAATCAACGCGGCTTACGATTTTTTGCTCCGCGTCAGAAACGAGATTCACTTTCTGACCAACCGCAAGAGCGATTTGCTATCCCTGGATTTGCAGCAACTAGTGGCGCGCAATCTGAATTATGCGGACACGCCGCAACAGCAAGCGTCAGAGCTTTTTATGCGCGATTACTATTTGCACGCGCGGCGATTGCACCGGCTGGCTGAATCTTACTTGCAGCGGGCGACGCAGAAACACGAAAAGAAAGGCTGGTTTTCGCGCTCTCGACTCGGTTCAAAAGCCAGCGCGTTTGCCACGGCGGCTGGCGGATTTGTAATGCGAGACGGCGAACTGGAGCTGGCCGAGTCGAATGAAAAACTGAGCGGCCAGCAAATGTTGCTGGCGTTCAGTTATGCCCAAGCGACAGGGGCGCGCATCAGTTCCGCATTACAGGAAACAATTCAAGCATCATTGCCAAACGTCAATAAAACGTTTCGTTCCTCGCCGGAAGTCACGGAATCGTTCTTGAAAATGTTGCGCGTCAAAGGAAAAGTCGCGGCCGGGTTGCGATTGATGCACGACCTGGATTTTTTGGGCAAGTACCTGCCGGAATTCGGGCGGGTGACCTGTCTGGTGCAGCACGATCTTTATCATCGGTTTACCGTGGATGAACACACGCTGCGGACGATTGAAGCTTTAGACGAACTGGCGAATTCACGCAGCAGGCAGTTTGAACGTTACCGAAATGTTTACGGTCAGATCAGCGACCTGGCAGTGTTACATCTGGGGTTGCTGATGCACGACATCGGCAAAGGTTTGGGCGGTGGTCACACTGAAAAAGGAGTGGAGATCGCCAAACGGTTATGCGCGCGGTTGCAACTGGAAGAAAAGATGGCCGAGCAGGTGATCTTTTTGGTTCGTCAGCACTTGCTGATGTCGCATATTGCCCAACGCCGTGACCTGAGCGATGAAAAGGTCGTTCACGATTTCGCCGCGCAGATGGGAACCGTTGAAAACCTGAATCTGCTTTGCATGTTGACGTTCGGAGACATTCACGGCGTCGGGCCGGGAATGTGGAACGAATGGAAAGACGCGCTGATTTGGGAGCTTTACACAAAAGCTCGCGGCGTTTTGCTGCCGGAAGAGGGAGAAAGCGAAACCGAACCCTTGCGGCAACGCATAGCGCGAATGCTCGGCAACGAAGTGGACTCGGACGAAGTTCGCCGCCATTTCAAATTGCTCCCGGAAGATTATGCGCGCTTCACGCCACCGCAAGCGATTATCGAGCATGTGCGGTTAGCAGCGTCGCTCAATTCCAGGCTGGTCAAAACCGGTTGGCGAGTGAACACACAAACCCGATCCACCGATTTACATTTGGCTGCCCGCAACCGCAGAGGGTTGTTTGCCGCTGTTGCCGGAGCGTTGACCGCGCAAGGCGTCAACATTCTGAGCGTGCAATTAAACACCCGCGCCGATGGTGTAGCGATTGATTCTTTCAAAGTACGCGATTCGGCAGGCGAACCGATCAACGATCCGGCTCGCTGGGAACAGATTGACCTGGCGCTCAAGCGGGCGATCAGTGGTGAATCCGACATTTCCGCCGCAGTCGAAAAGCGATTGCGGGCGCAATCGAACTCGAAGTTTTCCTCACGGCGCAAGATGCTCAAAGCCGCGCCAACACGCTTTAGCTGGGATAATTATTCATCAAATAAGAGCACGATCCTGGAAGTGATGACGGGGGACAGGCTGGGCTTGGCTTACAAGATTGCCAGCACTCTCACGGCACTCGACCTGGACATCGTGTTCGCAAAGGTGGCGACCGAAAAGCATCTTGCGCTGGATATTTTTTATGTGACGAATGCGACGGGAGAAAAGTTGGCGGATCAAGACTTGCCGACCATCGAAGACGCGCTTCGTCAATCGCTTGGGGAACCAAGCAGCAAGAATTTGTAGATGCAGTACGGCTGTCCAATGAAACAGCCAACCCATTCCACTCAACGAAGGAAGCAACAGTTATGAGAACAAAATTTATGGGGCGTAGCCTTGTGCTAGGCATACTGGGATCCTTGATCACTTCATTGACGGTTCTGGCTCAAACTCCATCCGTCGAAGAGCGCTTGACCAAGGCGGAAGCCGCAGTCGCTGGCGCACAACTCTCTGGTGACAATGCCTGGATGCTGGTTTGCTGCGCATTGGTTTTGATGATGACTGGCCCTGGCTTAGCGCTGTTTTATGGCGGCTTGGTACGCAAAAAGAACGTGCTGGCCACGATGATGCAGAGCTTCATTATGATGGGAGTCATAACCGTATTGTGGGCCTTGTTTGGCTACAGCATTGCCTTCGCCGACGGCACTCCGTTCTTTGGCAAATTGACTTTTGCGTTTTTACAAGGCGTTGGCGGCGATCCGAATACGACTTATGCCGCGACGATTCCGCACCAGACTTTCATGATGTTTCAGTTGATGTTCGCCATTATCACGCCTGCGTTGATTACTGGCGCGTTTGCTGAACGAATGAAGTTCAGCGCGATGCTCGCGTTCACGATCTTGTGGGCAGTGGTGGTTTATTTTCCCTTGGCGCATATGGTTTGGGGCAATGGCGGCTTGCTGGCCTTGCCAATTCTGAACGGGAAAATTCCGGCGCTGGATTTTGCTGGCGGCACGGTGGTGCATATTTCGTCAGGGTTTTCAGCATTGGTTTGCGCGATTTATTTGGGCAAACGGCTTGGTTATCCGAAAACTCCGTTTGCTCCGCATAGCCTGGTGCTCAGCGTGATTGGCGCTTGTCTGCTGTGGGTCGGCTGGTTCGGATTCAACGCGGGCAGCGCGGTTGCGGCTGGCAAATTGGCGACCAGCGCGTTTGTGGCGACACATTTTGGCGCGGCGGCGGCGGCCCTGGGTTGGACGTTTGTTGAATGGTTGAAGCAGGGCAAACCGACAGTGTTGGGGGCGATTTCGGGAGCGGTTGCCGGTTTGGTCGGCATTACTCCGGCGTCAGGGTTTGTCTCGCCGATGTCTGCATTGGTGATTGGCTTAATCGCGGGCGTGGTTTGTTTCTTCGCGGTGACCGAGTTGAAAAAACGCTTTGGTTACGATGATTCGCTGGATGCGTTTGGCGTACACGGCGTAGGCGGTTTCACGGGTGCGATTCTGACCGGCGTTTTTGCGACGAAGGTGGTCAACGACGTTTACAGTGGCGGCCCGGTTGGTCTGATTGAAGGCAACGCGAAACAGGTGTTGAACCAATTGATCGCCTCGGGAATTGCCATCGTGTTGGGAATGGTCGGATCGCTGATCATTTTGAAGATTGTTGATCTGGTGATCGGAGTGCGTGTCAGTAATGACGACGAAATCGCCGGGCTCGACCTTAGCCAACACGGTGAGGAAGGTTATAACATTGATTCCGACCTGGGAGTTGCTGGTGTGCTAAGTCACGGCGCAGGCTCGACTGGCCAACCGGTTTTTGGCAGCGCCAAAGTTCTGGAACAGTAATTCGCAGTTCTAAATCCGTAAATTCAGAATGGAGAAACTATGAAAAAGATTGAAGCCATCATTCGTCCGCATCTATTGGAAGCGGTGAAAGACGCCTTACAGGCGCTGGGTGTGCAGGGAATGACGCTCAGTGAAGTCAGAGGATTCGGACGACAGAAAGGGCATACCGAAGTTTACCGTGGTAGCGAATACAAAGTGGAATTTGTCCCGAAGGTCAAAATTGAAGTCATTGTTGACGATGACATTGTCGAAGGCGCGGTTGACGCAATCGTGAAATCTGCCCGCACTGGCAAATTCGGCGACGGCAAAATTTTCATCTTCCCGGTGGATGAAGCTGTACGGATCAGAACCGGGGAGCAGGGCATCAACGCAGTGTGACCCCGCTTAAGTGAGCCGAAAGCGTACGGCGGTTTCTACCTTTCGGCTCACAGTAATTGTTCGCGCTTATTAGATCGACCATTGATTAACGACTGACTGATTTAATTATCCATCACAATCCAGCACCAGCAACGATAGCTAAGTTTTTTCGCGCGCATGGCGCACAACATTTTGCACGATTAAGGAGCATACAAATGATAAGAGGAAAAGCTATTGGGCTGGTTTTCTGTTTGCTATTCGGCTTTGCCGTCTTGCAAGGCGCAAGTTGTCCTACTTTTGCCCAATCGCCATCCACGCCCGTGGCTGATCCGACAGGCGCTGCCACCGGAACCGCCAGCGATATTACGGCGGCGGAAGCCGGCAAACCCACATTGGAAGAAGTTGCCGCCACTGTTGGCCACAACAAAATTGCGATCAACTTTCTGTGGGTTTTACTTGCCGGATTTTTGGTTATGTTTATGCAAGCCGGGTTTGCTCTGGCTGAAGCTGGATTTACGCGAGCGAAAAATGCGGCGCACACCATGTCGATGAATATGTTGGTGTATGCGGTCGGAATGTTGGGATTCTGGGTTTCCGGCTTTGCGTTGATGATGGGAGGAATTGGCTCCATCCCTGCGCTTGGCGCTGCCGCTTCTGTCTTGAATCACGAATTCACGGTCACCATTGCGGGAAAGACAATGGGCTTGTTTGGCCTGAAAGGGTTTTTCCTGGGAGGCGGTACGTATGACGTGGGCGTGTTTGCCTTCTTCCTTTTTGCGATGGTGTTTATGGATACCGCCGCGACCATTCCGACAGGCTCAATGGCTGAACGTTGGAAGTTTTCCGCATTCATCATTTTCTCGTTCTTTATGGGAGCGCTGGTATATCCGATCTTTGGGAACTGGGTGTGGGGCGGCGGCTGGCTGTCTACTCTGGGAGCAAATTTCGGACTCGGCCACGGATTTGTGGATTACGCCGGTTCCGCCGTGGTGCATATGACCGGAGGCGTGACGGCTTTTGTCGGGGCCAAACTGATTGGCCCGCGCATCGGCAAATTCACCAAAGATGGCAAGCCGGTTGCATTGCCTGGACACGATCTTCCGATGGCGTTGTTGGGGGTGTTCATTCTGGCATTTGGCTGGTTTGGATTTAATGCCGGATCAAGTTTAGCAGGCGGCGATTTCCGTATCAGCGTAACAGCGGTCAATACGATGCTGGCTTCGGCTTCCGGTGCATTAATTTGCGGCCTGTATGTCTGGAAACGATTGGGCAAGCCCGATCCCAGTATGATGGCCAATGGAATGCTGGCCGGATTGGTTGCGATCACCGCTCCGTGCGCCTTTGTGACCAGTTGGGCGGCAGTGTTGATCGGCGGGATTGCCGGAATTCTGGTAGTGGAAAGCATTCTGTTCATCGAACGGAAATTGAAAATTGACGACCCGGTCGGCGCGATTTCGGTCCACGGCGTCAACGGGCTCTGGGGCGTTCTGAGTTTGGGATTGTTCGCGGACGGAACGTATGGCGATTTGTACAACACGATTCCCGGCGGAGTGCGCGGATTGTTTTACGGAGACGCAAAACAGTTTCTAGCCCAGGTCATTGGAATTGTCGCCAACATCGTTTTCGTCGGCATCGCTTTCTACCTGATCTACAAATTGGTGGACAAACTGGTCGGACATCGCGTGGATCCCGAAGCCGAATTGATGGGCTTGGATCTGCCGGAAATGGGCGCGCTGGCTTACCCCGACTTCCAACTCTCGACGAGCAGCATGATTGGTGCTTATCCCAGCTCTGCCACGCCGATTCTGGAACCGGGAGTCGTTGCAGGCGTCACGTTCGAGGAAGCGAAACAAGTTTAGTCGTACATAGAAAAGGCTGCGGCGCGTTTGGGTGATGCTGCAACATCACCCGCGCCACAGCCCTGGTTAACCACACAGGCAACAGACATTACCTGTTCGGTATCGGGCGCAGTATAGAGTGAGAAATCTGAAGCGGGCAACCGGTTCAATCTCAGCCCGTGCCGACAGGGAGCAACGAATCCAAAGGTGAGGTCAATTCCGCCCACCTTACTCTATCGGAGGCACGAAAAAACAATGTTCTTAACTCTTTCATTTATAGATCCATCACGACTCATCAGGAAATCCGGAAGGAAAATTTCTGCTCTTGCTTTGGTTGGAGCTTTGGTTCTGACCCCCATTCTGGGCGGCCAGGGATTCGCCGCTACTTCGTTGAGCGACGAAGACAGTCCCAAGTCGGCGGCCAAGTCTGAAAAGCCAGAAAAGAAAGACACTCCGGATGCGAAAGCGGAAACCAAAGTTGAAACGGCGAAAATGATTGAAGCGTTGGAAGAACGCATTCGCCAACTGGAAGAAAAGCTGGCCAAGCTCGATGCCCCTGCTCCGGCCAGTGCTCCGGCGGCAATCAGCGCAACGCCCAAAGTGGACGCGCCTGCGCCTGTTGAAGCGAAAGTTGTGGCTGTTCAAGACGATGCCAAGAAGGAAGAAGCCAAGAAGAATGAAAGCGTTCTGAAATTCTTCCGCGATGTTGAAGTCAACGGAATCGTGGATGGGTATTACAGCTACAACAACAATAAAGTGGATATGTTTACCCAAGGCCGCGCCTTTGACGTGCGCCACAACGCGTTCAGCTTGCAACTGGCTAAGATCACCTTGAACAAAGCGAACTCCAAAGATGATCCGTTGGGCTTCCGCGTGGATTTAGGCTTGGGCGAAACGGTTGACCGCATCATTTCGGTCAGCGATTCCAGCCGCAATGATGCCACCAAGCATGTGCTGCAAGCTTATGCCAGTGTCGTGGCTCCCATCGGTTCGGGCCTGACCGTTGATTTCGGTAAGTTCTACACGCCGGTGGGCGCGGAAGTGGTCGAAACAAAAGACAACTTCAACTACTCGCGCGGCTGGCTGTTCGCCTTCGGCCCGTACTATCACACGGGGCTTCGCGCCAAATACGCTTTCAACGACAAAGTTGCGCTGACCGGATTTCTGGTCAATGGCTGGGACAATCTGTTTGAAAACAATGTCGGCAAAAACGCAGGCAAAACAGTTGGTTTTCAGGTTGGCCTGACGCCGAACAAGAAATTCGCCTTGACACAAACCTATCTGGCTGGACCGGAAGCTCCGCTGGCGAACGTTCCGGCAGTTTCTAAAGTAGACAACTGGCGTCACATCGCCGACACAGTGGCCACGGTTTACGTCAACGACAAACTGACGCTGCTGGGCAACTTCGTTTACGGTTCAGACGGCGACAATAACGGCAACCGTGGCAAATGGACGGGCGGAGCCGCCTACTTCAAATACGCATTCAACAGCAAATTGGCCTTTTCTCCGCGCTTTGAAGTGTTCAACGACAAAGACGGGTTGAGAACCGGCGTGGCGCAAACGGTCAAAGACATCACGCTGACTCAAGAGGTGAAACTGGTCAATAACTTGCTGACCCGGTTTGAATACCGCCGCGATTTCTCCAACCAGAAATTCTTCACGAATTCGGCGGGAGCGGCGAGAGACAACCAAAACACCTTCACCATTGGCCTGAGCTATTTCTTCACCAATCGTGATTAGCAAGAAATAGCCGACCGAAAAAGTTTTTACGATTTACTTCCGTAGCTGGTGCTTAGTTGATGGACTCTTTGACGCGGTGGGTCGCAAGACTCACCGCTATTTTTTTGTTCCCCTCCTGCTTCACCGCTTCGCCAGCAGATGTCAGAATTCCGTTATGTCTCATCTTCTTCAACTTCTTCTGTTGTTAAGCATCATCATTTTTGCTGCCAAAGCAGCGGGCGCCCTCAGTGTTCGTTGGGGGCAACCGGCAGTTTTTGGCGAAATTCTGGCGGGTTTGTTGCTTGGACCGACCGTGATTGACCTGCTGCATCTGTGGCCGTTTGCCGGAGCTTCTGACACGCTGGAACATACGATCAAAGACCTTTCCGAAATCGGAGTCATTCTGTTGATGTTCGTCGCCGGTTTGGAAACTGATCTGGAAGGAATGAAACGTGTTGGCCGCGTCGCGTTTTGGGCGGCGGCGGGCGGAGTCGTGTTACCGATGTTTGGCGGAGCCTTTGCCGCTCGTTATTTCGGCTTCGGGTGGCGCGAAGCCATCTTCATCGGAACGGTGATGACTGCCACCAGCGTCTCGATTTCGGCGCAAACCTTGATGGAATTGAAACAACTTCGCTCAAAAGAAGGTTCGACCATTCTGGGCGCAGCCGTGATTGACGACGTCATGGGAATCATTGTGCTGTCGTTTGTCATCGCTTTTTCCGCCGTCGGTGCCGCCGACGCAGCCGAAACGGCGTTGCCGACATTGATTTCAAACTCGTTGTTTGGCGGCAACAAAGTCGTGGAAATTGTGTTGGTCTTTGTGTTGATGGCGGCATTCTTTGCGGCTTCGATTTGGTTTGGCCATCGGTATTTTGACCGGTTGCTGCATTTTGCCAACGGGGTTCCAGCCAGTCAGGCATTGCTGGCGGCAACAGTTGGGCTGGCGTTGATTTACGCACTATTGGCCCAATACGTAGGCCAGGTCGCAGCCATCACCGGTTCGTATATTGCCGGAGTGTTGTTCGCGCAAACCAGCTTCAAACGCCAAATTGATGAAGGCATTCATCCGCTGACTTACAGCATTTTGGTTCCGGTCTTTTTCATCTCCATCGGCCTGGAAGCGAATGGTCGAGCATTGTTGGGAAGCTCTTCGCAATTGTGGTTGATGGCTGTCATTTTGCTCGTCGCCATTGTGGGCAAAGTGATTGGCTGTTCGATTCCGGCTTTGTTATGCGGATTCAATCGCCAGGAATCGCTGCGCGTTGGTGTCGGCATGATTTCGCGCGGCGAAGTCGGTCTGATCGTTGCCGGAGTCGGTCTGGCCAGCAATATCATTAACCAGCAAATCTTTTCGATTATGGTGATTATGGTGTTGGTCACGACCATGGTTACTCCGCTGTTGTTGCGTCTGGTTTTTCCGCGATGCGAACAAGAAACAAGTGTTGGCATTTATGAATCTATCGCCGGGTTGGATGAAAATGACATCGCCCCCTGAATCCTCATCGAACCAGCAAGGTGAATTTGTTTAACCAGCCAGCGCCTCAGGGCTGGATTTTTGAAGTGGCTCGCGTAAGATTGCGCCGAATAGCTCAACACGGCGACCGCCGATTCCGAAACGACTGAGCTTTCATACGCACAAACGGGAGTTCACTATGCTTTCAAAACCTCTGGCAAGGTCTATCCTGCTGGCAGCGGCGCTGTGTACTTTTGCCGTAGCTCAACAAAAAACCGTCAGCCTGTTTGAGCATCACGAAGACGTTGGCGCAGTCGCCACGCCGGGATCAGTCGTTTACGACGCTGAAAAACAAACTTATACAATCAGTGCTTCGGACACGAATATGTGGGCGAACAAGGATGAATTTCACTACGCCTGGAAACGTATGAAAGACGATTTCATTCTGTGCGCCGCGCCCGACATTCATCAGTTACGGCGCCGCCAAAGGGCAAGGAGAAGGCAAATGGGTAGGTCAACGCGGCAGCTTTATGGCGGCGGTTGCGGTTGGGCCGGTCTTTCGTTTGCTGAGCAAAAAAAGATTTCGGCGCAACGGAATTTCCAGCGGTTGAGACAGCTTTGATTGACGGCGATTTAGCGTGCCGGCAACACGCAGGCGGACATACGGTCGTGCCGAACTGGCCCACGGTTTTGCAATGGGCGAGCCGCTACATCAAAACAATTCCTCCTTCACCACAAACGGCGAAAGCCAAATAACCTTTTTCTCAGGAGATCAATGATGAAACGAAACTCGATTATTTTGACGACGATATTTCTCTTGGCTTTGTGCGTTGCAACATTTGCGGCAGAGATTGACGGCAAATGGACCGGGCAAGTACAAGGGCCGCAAGGTGCGATGGACGTCACCATTACGTTGAAAGCCGATGGCGAAAAGCTAGCCGGAACACTCTCCAATCAAATGGGTGATGCGGCGATCAAAGAAGGCTCCATCAAAGACAACAATGTGGCGTTTAAGGTTGACCGCGAATTCAACGGAACGAAATTCACTGTTGCATACAAAGGCAAATTGGCAGGCGATGAATTGAAACTTACGCGCACAATCGAAGGCGATTTTGGTGGGCAGACACCGCCACCGATGGATTTTACTTTGAAACGCGCGAAATAACCTCAACACTCAATTTCACCCAAGGACTATCTTTCCCATGCCAAAAATCAAAGGCCTTCGCTGGTGGATGATCGGACTGATTATGCTCGGTTCGATCATCAATTATTTGACGCGCAGCTCGTTGTCGGTGGCTGCGCCAACGCTAAAAACACAGCTCGGCATTGACGAACAGCATTACTCGTGGATTGTCAGCACCTTTCAAGGCGCGATTATGTTGCAGCCATTGTGTGGTTACGTGCTGGATGTGATCGGCTTGAAAGCGGGCTATGCGCTCTTTGCCGTTGCGTGGTCAATTATCAGTATGCTGCATGCCTTCGCGGGCAACTGGCAAGTGCTGGCGGGTTTGCGCGGCTTGCTTGGATTAGCAGAAGGCTCGGCGAACCCGGCAGGCATGAAAGCTACGTCCGAATGGTTTCCGGCGAAAGAGCGCGGACTGGCCGGAGGCGTTTACAACATCGGCGCTTCGTTCGGTTCAATGCTTGCGCCGCCACTCGTGGGTTGGGCAATTCTGGCTTACAGCTGGCAAGCCGCATTCGTGATTACGGGCGCGCTCGGATTTTTCTGGGTCGTGCTTTGGTGGTTCTTTTATGAATCGCCCGAAAAGCACAAATCACTTTCCGCCGAAGAAGCCGAATACATTTCGTCAGGACAGGAAAAACATTTGGCGAGCGACGGCACGCGGCCTTCGGTGTTGACCTTGCTTGGACGCAGAAATTTCTGGGGCATCGCGTTGCCGCGCTTCTTAGCAGATCCGACGTGGGGCACGTTGACGTATTGGCTGCCGTTTTATTTCGCTACGGCACGCGGCTGGGATTTGAAAAAGATCATGCTCTTCACGTGGCTGCCAATGCTGGCAGCAGACATCGGATGCATTTATGGCGGCGTATTTAGCATGTGGATGCAAAAGAAATGGAATATCCGCCTCATCAATGCGCGTCGCTCGGCGTTCACGTTCGGCGCAATCACGATGCTGGTCGTGGGCTTCACCGGCGTAGTCGTCAGCCCCTACCTCGCGCTCGCGTTGTTGTGCGTGGCAGGCTTCGCGCATCAAACCTTGTCCGTCACCGTTATCACGATGTCGTCGGATTTATTCAAGAAAAACGAAGTCGCAACGGTCGCCGGAATGGCAGGCACATTCGGCAACGCGGGCCTGCTGATTTTCAATTTGTTGATCGGCACGCTGGTGGCAAAGATTGGTTACGCGCCGTTCTTTGTTTGCCTTGGCTTGCTCGACATCATCGGTGCAATCATTTTGTGGACAGTGGTGAAAGAAGAGAAACATGCAAATGCCTGATTCAATCACCAAAATTCAAAATCCCATCCTGCGCGGTTTCAATCCTGATCCTTCCATCGTGCGCGTAGGCGATGATTACTACATCGCTACGTCGACGTTTGAATGGTTTCCCGGTGTTCAAATTCATCATTCGCGCGATCTGGTGAACTGGCGTTTGCTGACGCGTCCGCTCAATCGCCCAAGTCAGTTAAATATGCTCGGCGATCCTGATTCCTGCGGCGTGTGGGCTCCGTGTTTGAGTTATGACAACGGACTTTTCTATCTGATTTACACGGATGTAAAACGGTACGGACGAACGTCACAGCCGGGCAGCGTCGGCGCGGGCTTGCGCGATATGCACAACTATCTGGTGACGTGCGAGACGATTGATGGCGAATGGTCAGATCCGATTTTTCTCAACAGCAGCGGCTTTGATCCTTCGCTCTTTCACGACGACGATGGACGCAAATTCCTGGTCAATCAATTGTGGGATCATCGTCCCGGCCAGAACCGTTTTGCCGGAATTGTGTTGCAGGAGTATTCACCGACTGAAAAGCGATTGATTGGCGAACGACACAATATTTTCAAAGGCACTTCGATCTGGTTTACCGAAGCGCCGCATTTGTACAAACGCAACGGCTATTATTACCTGATCACGGCGGAAGGTGGCACCGGCTGGGGACACGCCGTGAC
>DAOMFR010000078.1:18687-23859 GCA_035429885.1 Blastocatellia bacterium
CAGCAACAAGCCGGATTGATTTGTTACTACAACGGCTTGAAATTTCATTACCTGTATATTTCGACGGATGAAACGCTTGGCAAGCACATACGCGTGATGACCAGCCATCCCGAGTTGCCGGATAGTTTCACGGCTCCGATTCCGATTGCCGCGAACGCGCCGGTGTATTTGCGCGTTGAAGTGGATTACGAACGGCTGCGGTTCGCCTATCGCGTTGACGGGGAAGTTTGGCAATGGCTGCCAGAACAGTTCGACGCCAGTATTTTGTCCGACGAAGCGGGGCCTCCCACCAATCCAAATTTCACGGGCGCATTTGTTGGAATGGCTTGTCAGGATTTGGCGGGCACTGCGCATCCGGCGGATTTCGATTTTTTTGACTATCAGGAGCGTGCGTTTTGTGTTGCACCCTGGAAAGAGGTGGAATGATGTTTTCAGGATGCTTTCGATTTGCGCTAGTTGCGTTGTTGCTTTTCGTCACCAGTCTTCAGGCGCAAACCCCGGAAAATCGCTTTGAGAAACAAGTACAAGTTTACGAAGCCGCTGACAACGCCACGTCGCCGCCACCAAATGCCATCCTGCTGGTTGGTGATTCACAATTCTTTCGCTGGAAGACGCTCAACGAAGATTTACCCGACTACACAATCATTAATCGCGGCATTGATTCGTTTCAATTCTCTGATGTTCTGCGTTTCTATGATCGTCTGGTGACGCCATACAAACCGCGAATGATCGTGTTGCACATTGGGGGCAACGATGTTCACAACGGAAAATCTGCCGAACAGGTGCTGGCAGATTTCAAAACCTTTGTCGCCAAAGTCCGCGCCACGCAACCCCAGATCCCCATCGCTTTTTCCAGCATCACGCCGGGGCCGGGCCGCTGGGACGAAGCTGACCGCCGAAAAGAAACGAACAAACTCATCAAAGATTACATCGCCACACAGAAGAACCTGCATTTCATTGATCTGTGGGATGCGATGCTGACAACGGACGGCAAGCCTCGCGAAGAATTGTGGGTTGCCGACCGCATTCATCCCAACCGCGAAGGTTATTTGGTGCGCGTGAAAATCATGCGTCCGCTGTTGGGCAAACCGGATAAGAAACCACGATAAAACCAAAACCATGAAAAACGTCTCTTTCGCAAATTTACTGCGCAGCAAATGGGTTTTCTTTGGTCTTGCGCTCGCGCTTGTGGGCGGGATGACGGGAAGTCGCGCGCAGGAAGCCGATTACCGCAATCCGAATCTGCCCATCGAACGCCGCGTTGCCGACTTGCTTTCACGCATGACCATCGAAGAGAAAGTCGCCCAGATGACAACTCTGTGGGTGCGTAAACCGCAGCAAAAACGACCGAATGGCAATTTCGGTGATCGGGGTGATTTTTCCCCCGAAGAAGCCGCTGTCGTGATGAAACAGGGCATCGGTGGCATTGGTCGCCAGCGCGAACGCACCGACGCGCGACGCGGCGCGGAATACGCTAACGCTGTGCAGAAATGGTTGAAGGAAAATACGCGACTTGGCATTCCGGCGCTGCTGCACGACGAGATTTTGCACGGGCTGATGGCCGTTGGCGGAACAAACTTCCCGACACCAATTTCATTGGCTTCAAGTTGGGATACGGAACTCATCACAAAGATTTTCACTGCCGCCGCGCTTGAAACGCGTTTGCGCGGCAGTCATCACGTGTTAGGGCCGAACCTGGACTTGGCCCGTGATCCGCGTTGGGGGCGCACCGAAGAAACCTATGGCGAAGACCCGTATCTGGTTTCCCGGCTGGGCGTTGCCGCAATTAAAGCCATTCAAGGACCGGGGCCGAACGTGGATGGCGAACACGTCATCGCCACCGCCAAACATTTCGCCGCGCACGGCCAGCCGGAAGGCGGCACGAACACCGCGCCTGGCAATTTTTCCGAACGCATTTTGCGCGAAGTCTTTCTGCCGCCGTTTGAAGCTGCTGTGAAAGAAGCGGGCGTGCTCAGCGTGATGCCTTCGTATAACGAGATTGACGGCGTGCCTTCGCATAAGAACGCCTGGCTGCTGGAAAAAGTGCTGCGACAGGAATGGGGCTTTCGCGGGCTGGTTGCGGCAGATTACAACGGCATCGCCGAACTGGTTTCACGCCACAAAGTCGCTGTGGATCGCGCCGACGCTGCCCAGCAAGCGCTCAACGCTGGCGTGGACATCGAACTACCCGACCCATCTAGCTATCCGCTGCTGCCGCAACTTATCAGCGAAGGCAAAGTTTCCATCGCAGACGTGGACCGTGCCGTTGGGCGCGTCCTGCGCGCCAAGTTCCAACTCGGCTTGTTTGAAAATCCCTATGTGGATGTGGAACGCGCCGTCAAAACAACCAACAGCACCGCGCATCGGCAACTCGCCGCCGAAGCCGCGCGCCGTTCCATCGTGCTGCTGAAAAACACGGACAAGCTGTTGCCGTTAGATTCAAGCAAGCTTCAATCCATCGCCGTCATTGGCCCGAACGCGGCAGAAGTTCACTTGGGCGGGTACAGCGACAATCCGCAGCGCGGCGTCAGCGTGCTGCAAGGCATCCGCGACAAAGTCGGCGGCAAACTCAAAGTGAACTACGCCGAGGGCTGCAAGATCACCAAAGAAGGCGGCAAGTGGTGGGACGACAAATCCAACCTCGCCGACCCGGCGGAAGACGCCAAGCTGATGGCGCAAGCCGTCGAAGTCGCCAAAGCTTCTGACATCGCTTTGTTGGTCGTCGGCGGCAACGAAGACACCAGCAAGGAAGCCTGGGCCGACAACCATCTGGGCGACCGCGACACGCTGGATTTAGTCGGACGCCAAAACGATCTGGTCAAAGCCGTTGTCGAAACCGGCAAGCCTGTCGTTGTGTTGCTGATTCACAGCGCCCCGCTTTCGATCAATTACATTGCCGAAAACGTACCGGCGATTTTGGATGGGTTTTACCTGGGGCAGGAAACCGGCGTTGCTGTTGCAGACGTTTTGTTTGGCGATGCCAATCCGGCGGGCAAGCTCGCGGTTAGCATTCCGCGCACGGTTGGGCAATTGCCGATTTACTACAACCACAAACCGACGGCAAAACGCGGGTATCTTTATACGAGCAAAGAACCGCTGTTCCCTTTCGGCTTTGGCCTGAGCTACACGACCTTTGAGTATTCGGATTTGAAAATCTCGCCCGCCCAAATTGGCCCGAACGGCCAGACCGACGTCAGCGTCACCGTCAAAAACACCGGCAAGGTCGCGGGCGATGAAATCGTCCAGCTTTATATTCGTGATGTCGTCAGTTCAGTTACGCGGCCTGTCATGGAGTTGAAAGACTTCAAACGCATTCCGCTCGCGCCAGGCGAAAGCAAAACCATCACGTTCACCATCACGCCCGATAAACTGTCGTTTCTGGATTTGAACATGCAGCGCGTTGTTGAACCGGGCGCGTTTGAAATAATGGTCGGAACCAGTTCGGTGAAGTTTCAAAAGGCAAAACTGGAAGTCATCGCCAAATAAGCAACTATTTTTCATCCACGAGGCCACACGAAGTTTCACGAAGAAAGATGAAATCTAAAACGTTCCTGTTCGTGTCTTCTTCGTGTAGCTTCGTGGAAAATGGATTGATGTTATGAATACTTACGACACAACGCGCCGCAGTTTTCTGCTTGCTTCAATGGGATTGGCGGCAACAAGCTTGATTCGAGCGCAAACTTCCACGCTCACCGCCGGACAGGTGATTGATCGCATCAAAGCTAATATCGGCATTCCGTGGCGTGCGCAAACCGTGGATAACATCATCGCCGGGACGGCGGACACTCCGGTTAAAGGCATTGCCACAACGATGATGGCGACGCTGGATGTCGTCAAACGCGCCGCCGCCGCGGGCAAAAACATGGTCATTACGCACGAATCCACCTTCTTTTCGCATCAGGATCGCGTGGATCAATTCCTGAAAGACGAAACGTACCTGCAAAAACTCGACTTCTTGAACAAAAACAAAATGGTCGTCTTTCACTTCCACGACCATTTGCACGGCCTCAAACCGATGGATGGCATTGCGAAGGGAATGATGCGGGAATTGGGCTGGGAAAAATACAACGACCCGCAGAACTTTCGGCAATATAACTTTCCCGGCATTCCGCTTTCTAAGCTGGCCAAAGAACTCCAAGCCAAGTTGAAGATTCGGACGATGCGCGTCATTGGCGATCCAAACTTGACCGTCAAACGTGCGATGGCCAGTTGGGGCAATTGCAGCCTGATGCCCGGCGTCCCCTTCATTTCGCAACCCGGCGTAGACGTGCTGATCATCGGCGAAACGCACGAATGGGAACTGGTCGAATATGTGCAGGACATGATTTCTTCGGGGCAAAAAAAAGCCTTGATCGTGCTCGGTCACGTCGTTTCGGAACAATCCGGCATGAAGTTTTGCGCCGACTGGCTGAAAGGCTTTGTCACGGAAGTCCCGATTGAATTCATCGCGGCGGCAGAACCCTTCTGGCGTCCGGATAAGCCTGTGACGAATTAAACTGGCATTTTCGAGAGGAAATTCAACACAAAGGGGCAAAGGGGCAAAGCAAGTTCGAACATTCATCGAAAGACACACCATGAAAAAAATATTCACCACAACGTTTACTTTGTTCGCAGTCATTGGTCTGGCGAGCGTGGCGCTGCTGGCTCAGCAGCAACGACAGCTCACGCCGGAACAACAAGCGCAACTCCAAGCGCAGCAAGCCGCGACCAAAGCCGATCATCAGCGGATGCTCGACTTGCTGGGCATCAAGGAATTGCGACCCGGCGCGAATGGCAGCAACAAAGAGGCTCCGAATTTTGCCAACTACGATGAAGCGAAGGTGAAGCCGTATTCGCCGTTGCCTGATCCGCTGACGCTGAAGAACGGCAAGAAGGTGACTTCGGCCAAAGTGTGGTGGAGTCAGCGCCGAGCCGAGATCGTCGAAGATTTTGACCGCGAAATGTATGGCCGCACGCCGAAAGTGACGCCCAAGGTGAAATGGGAAGTCACCAGCACGACCAACGAAGAAAAGTATGGCGTGCCAGTGGTGACCAAACAGCTGACCGGTCACGTGGACAATTCGTCGTATCCGGCGGTGACGGTGGACATCAAATTGACGCTGACGACTCCGGTCAAAGCAGTGAACGTGCCGGTGATCATGGAATTGATGTTTCAACTGCCGCCGCGTCCGG
>DAOMFR010000078.1:23959-31522 GCA_035429885.1 Blastocatellia bacterium
GTGGCACTGTGCGCTCCGCGTCCGGTGTTTATCAGCGCAGGTTCGGTGGAAAAAGGCGACGGTTGGGTAGACGCCAAGGGCATGTTTTTAGCCGGAGCTTATGCCGGTCCGGTTTACAAGCTGCTCGGCAAAAAAGACATGGGAACGATGGAATTTCCGCCGATGGAAACCGGCTTGATGAATGGCGATGTCTCGTTTCGCCAACACAGCGCAGGCCATACCCCCGGACCGAACTGGCCTACGTTTTTGGAATTTGCCAGTCGTTATCTGAGATCAGCAGCGGCAAAGTGACGGATATGGTTTCGCTGCTCTTCGCCGTGTCAGCGACGCTTGAATTGAACTGCCGCTAGTGCGGTGAAGAGTTTGAATCGTTACACCATCGCAACATAAATGCCTATGACCAGTTCGGATATTGCGCGGTTGCGTTTGCAGAACCAGCGTATAGCGGAATCACAATTTGCCAGGCCAGGTGATGTTGTCGCCTGGCTTGGCGCGGTTCAGGCCCAGGATTTTAACGGAGCGTTGTGGGCGGTTGGCTTGCGAATGCGCCCGGAACTCAGCCCCACCGAAGCCCTGATCGAACAGGCCATCGCCGACCGACAGATCATTCGCACGTGGCCAATGCGCAGGACGTTGCATTTTGTGGCGGCGGCGGACGCAGGCTGGATGCTGGATTTGCTGGCGGCCCGCATCGTCAAACGCCTCATGCCTCAGATGCAAAGAGAGTTTGAGCTGGATCAGAGTGTTCTCGCGCGTGCTGAAACATTGCTTGTTCGCTCCCTGCAAGGAGGCAAACAGCTTTCGCGCAGCGCGCTCTATCAGGTGCTGGAATCGAAAAAGATTGCGACTGGCGGCGGACGCGGGTTGCACATCCTGTCGCTACTTTCGATGTCCAAGCTGCTTTGTTTTGGTTCCCGCGAAGGAAAGCAACCAACGTTCAGATTGTTCGACGAATGGGTTCCGGCGGCAAAGCCAAAACCCACGGACGAAGCGTTGGCCGAACTCGCGCGGCGCTATTTCACCAGCCACGGCCCGGCCAGTTTACAGGATTTCACCTGGTGGTCAGGACTGACGGTCGCCGAAGCGAAAGCCGCCATTGAACTGGCTAAATCGCATCTGGCGCAGGAAACCGCTGGCGACAAAACTTACTGGCTGGCGCCAGTTTCCAACAGCTCATTCCAAACCCCCAAAGACCAGTCGCCCGCCACTTATTTGTTACCGCCCTTTGACGAATACACGGTTGCTTACAAAGACCGTAGCGCTGTGCTCAGTCCGGCAAACGCGAATCAGGCAATTTCAGGAAACGGAATCTTCAGTCCAGCAATTGTTTTGGGCGGACAGGTCGTTGGTATCTGGAAACGCGAATTGAAGAAAGATAAAGTCATCATCTCGCCAATCTTCTTCACCAAACTCAGCAAGGCCGAAACCAGAGATTTGCCGGCAGCCGCAAATCGGTACGGGAACTTTCTTTCCGCTTTGGCTGTAGTGTCGTAACCTGCCAATCTGCGGCAGCGTCATTACCTGCGACGCTTCCACTTGCGGTTCAAAACTCAAAAATCAATTTCTTTTGTCTTCAGGAGGGTTCAAGTTATGCAGCTTCTTTCCAGGCAGCTATTCAAAGAGCTTTTGGCACTCGCGCTTTGTTTCGGGTTGGTGTTGTCACCAGTTGCCACTTTTGCTCAAGACAAAAAGGCCGATGCGGACAATCGCGTCCGCAAAGCCAATTACGATCTGGCTTCGCGCTGGACGGCGCAAAAAGTCGGCAAGATGGTGTTCGACATCGCCGTTACGCCGCACTGGTTCGAAGCCGGCGACAAGTTCTGGTACAGCTACGAAACCGGCCAAGGCAGGAAGTTTCATCTGGTTGACCCGGTAAAAAAATCCAAAACGCCTTTGTTCGACAACGCCAAGATGGCTGCGCAATTGACCACCATCACGCGCATTCCGTACGACGCTCAACATTTGCCGATCACGACGGTGCGCATGGTCAAAAAAGATTCGGCGTTTCAATTCGACATCAGCGTTCCGCGCGAAGCCGACATTCCGGGGCTGAAAAAAGAAGACCAAGCCGTTGCGGGTAGCGGACAGGGAACTCCTGAAGCGGAACCTGAGGCGGAGGCTGAAGACGACGATGACGATCCGCAACAACGCGGAGCGCAAGCCGCGGGACAAACGCCGCCGGCTTCGCCCAATCGCACAGTTTATTTTGAATGGGATTTGGCGACGGCGAAGCTGAGTTTGCTGCCGGATTACACGCCGCCGCGTAAAGCGCGTTGGGCAGCCGTTTCACCGGATGAAAAGACGATTGTTTTCGCTCGCGGCCACAACCTGTTTTTGATGGACGGCGAAAACTACGCCAAAGCTTTGAAGAAGGAAGACGATGCAACTGTTGTCGAAACTCAGATCACGACTGATGGCGAAGACAATTACAGCTACGCCCGTCGGCTGCGCGAAGAAGAAAAAGCGGCGTACAAGTTCAGCGATAAAAACAAAACTCCGCGCACTCCGGCCATCACGGTGTTCTGGTCCAAAGATTCCAAAAAGTTTTCCGTGCTGCGCAACGACCAACGCAAAGTCGCCGATTTGTGGGTAATCAATTCGCTGTCGAATCCTCGCCCGACTTTGGAAACTTATCGTTATGGCATGCCTGGCGAAGCCAATCAGCCGCAAGCCGATCTGGAAGTGTTCGACATTGCCAGCAAGGCTCGCGTCAAAATCAAAGAAGACCGCTTTCCTGACCAGCAAGTCGCGCTGTACACCGCTGTTCCTACCAACGCCGAACGCGAACGCGCGCGGTTCATTCAAGTAGATCGCACTGGACTTGAACAGGATCAACAGCAACAAGGCGGCGCTCCGCAAGGTTCCGGCGTCGAACCGAAATGGCTGGCCGATGGTTCGGACAAGCTTTACTTCAACCGGACCAGCCGCGACTTGAAAAAGATTGATGTGTGCGTTGCCGACACCGCAACCGGCGAAGTCAAAACGTTGATTGAAGAACGGCTGAACACTTACGTCGAAATCAAACCGCTGGTGTTGATTGGTAACGGACAGGAATTGATTCACTGGTCAGAACGCGATGGCTGGGGACATTATTATTTGTTCGGAGCCGACGGCACGCTGAAAAACCAGATCACGTCGGGCGAGTTTTACTGCGACAGCATCGAAGCCGTGGACGAAAAAACTCGCACGCTGTATTTCAACGCCAATGGGCGCGAAGCTGGCGAAGATCCGTATTACCTGCACACGTACAGCGTGAATTTCAGTGGCGCGGGAACGAAGCTGCTGAATCCCGGCGACGCTTCGCACGCCGCGGCGACTTCGGATTCGGGCAAATACTTCGTCAACAATTCGTCGCGCATCAATTCGATTCCTGAATCAATCTTGTGCGACAACCTGGGCAACAAGGTGATGGATCTGGAAAAGACCGATCTATCAGCGATGATGGAAGCGGGCTTCAAATTCCCAGAACCTTTCAAAGTCAAAGCCGACGACGGCGTCACCGATCTGTACGGCGTGATGTACAAACCGTTCGATTTTGACGAAAAGAAACAGTATCCGATCATCGCTTACGTTTATCCGGGCCCGCAGACCGAAAGCGTGACCAAGACCTTCACGCCGCGCAACGACCGCATCGCCTTGGCGCAATTCGGTTTCGTTGTCATCGAAGTCGGCAATCGCGGAGGTCATCCGTCTCGCTCGAAGTGGTATCACAATTTCGGTTACGGCAACTTGCGCGATTACGGACTGGCCGACAAGAAAGCCGCAATTGAACAGCTGTCGCGCCGCCACAGTTTCATTGACATTGATCGCGTAGGCATTTTCGGCCATTCAGGCGGAGGCTTTATGTCTACAGCGGCGATGCTGGTGTACCCAGACTTTTTCAAAGTCGCGGTGTCGTCTTCGGGCAATCACGAAAACAATATTTACAATCGCTGGTGGAGCGAAAAACATCACGGCGTCAAAGAAGTCACGGACAAAGACGGCAATGTGAAGTTTGAATACACCATCGAAAAGAACTCCGACTTGGCCAAAAACCTGAAAGGGCATTTGATGCTGGCGACCGGAGACATTGACGATAACGTTCATCCGGCGAACACGTTCCGAATGGCCGACGCGCTGATCAAAGCGAACAAGCGATTCGACATGCTGGTCATCCCTGGCAAACGTCACGGTTATGCCGACGCGACCAATTACTTTTTCTGGGTGCGGGCAGATTATTTCTGCAAACATCTGTTGGGCGATTACAGTGGAAGCGTTGATATGGTCGAGCTAAACAAGGAGCGGGAGCAGACCGGCGATAAAGGAGCAGCTCGCCGAGGCGGGGCTCGCTAGATCAAATCACTCTGGCTTGGTACAGTGTTGCGGGTTGATACGGTACAGGGAGCGGTAGCGACTTGGTTGCCTTATGAGTTGAGTTCGTCAAACTGGCCATGTCGTTACCGCTCCCTGTACCGCATAGAATTATTTCCGCCATCAGAAAGGTCATCAACAATGAGTAAGACTGTCAGCGAAGAAAGCTTGCAGCGCATCAACAATTTCGTCGAAAAGTATTGCGAGAAATCCGGCACCAGCGTTCATCCGGATAAAGACGTCACCGAAGGCGTCGTGCTCGGTCTGGCTTATAACAAAGACACGCTGGGCAAACCGCTTTGCCCGTGCCGCTTTTACCCAAACAAGCAGGAAGAAGTCACGCATCGCACCTGGATTTGCGCTTGCGACGATATGCAGATTTACAAATATTGCCACTGTCTGTTGTTCGTCACTCCTGAAGGAATGCCGATTACTGAATATTTGCCGGAAGACCACGAAGGCCGCGCAGCGTACGGGTTGGTCAAAGACCCAACGCCGGACAAAGGCCGCCCGCTTCGCGCCAAGGCTGCCGAGCGCGAGGAAGAACGCAAAAACAGACCGTCATAATCTAAATTTTGGAGTGCTGCGGCTTGGCGCAGCTTTGGCTTTCGTCACAGGCACATTCACCGAAACTAAAGACACTCCACAGCGAACGAAAAGCGGTGTCGAGCCACCGCACTCCAAATCCTAACAATTATGCCCAACGGATACTTGAGCTTGGTTTTGCACGCGCACCTGCCGTTTGTGCGTCATCCTGAATACCCGGACTTTCTGGAAGAAGACTGGTTGTACGAGGCCATCAGCGAGACTTACATTCCGCTGCTGGTGGCGTTCAATCATCTGCGTGACGAAGGGGTGAAATTCCGGCTGACGATGTCCATGACGCCGCCGTTGTGCGAAATGCTCAGCGACCCGTTGTTGCAGCAGCGTTATGTCAATCACTTGAACAAGCTGTGCGAGTTGGCGGAAAAGGAAGTCGAACGGACGCAAAACGAAGCCCCGCAGTTTCATTCCGCCGCGTTGATGTACCGCAGTCACTTCAACGAATGCCGCGAAGTATTTGAACACAAATATCAACGCAACATCGTGCGCGGCTTCCGCGAATTGCAGGACGCCGGGCATCTCGAAATCATCACTTGCTGCGCCACGCACGGCTATCTGCCGTTGATGTCCAACGAAACGGTCAAACGCGCGCAGATTCAAATTGCCCGCGAAAATTACATCAAACATTTCGGGCGGCCTCCGCGCGGAATCTGGCTGGCTGAATGCGCGTTCAATCCGGGCGACGACCGTTATTTGCAAGAAGCTGGAATCAAATTTTTTATTGCTGACGCGCACGCGATTTTGTACGGAACTCCGCGCCCACGCCGAGGCATTTACGCTCCGGTCATCACACCGGAAAATGTCGCCGTGTTCGCCCGCGACACCGAAACCAGCGAACAGGTTTGGAGTTCGGAAATCGGTTATCCCGGCGACCCTGACTACCGGGAGTTTTACCGAGACTTAGGGTATGACGCGCAGGATTTCGACTACATCAAACCTTACCTGCACGACGACGGAGTTCGCCGCAATATCGGCGTCAAATATCATCGCATCACCGGCAAAGTGGATTTGCATCTAAAAGCGCCGTATATGCCGGAATGGGCTGCGAACAAAGCCGCTTCGCATGCCGGGGACTTCATGCGGAATCGTCAGGCGCAAGCCAGCCATTTGGCTCACACGCTGGGACGCGCGCCGCTGATTCTGGCGCCGTACGACGCGGAACTGTTCGGCCATTGGTGGTTCGAAGGGCCGCAGTTTCTGTTCAACCTGTTCAAAAAGCTGCATTACGACCAGGATGAAATTCAGCCGATTTCGCCGATTGATTACCTGGCGATTTATCCCGAAAATCAGAAACAAACCCCCTCGGCATCTTCGTGGGGAGCCGAAGGATACAATCGCGTCTGGATCAACGCGCAAACGGATTGGATTTACAAACACCAGCACGCAGCCGAACGGCGAATGGTCGAGCTGGCTGAAAAATATCCGGCTGCCGATGGCCTTGTGCGTCGGGCATTGAACCAAGCCGCTCGCGAATTGTTGCTGGCACAATCGTCGGACTGGGCGTTCATCATCACGACCGGCACGATGGTGCAATACGCCATCAAACGATTCAAAGATCACATTCATCGCTTCACCAAGATTTACGAAATGCTTAACGCCGGAGAGGTGAACGAATCCTGGCTGGCCGAAGTCGAAAGCCGCGACACGATCTTCCAAGAGATTGATTACCGCGTGTATTACCCGCAGGAGTAATGATGAATTCGGAATGATGAATGATGAATTCACAGGCTGTATTTTCTGATTCATCATTCATCGTTCCTGATTCAGCATTCCACGTATGTCTTCGCGCCTTTGTGTTGAGCAAAACTTTTCGGTCGAACAGCGCATCGTTTTGCGCAGTAGTTTTGAATTTCCTTCACAGCCAGACTTTCTGCTCGTTCACGTCCTCACTTCTCAACTCTCAAAATTGAAACCCGGTGCTGAGGATTCAGGCACGCCAAGTTTTTTCGCCAACCCTAACCAATCAGCACAGTTGAAACTTGATTGCAGAAAAGCCGAATTGCTTCTGGTTCGATTGACGCCGGAATTGGTGATCGAAACGGCTTCCCGGTTGCGGTTGTATCGCGGCGGCTCGCAATTGTTGTTTCGATTGCCGCTGACTCCTGTTACGGAAGACAGGCGATTGCGGCAAACGCTGGAAGCCATTGCCGCCGAATTGGAAACCGGCGCAACCGGCTGGCGAGAAATGATTCGTTCGCTGGTGAATCAACTGACGTTGTATCTGCTGCGCGCGCACATCAACATTCAGCGGTCGGACGAAATCGAACTGTCCCGCGCCGGATTGGTGGATCGCCGGTTGCGCCGAGCCATTGAATTCATGCACGACAATTGCGGCAAAGAACTGTCGCTGGCCGAAATTGCGGCGGCGGCTTACCTGAGCGAGTTTCACTTTGCGCGACTATTCAAAAAGATTACGGGCGTGACGCCTCATGCATACCTTGCCGCAATGCGGATCGAACGCGCCCGGCAGTTGCTGGCCGAAAGCGATCTGCCAATCGTCGAAGTCGGCGCGACGGTTGGATACGCCAGCCAAAGCCATTTCACCAAAGTCTTCCGCGAAGCCACCGGAATGACTCCGCACGCTTTTCGGCAAGCTGCCAGCCGCTAGCT
>DAOMFR010000079.1:0-1679 GCA_035429885.1 Blastocatellia bacterium
GCCTTCTTTGACCTTGCCGAATTCATGTTTCGTGTTGTCCACGAAAAGCTTCGGCACGTCTTGGGAAGCGGCTTTATCCTGCGCGAAACTCGAAATACTCAGCGCCAATACGAAAACCAACAAAGCAATCAGATTGATTGGTTTCAGTTTCATTCAGACTCCTTTCAAGAGTTGATTGGGTTAAAAGTGAACGCGCACAGTGTGAGGCTGTGCGCGTCTTGATGTAACGGCTGCCGGATAATCCACTACGGCAATTGAATTTTCAACTCAAGATTCCTGGTTCCAATCACGCTCTTTATTCACTGAGACCGACATTCACCCACTGCCCTGTTCGGGCGCTGACAAAAATGGCTTCGCCCAACAGCAATTCGTAATGACCATCTTCAAAAGTGGGGAAATCCGGCTTGGCCGCGAAATCTCCTGCGTCCAGGTAACGATAAATTGCCGAATAAAGCTGCTTGAACGTATCGGGAAATCCTTCGTTATGTCCGCCGGGATACGAAGTAAACTGCCGAGCTTCCGCAGACAGCAATGCAGGGTCTTTCAGCAGCAATTCATTCGGTCGGCCACGATGGCCGATCAGCAATTCGTTCGGGCGTTCACTGTCCCAACTGAGCGAGGAACGTGAACCGTCAATTTCAAAGCCCAAGCGATTTTTCCGCCCGGCGCTGACTTGCGAAACGGTCAACACACCTCGCGGATCTGTGCGGCGTTCTGTCGTTTCAAACCGCAGCATAATCGTCGCGTAATCTTCGGTGGAGATTTCCTGCTCTTCGTAATCGTCTGCCGTCAGCAGCTTGCCGGAGAAAGTATCAATCGGCTTGGTTGGCTTTTTCCTAGTCGGAATAAACGTTGCGAAGTCCGCATTGATGGCTTTGATTCGCAAGCCGGTGATGAACGTGATCAAGTCCAGCCAGTGCGAACCGATGTCGGCGACGGCTCGCATTTTGCCGCCAAGTCCTGGCTCCAACCGCCAGTTCCAATCCGTCGGCAGCAACAGCCAATCCTGCAAATACGAACCTTGAGCGATGAACACGTCGCCAATTTCTCCGCTCTGAACCATCGCTCGCGCGTGCTGCACAATCGGGTAAAAGCGAATGTTGAAATTGACGGCGTTGACCAGGTTTCGCTCTTTGGCCAGCGCAACCAATTCGGCGGATTGTTGCGGATTCATTGCCAAAGGCTTTTCGCAAACGACGTGCTTTCCAGCTTCCAGTGCGGCTTTGGCTTGCGGGTAATGCAGATGGTTGGGCGATGTGATGTGAACAACCTGAATCAGCGGATCGGCGATGAGCGCGTCAAAGGATTCGTACATTTTCGCGATGCCGAGCTCTTCGGCTTTGGCTGCGGCGCGTTCGGGGCTGCTGCCGACCAGTCCAGCGACTTCGATTCCCAAGCGCCGCAAGGCTTCAATATGAGCCGGGCCAATGAAACCTGTTCCTACAACTCCGACTTTGATGTTTGTCATGTCAATAACCGCCCGCTGGTTCGGCGCGTTCGATCTTTAATTCGCCTGCTCGCCATTTGACGAAGTCCTCGCACATCGTCGCCGTAGCCGTAGCTCCAATTCGCGTGACGCCGGCTTCGATCATTTCCAGCGCCGCCGCCAGAGTTCGCACGCCGTGAGCGGCTTTGACCTGGACGCGGTCGCTGACGTGGGCGCGCATCAATCGAATGTC
>DAOMFR010000079.1:1779-6677 GCA_035429885.1 Blastocatellia bacterium
TCGTGGGAGAAAAGAAGATTTTACAACTGCTGTCTTGCCCAGACCGCCGCGCCGATCAATCCGGCATTGTTGCCAAGCTGAGCGGCGACGACTTCGACTTGCAGCGAATCCACCAAAAACACGCGCGACCGCATCGAGCGGCGAATCGGATCGAGAATCAATTCTCCGGCGGCGGCCACGCCTCCGCCGATGACGATGCGGCGCGGAGTCACAGCAGTAATCACATTTGCGATGCCTGCTCCGATGATCGTTCCGGCGAAATCGTAAATTTCGCGCGCGGCTTCATCGCCTTGGCGAGCGGCTTCGCAAATCAGTTCGGGAGTGATCTTGTTCAAATCGCCTTCGCACATTTCAGCAATCGTAGTGTTGCGGCCCTGAACAACGGCTTTCATTCCCATTGCGGCAATGGCCGGACCGGAAGCGTAGGCTTCGATGCAACCGCGACTGCCACAACCGCACTTCGGGCCGTTTAGATCAACACTGACATGCCCAAGCTCACCTGCCGAACCATTGATGCCTAAAAACAACTGGCCATTTAAAACCAAGCCGCCGCCGATTCCGGTGCCGAGCGTGTAACAAGCCGTGTCGTAACCGCGCCCTGCGCCGAACTTCCATTCGCCCAAAGTCATAGAGCGAGCGTCGTTCAAAATCGCCACGTGCAATCCGGTCAGCCGCGAAAGCTGATCGCGCACCGGCACATGGCGCCAGTTGCCGGGCAGGTTGGGCAAAAAGATCGTGGCCCCTTTTTCCAGGTCGAGAGCGCCGGGAATCCCCACGCCTACACCGCCAATGTCGGATTTGGATTTGCCGCTGGCCAGAATGATTTCTTCGACCAGCACCGCCATTAAAGCGATGACCGCGTCGTGGCCTTCGCGGGCGTGAGTCGGCTTCGACCGCGTTGCGGAGATTTCGCCTGTGTCCGTGTTAACCATCGCGGCTTTGATATTGGTTCCGCCCAGGTCAATTCCGATAAATAAGTTTTGCTCTGCCATAAGTTTCAATGAAGGTTTCGAGAGTTAGGGTTGAAAATGATCGCCATCAGCTTTTACTCAATCCGATTCGGGATGGCAAGCAGAACAGTTCTCCTTTTCACCTTCATGGCCGGTTCGGCATGGCAAGCCGGGAATTCAAACTTTCCCGGCTCTCGCCTTAACAAGGCGAGTCAGGTAGAATCCGCCGCGTCTTCAACAGACGTTCATCAAAGATTTCAAAACCCAACACAAAGCGAGAGACACAAACTTATGAATGCGAAAATCCGCCTGCAATTGTCGGCGATGATGTTCTTGCAGTTTTTCGTCTGGGGCGCGTGGTATGTCACGGCACCGAATTACCTGGGAACAATTGGTTTTTCGGCGAGCGACATCGGCTGGACTTACGCCGTCGGCCCGATAGCGGCGATAATTGCTCCTTTTATCGTGGGAATGATCGCTGACCGGTTCTTTGCCGCTCAGCACGTCATGGCAGCCATGCACTTGATCGGAGGCGTTCTGATGTTCACCGCCGCCGGAATGATGAAAGGCGGCAGCTCTCCTAACGCCATCAACTTCATGATTTTCCTGAGCCAGTTGACCTATTACCCGACGCTGGCCATGAGCAACACGTTGGCAATGAAAAATATCGCCGACACCGAAAAGGATTTTCCGCTGATTCGCGTGCTGGGAACCATCGGCTGGATCGTCGCAGGTCTGTCGCTAAGTTGGCTGGGATGGGAAACCGGTATCAACATGTTTTACCTGACGGCTGCCGCAGGAATTCTGTTGGGACTGTACAGTTTGACCTTACCGCATACTCCGCCCGTCAAGGACGCCAATGTCAGCATTGGGCAGGTATTAGGACTGGATGCGCTGGCGCTGCTGGCTAAACCGTCGTACCTGATTTTCATGCTGTCGTCATTTTTGATCTGCATTCCGCTGTCGTTTTATTACCAAATCACCAGCCGCGTCGTGGAAATGACAGGCTTGCCGATTGGCCAAACGATGTCGTACGGCCAGATGTCGGAAATTTTCTTTATGCTGGTGATGCCGCTGTTTTTCCGCAAGCTGGGGGTGAAATGGATGCTGGCGGTTGGCATGCTCGCCTGGGTCGTCCGGTATGGACTGTTTTCGTTTGGCGCGCCCGATGAAATTCGCTGGATGATTATCGGAGGCATTTTGCTTCACGGAATCTGCTACGACTTCTTTTTCGTCACCGGCCAGATTTACACCGACCAGGTCGCGCCCAAACACATTCGCGCGCAAGCCCAGGGGTTGGTCGTGCTCTTCACCTTAGGGATTGGCATGTTCATTGGAGCCAAAGCCGCTGACTATGTGCTGACCCAGCACACAACGGCAAAATCCACTGAAGCCGCTCAACAAGTGGTCGTCAAAACCGCCGAGATTGAAAAGCTGAAAGCCGACCCTGCCGCTGACAAAGCGCAGATCGCTCAACTGGAAACGCAAAAGGCGGAATTGCGCCGCGCGGAATTGAAAGCCATCGAATGGAAACCGCTGTGGGGCAAACCGGCGATTTTCGCGGCGGCGATTTTGCTGATCTTCCTGTTATTGTTCAAAGACAAAGCGGCTCCGCAACGCGAAGCCTGATCTAGCTGGGACAAGCCCATGCAGCTTGTCCCAATTTTATTTTTTGAGAAGGAGTTTTTATGTCATTCAAACGTTCGTTCGCCACGAGTGCAATTTTGGGGTCGGCGCTATTGTTTGCAGCCTGCGCCGATGCGCCGAAAGAAATTACAACCAACCCAACGCCCAGCGCGCCCAGTCAAACCAGTGCCGCGCCGAGTGAATCCACCGCTCCGGCTTCCGGAACGGTTCCGATGCGCCCCAGCGGCGGAACCAGCGATGTGAAATGGACGGCTCCATCGGGATGGGAAGTCAAACCCGCCAGCGGCATGCGCGCGGCAACCTACATCATTCCCCCCGCGAAAGGCGATACGGATGGCGGTGAATGCGCCGTATTCGTCAACATCGGCGGCGGCGTCCAGCCAAACATTGATCGCTGGATCGGCCAGTTTGAACAGCCGGACGGCAGCGCTTCTGCCGCCAAGGCCAAACAAGGCAAAGAAACCATCAACGGCTTTCCGGTCACGACCGTGGATTTGACTGGCACGTTTGCGGGAGGCGGCATGGCGATGGGACAGGCGCCAACCAAAAAGCCCGGCTATCGGTTGTTGGGCGCAATCGTGGAAGGCCCTTCGGGCGAAGTCTTTTTCAAACTGACCGGCCCGGCCAAAACCATCGCCGCTGCTCAAAACGATTTCAGAGCAATGCTGAAATCCGTCAAGAAATAGATCATCAACTGTGGATTGAGTCGTTGACGCATCCGGCGGAATTCGGATTTCATTCAATTATGACTGTCGCCGAACCGGCTGGATGCGTCACTGACAATTACCTACAAAAGGCCACCCAAGAAAGTAAGAGATTGTTGCGGTTATTGCGCTCGGTTAGGTGGCCAACAGAGCCTGAAGCTCGACATCAAGTGCCAGCTTGTCACGAAAGTGCCGCCCTAGCGATTTCATGATTTCCAGTTCAAGGTACGAATTATGGCCTTTGATCGTGGGGTTTGGCGGCAGTTCGCCTCGGTGATTTCCCAGCGGATGCAGGTTGGGAATGCTGTCTTTCAGAAACAGGTGCCCGCCGCTGTGATAAAACGTCATCCCAATAACGTGCAGCCGATTCACATCATAACGCAGCAAATCAACCAGCGAGAGAAAGCCCGTTCTTCCAACGTAACCGTTCATCCACCGTGTAACCAGATCAGGAAGTGAAAACAACATCTTGAAATGGGATTGAATCTGTTTGTCGCCAAGGAAGCGTCGAAACTCTTCTCCTTCGACAGAACGTTGCTGGACAAGATCGGCGGCTAGATAGCTGAAATCATTATTCGTACTGATAATCCATTTGATTTCTGGCTGATTGGCAATTCGCGCAAACTGTTCGTGACTGATTCGCTCTTGGCCAAGAACGCCGTTCATCAGAACATCGTTGTTGCTATACAAGATGTCTGTTCTGACGCCCACATCCTTCGCCAATTCATTGTTGAAAGGCAGATATTCAATCACCGTATTGAATCGCACCACCAGATCGTAAGACTCGATCATTTTGCCCTGGTTCGTCCCCAACAGAGTTTGCGCCGGGCCAACCACGATGACGTTTTTGCCTTGAAGCAATTGCCGGTAGTCGGCATCAAGTTCAAGCTGGGCGAGATCAGCAAGCAAGGCATCCGTTTCATAACGTAGCGGTTTGGAATCCAGGTTCATATTTCACATCCTCAGTCGCCCAATCGCATTGACCGTTGCCCGTGCAGGGAGGAATCACAATCCTGCCCTGGCTATCCAGGATCAGCAGCTTGTCGCCGGCGCCAACGGCATGCACAACCAGACTGCGCAACGTGTCTTCGCTGCTCTGCCGTGGATTTGGGTAAAGCCAATCGTGAACATTTTGCATAAATTGATTGTGCCGTTTGAAAAACGCCGTTTCTCCGACATAAAACCCGCCGACCATTTTCCGTTTGCCGTTTACACGAATTTCTTGCCCAAGCTGTTCACGAACAGCCGTTCCGGTTAACTCCAGGTTGATTCGTGCCACTCCTTCTTTTGCGCCGAAAAGAACGGCTTGGGAATGTTCGCGCACGCCGCGATCCACATATTCGATCCAGTCTTCTGACAGCGAAACGTCTGCGTCAAGTTTGATGAAGTGTGGAGCACGAGCCAAGCGGTTGATGTCCCGAATGCAGAAAAGTTTGAAATTGACGTATCCGTCCTGGTGATAACGTGGCGTGTGCAGATGGTCGCAGTATTGGCCTAATTCCCTGCTCTCAGCCGCGGTCAGAAAACTCGCCCCTAAATGGAGTCGCCCGAACGGAGCAAGTAGCGGCAACAGTGTTTTGAGTTGCGAAAAATGCCG
>DAOMFR010000079.1:6777-31512 GCA_035429885.1 Blastocatellia bacterium
CTGATGTTTCCTCTCGTTCCATATTCTTTAGCAGCATGCCAAATAAAAGTCCGCCAAGCAGCAACAAGAATGCCGCCACGCTCATCACCGACGGATAACCGAAGCTGGCAATTCCCTTCCCGGCCAAAGGAGCAGTGATGGCGCCCGCCGCGAAGATGGTCATATACATCATCGCCGCCGCGCCGCTTTGTTCATGCGGAGCAACGCGAGTCATCAACAGGCTTTCCATGGCAGGTTCGTCCATCCATTGAAACGCCATGAACCCGGCAAAGCCAGCCGCAGCCATCGAGGGCGGGCCAATGGCCATCAATGCCAGCGAAAATCCTGCTGCCAATTCCATACTCGCCACTCCCCAAACCAGTCCCAACCGTCGCAGGATCAATGGCGAAATTACGATCGCGACAACTTGCGTGAACTGGCCAACTGAAAAAATCAGGCCGATTCGCTGCGTAGGCACATGCAGATATTGAGAAAAAAACGCGTTGGCGAAAGGATTGAACGCCGCTGTTGCGACATTGAGCACAGCGACGGAAACCAGAAATCGAAACACAAAAGAGCTTCGCGGATAACTGATCCGGGAGTTGTTTGCTGTGCGCGCTAACTGCAAACGAGAGGCTGGCAACACCGATAACGCAACCAGTCCGCAAGCGATAAACAAGGCATGCTGTTTACTTTCAGCAGTGCTGCTTGCCTGCCAAAAAGCGGCAAGCCAATTCGGCAAATGGCCGCCAGCCAAATCTGCGACGACTCCGATGCCGATGGCCACCGCCATGTAAATGCTGAAGCCGATGGGACGCTGTTCAACGGTCGTCAATTGAGCAACCACAACTGCCAGCGAAATCGCCCAGATGGCAAACAGCAATCCCGCCACAAAGGCGAAACTGAGCAGCGCCACTTTTCCCAAAAGAGCCGCGCGCAACACACAAACAACCGAGATCAAGGCGAAAAAGCCAACCACTGTCGTTTTCACGCCAAAGCGCCGCGTCAACAAAACGGCGAGAAGTGTGCCGACCAGGTTGCCCGCCGTAGTCAGGCTGGACAACCATCCCAAAAAGTCTTCTTTGTATCCGAGTTCGAGAAGAAACAGGTTGTAAAGCAACACGAAGATGAACATTCCAAAATTGAACAGGCAGGACGCGCCCAGAAAAATCCAAAAGGATTTGCTGAGCCTGTATCTGCCACCAAACCAGCCGCGTTGCGCCGCCGGAATGTCATCGCCAGTTTCTATGTCGCTCTTTTCCGACATCGCTTCCCTCCGAAGCTTTCAGTTAAAAATCGAATCTCAAAGCCAATTGAACCCGCCTGGGTTCGCCGGTGGAAACGATCCGGCCAAAAAACGGGCCGAAGTCAGCAAAGGGCAGCGGGATTCCAAAGTTCGGATGGTTGAACAGGTTAAACGCTTCCGCGCGAAATTCGATGGAGCGGCTTTCGCCAATGGAAAAACGCCGTTGCAACGAGAAGTCGAACAGAATATTGCCCGGCCCTGGAATCGTGTTGCGTCCGGCATTGCCGAAGGTGAACGGTTTAGGAGCGCGAAAGGCGTCACGATTGAACCAGCGTTCGATGGTGCGTTCGCTGCGCGGCAGGCTGATCTTTTGACCAGGAACCAGGTCGGGACGGTTGGGCGTTCCAGTGTTCGCAAAGTCTGCGGCGAAGTAAACCGGGTTGAGCGGCGTTCCATCTTGCATCGTCAGAATGCCGCTGGTCTTCCAACCTGCCAGCAAGGGCTGTAAGCGGCCTGGTTTTGGCAAATGGTACAGAAAGCCCACACTTAACCGGCGACGCACATCAAAAAAGGACAACCCGCGTTCCAGCCGCAGATTTCGTTCGTCTTGAGCCGTGACGCTGTCATAAAGCCCATTGAGCACCGTGTCGCCATCGTCAATGGACTTCGACCAGACGAAGCTGCCCAGAAAGGCCAAGTCCGCCGACAAGCGTTTTTCCGCTTTGAGTTGCAGCGAATGGAACGAAGAACTGGAAATGTGCTGGCGTTGAATCAGTCGGCCAAATTGGGGAAACGGTCGCAGCGATTGCAAATCGCCCGGACGTGGCGACAGATTCTCTCCGGTTTCGACGCGCAGTGGTGTGTTGAACAGGCGCGATTTGCCGAGTTTGGTTCCTTTCGATCCGACGTAGGCAGCTTCAAAGAGAATTCGCGATGGCAATTGATATTGCAGGCTGGCTGTCCAGTGTTGCATGTACGGCGTGCGCGCTTTCGGATCAATCCCGTAATAACTTGGCAACCCTGTGCCAGCGGTTTGCGGAAATCCATCGCGAATTGTCAGCACAGGCGCGCGCGATCCGTCGGTTTGATTGATCTCGTTGCGAATGCCGTTGCGCACCAGATCATAGTTTTCCGCCGCAATTTCCGGGTTGAAATAAATGCCGTAACCCGCGCGAAACACCAGATCGCGCCGTTCCCAAAATTTGCCGGATGGACGCCAAGCCAATCCAATGCGCGGCGAAACATTGTTGCGATCCGGTTGGACAGCTTGATTCGTGCGCACCAGCTTCGGCGCGGCAGGCAAAGCGGAATAATCGAGGTTGAAAAATTTGCCGTCCGTTTCGCTGAACGGCGTGAAGTATTCGTAGCGCAACCCCAAATTGAGCGTCAGCCGGTTCGTCGCCCGCCAATCGTCCTGCGCAAATCCCGCGTAACTGTTCAGCCGCAGATTGGCGCGCGCCGTGCCGACGCTGCGTTCCGTCGTCTGGGGAAATCCCAGCAAAAAATCTGCAAAGGCGTCGCCGCTCGGCGTGGCAAGCGCAGGATTGCCAGTGAACGCTCCGGTGAAGGTATATCGCCCGCGCGACAACTGGCTTTGCTGATAGTCCATTTGAAAGCGGATGAGTTGGCCGCCGAATTTTAAGGTGTGATTTCCGCGTGAAAGCGAAACCGTGTCGGAAACATACCAGATGTTATCGCGCTGGGTCTGTGGCCGATTTGTCGTGTCGGTGACCATTGAAAAGTTGGTCACCAAGAAAAAAGGCAACCCGAAGTTTTCAGGATCGTTCGTCGCGGAAGTCAGCCCCAGTTCGCGGGCGTCATCGGTGCGATTGGCGCTTTCTGGCAGCAGCAACACCGCCAGCCGCGTGAATGAAAATCGCGCTTCATTGCTCCAGGACTTGCCAGCAAAGTTGTGGCCGATCACAGCCTGCTGAGCGCGGACGCGTTCCTGCGTCGGTCGTTCGGGGAAGGAGCTGGCCAGCCGATTGCGGTCGTTGTTAATCGTGTAGCGTCCAAAGATTCGGCTGTGGTTGGGAAATTCGTGATCCACTCTTGCCGAAACGTTGTCGCCAGTTCTGTCGCTTGGCGTGGAATCACTGTAGTTGCTGTCACCTTGCCGATTGGGCAACGGCTGATACTTTTCCAGAAACGTTCGGGCAATGGGATTGATCCGATTTGCCGGAATGAGATTATTCGCAAAAAGCCTTCGCTGCCCCGTCACCGGATCAAGATTGGCGGGATCGAAAATCGGAGCGCGTCCGCTGAAATCTCCGCTGCGAACCTTGGCGTCAGGCACAATGCTCAACGACGTTTTGGCAGTCTTCGCGCGCAGCCCGTCATACGAAGCAAAGAAAAAGGTGGAGCCAATCGGCAACGGCCCTCCCAGCGAACCGCCGAACTGGTTTTGGCGAAAGACCGGGCGGGGCAGGCTTTTGTCATCGAAAAAGGTGTGAGCGTCGAGCGCTTCGTTGCGGAAAAATTCGAACGCACTGCCGTGGAAATTGCGGCTGCCGGATTTGGTCACCACGTCGGCCACACCGCCGCCTGATTGCGCAAACTCCGCGGCGGCCAATGACGACTGAATGCGAAACTCCTGCACAGTTTCCAGCGGCGCGTTGACGGCAATGGCGCGCGTGTTGAAATCCGTGTTGAAGGCTCCGTCCAGCAAGTATGTGTTCATCGTCGAACGGCTGCCATTCAATGGAGGATTGACGGCGACCGCGCCGCGATTTTCCTGCACGTCGTTGATGATGTCGTGCCCGAAGCCGCCGAGTTGTCGCGGGATCGCTCCCGGCCCCAAAGTGATCAACGATGCCACGTTGCGCACATCCAGCGGCAATCCACGAATGGTCTGGAAATCCAGCCGGTAGCCAACCGAAGCATCATCGCCTTGCAGCGGCGAAACCTCTGCGGCCACGGTAATGATTTCCTGCTGCAACCCGACTTTCAGTTGCAGATCAAGCCGCGCTTTCTGATTCACTTCCAAGACCACGGCGTTGATCGTCACCGTGTGAAAGCCTTCTTTTTCCGCCGTGACGGTATATCGCCCGGGCAGCAAATCGCCTATGCGATAACTGCCTTCGGTATTGGTGACGGCGCTTCTGGAAAATCCCGTCGCTTCGTGACGCGCCGTGACTTTCGCTCCTGGCAACGCCGCCGACACCTGATCGGAGATTTCGCCCAACAACGCGGCAGAAGAAACCTGTCCGGCGACTGTCGAGGTGATGACCAAAACCAATGTGAATACACAAAGAGCCAGTGAACCGGGATTTTTCATGGGGAATCTCCGTTAGGAAGTTAGAACTGAAGTCTCAACGAGAATTGAATCAGTCGTGGGCCGCCAATCGGGCCGCCGGACGTGCCAACAGCGTTGGAAACCGCCGCGCCGAGCGTTTGCGTGATCTTGCCGAAGTTTGCATTGCTCAAGTCGCTGATGGGGTTGGCGAAATTCGTGTGGTTGAACAGATTAAAAAAGTCCGCGCGGAATTGCAGGCCTAGTCGTTCGCCGAGCGGAAAGGCTTTGGCAATGGCGACGTCGTGGTTGTGAATTCCGGGGCCGTAATATTGGTTGCGCCCGGAGGTGCCAACACGCCCAGCCAAGGCGGCGGCAAACCAGGTCGCGTCAAAGGCGGCGTCCGGATTGCGATTGTTTTGTGGCAGCAGTCCGGGTTTGATCAGATCAGGCCGATTGCCGCCAGATGGGCTGATTCCGGCGGTCGCCTGGTTAAAGCCGCTGGTGTCTTGTCCTCCAGCTACAACCGTAAACGGATAACCGGATTGAACCGTCGTCACACCGGAAATCTGCCACTTCGCAAACACCGCATTTGAAATTCCATTTTTCCAGCCAAAGAGTTTGTGTCCTGGCCCGACGGGCAGCTCAATCACGTACACGAGACTGAAGCGATGCCGTATGTCGAACGCCGACGGCCCATGTTCCAGGCGCAGGTTTCGCGCATCCACTGGCGCTCCGGTTTCACCGGGCAGGTTGTTCGATCCGAAATAAGACGAGTTGTAATCCAGCGATTTGCCGAAGGTGTAATGCCCTTCAAGAAAAATGCCTCGACGATTCTGATACTTCCCCGAAAGCACCAATCCGTTGTAATTGGAATTTCCAATGGATTTGGCGACCTGCGCATTGCCGAAACTCGGATAAGGAAACACCTGTTCATTAGGCGCAACAGGACCTCGTCGGGCCGGATCGCGCACAATCACCGTTGGCTGATTCACGTCAATGAACATCCCCAGCCGATGACCGGAGCTGCCCTGGTAATTCGCCTCGATGGAAAAAGATTCGCTGAGTCGTCGCTGAATGCTGAGGTTGTACTGGTACAGATACGCGCTGCGCAGTTCTGGGTCCACGCCTTGAAAGCTGAGCACGCCCACCGTCGGAGTGCCCGGCCCTTGCTTGCCAACATTGGAAACGAGCGGCACGTTTTGATCGAAGCCAAGCGCCCAGGCGAACCTGCCGGGTTGTGTGACGTTTGCCGTTTGCGTGACTTGTAGATTGTATGGTGGGCCAAGAGCCATGCCGGACGGCACATTGTTGAACAAATCGTCATAAGCGATCCGAACGCCGCCGCGAATCACGGTGTCGCCTGCGCCAAAGATTCGCTTGCCCACACGCGGCGTATACGCGAATCCAAACACGGGCGCGAGGTTGTTCTTATCCGAGTTCACGCCTGAAGCCGGCAACGTCAAGGGAGCCGTCCGCAGGCTTAACGCCGAAGCTCCTTTTTGAGATGGATCAATGCTTAGCAGTTGATTGCTGCCGACGACGACCGGGCCAACGCCTGGAACGAAATTCGTCGCGTGACCGCGAAGCTCTTTCGCGGCCGACGGATATTCGTAACGAATGCCGAAGTTCAAGGTCAGATTGTCGCGGACTTTGAATTCGTCCTGCCAGAACAAATCCCACGGATGCCGTTGCCAGTACGCAATCGTGCTGCCCGTGCGAAAGCTGGACGTGTTGACCTGGCCTCGCGCAAAGTCCGCAAAGCTGGCGAAGTTGAATGCGCCGCGCGAAGAACGATTCAGATAGCGGCGCAAATCTTCGCGGCGTAGATGAAAGCCCCAGCGCCAGGAATGTCGTGACAGATCGAATGGAGCGCTCAACGACATGTTCTCAAACAATTCCGTCGTCGCCGAAACTCTGCCTTGCGGAAAGTTGGCGTTCGTTCCCAATCCCGCATATCCGCCTGCGACGGTAATCGTCGGCAGACCGGAATTGAGCGGGTCTTTCGCGGCATCCACCACGCCCGGCAAAGGCCTGCCGCTGGCGTCAGTGAAAATCGTTGAGGCGTTTACTCCAAAGTCCTGCACTTCGCGTTCTTGCCGGTTGCGCGAATAGCCCAGTCGAAACTCGTTAATAAACCGCGACGAGAAAATGTGCGTTTCGCTCAGCATCACGGAGCGTTGCAGCGGTTCGCCTTGATTGCCGCCTGTCAGCGGCGTGGTTCCGCCGACAAAGCTGGATGCGCGGTATTCCGTCCAACGGCCTGAAAGCTGGTCGCGTCCGCCGAGCCTGTGATCCAAACGAAGTGATCCTGTATCGTCGTCGTCTTCGTTCCGCACGTTGGCGATGTAATTGACGGTCCCGGTGGCGTTGGGCAGCGGCCAATAATCCAGCAATCGCTTCGAAATGAGATCGGTGACAGTCGCCCGTTCGGCCAACGTAGGCACACGAGTCGAACGCACCGCGGGAGCCACCTGACGAAAGCCTTCATACGACGCAAAGAAAAACGTGCGGTCAGGAATGATTGCTCCGCCCAGCGACGCTCCGAACTGGTTGCGGTTCAAAACACTCTTTTGCCCGCCGAGTTTGTTGGTAAAAAAATCTGCCGCGTTCAGACGCGTGTTGCGGAAGTATTCAAACACCGAACCGTGAAACTGATTCGATCCGGTTTTGGTGACAACATTCACCTGCCCACCGCTGCCGCGTCCGAATTCCGCAGTCGGCACGCTGGTTTGCACAGCGAATTCCTGCACGGCGTCGGTGATGCGGAACTGATTGAGCGCGTCGTTCTGTTGGGTATCTTGATTGCTGATTCCGTCCAGCAGGTACACGTTCGATTGGGATCGAGCGCCTGCGGAACTGAATCCATTGCCTTGGGTGCCGGGCGCTGCCGGAATCACGCCGGGCGCCAGCAGCGCCAAATCCAGAAACTGACGGCCATTCAGCGGCAAGGCAGAAAGTGTCTGCTCACTTTTGACGGCGCTTAAGGTGGATTTGCCGCGTTCCAGCAAGGGCAAGACAGCCTCTGTGATTTCGACCGCTTCCGTCACCACGCCCAATTGCATGGCAACTTGAACGGAAGTGACTTGATCCACCTGAACTAAAACCGGAAGTGAAAGGCGTTTGCACCCCGCCGCTTCTGCCGTTAACAACCAACGGGCGGGTTCCAGTTGCAGGAACTGAAACCCGCCGTGTGCATCTGAAATAGCCTTTCGCTCCACGCGTGTCGTGGTGTTGATCAAGGTAAGCTGCACGCCTGGAAATGGCGCGCCACTGGCGTCGTTGATCATTCCACTGATGCTCCCGGTTGGCGATACAGCGCTAAAGCCAAACGAGAACACAATTGCGGCAAGAAGAATCAGACCAAGACAGAAGTTTCTTTTCATCGGTCGTCACGATAAATGGCCCGCTGACCGGGCCCAGGTTGATCGGGTAAGCCCGTTGCGATCAATGATGTTTCAAGTAGGGTAACGCGTTGGGAACGACCTGAACCAGCTGCATCATGCCTCGGTCTTCGTGTCCGAGGATGTGACAGTGATTGACGAACTTCCCGGTGAAATCGGCAAACCGCGTAAGCATTTTGAAGTATCCGTTCACATACACTTGTTTACCGTTGTTATCCACGCGCGGAGTTTTCCCGTCCGGCATCGTGTTGGAAGCGGGGGGAATCGCAAACGTGTCCCACCAAACCCACGGCCCAGGAAGTTGGACTGGCCCAACGGTTTGGGTTGGGTCGAAGATTTCGATGATCTGGAACGGATTTTGGTGAATGTGGAACGGATGCCGCACGCCGGGCGAATTGTTGGTGACGGTCCACATTTCCACTTCATTCAAATGCATGGTGTGTTGAACCGTGGAATTGAACTGTTGACCGTCAATGGTGAAATGTGGCGGCGCGCCATTGACTCGCCCAGTCGCTGTACGCCCATTTTCCCAGGCATATTTGATGACCCGCTGAACTCGAACGCTATCTGGATCAAGATCAGCCAGGAAACCCGGCTGCACCGGAAAATCATTTTGGCTTTGCGGTAAATTCATTGGCGGATTGACTGCCGAACCCGTCACATTGATGTACAGCAGCACAGCTTTGCCACTTTGAAGCTGGTAACAACCTGCCGACGGCGGCGCTTTGACCAGCAAATCAACGCGGTTGGCAGGAGCCATCGTGATCGGTGTCACGCCATTTGACTTGCCGTTCTGGGAGTTGGGATCCACGTTGGCCCAGTTGAATTGAACTCCGTCCTGAGCAATTTGTTTGCACGAAAATTGAACATTGCTTTGAACCAGAGTATTGAATACCGCCAGAGGAGCGCCTGCCGGAGTCGCAGCGGCAATCTGCGGCGTGAGTGCAGCAGTAACCGTGGTGTTGAGCATGCGCCAAAGCTGAACTTCGCCCGGTTGCATCGTAATCATCGGAGTTTGCTGGCCATTCACCAGTGTCACTCTTTTCCCGCCTCCCATCAGATTGATCGAGTCGGTGATTTCCTGAAAAATGATGATGGACTCTTTCAACTTGGGGTAAACAGCTCTCAACTTCCCGTCATAACCTGTGGGGCTGCTGTCCCGAATGATGAATGCGCCAGCCAGACCGTTAAACAGATTAAGCGCCGTCGAACCATGCTTATGGGCGTGATACCAGTGCGTTCCGGGAGCTTGTCCCATAACCGGATTCTGAGAGTTGGGCACATATTTCGGGATTTTGTAGCAGTTGGGGAACGAACCAACGAACCATGGTGGCCATTCACCCGCGGCAATGGCATTTGTATCCGCAGGCAACAATTGTTCGGCAGGCGGTAACCCGAAACTACTCCCCCATTGCGCGGTTTTGTCATAAGTGGCCAGCGCGGTTTGCTGCATTTTCCACCAGGCTTGAGCCGCTGGCGACTTCATAAAATCGCTCCAGTTATGCCACGGATTGGCCGGATCGTAGGAGTTAAACACTGCTCGAAGAACAGCCAGGGTCTCTTGCTCATTCTGATTCGCCAGCGGGCGCACGCCGAACAAAATGTTATCGCCCGTGGCTTCGGGTGTGACGTGCGTGCCGTGAAAGTGCAAATTCGCGGTGCTCGACCCGTGGAAGCAATTGGGAAATTGATCGAAGGTTCCCGGATAGATATTCGTCGTGGAAGCCGGATTTGTAGCCGTATTCACCTGAGTCGCGGAACCGCATCCAGTGCCGTTGTTTTGCCCGGTTTCGGCTACGTCGAGCGTGCCGTTGAAGTCGCTGACTTTGGTTTGGTTCAACAGGGCGATCTGAACCACGTCACCCAACTCCGCAACCAAAGTCGGACCAGGCACTGGCTGTCCCGGACGAGTGGGCCAGGTTTGACTGCCGTCAATTCTGCTGCCCGTGAAATAACGCAGCATCGGCGATTGAGAATATCCCGGCACGGCGCGGGCTTCATTTTTGACCCTCATAATGGCCTGCAATCTGCCGCCCTGGCTGGTGATCTGCCCGATCGCCTGAAGCGCTGGAGCGGTAAGGGAAGTCGGCGGGCAGCTTTGCGTTTGCGCCACTGTTTCCGTCACGCTGGAAGGAAGCATGCCCGTCAGCGCGACGCCGGAGGTGGCGGCAAGCGCCTTGATCATGAACTCTCTGCGAGCGGCATGCTCCAATTTTCCATTTTGAGTTTGCTGCGATGTTTCGGCAACGTCGGTTGCTTCAAGATTTTGGTTGTCATTGGGCTTGGTCATAGGTGTCTCCTGGGGATTGGATTAATCAGCCAAAGTGGAATCGGGATTCGCCGGGGGGGCAGGGTTCCAAACGACAATCGTTCCCTGCGCCGTTGTATTCCCTGTCGCATCTCTATATTGAAAGGTCTGGCTGGTGGGTGTCGTTTGTCCTTTGGGAGGCGGAGTAATGTTGAACGTCACCACTCCTTGCGACATCGGCGGATCGAAGCCCGGGGGTTTGCCCGGAATCCGGTTCGCAAACCAAGCGTCGTCGGCTCCACCGACCGGCGCAGGCCAGTGCGACTGAGGATCGGGATTCGGATTGAGCGGTTCGACCGATGGCCGCGTGTCGTTGTTTCGCCACGAGATCTGGTCGCCATTTGAGACGTTGATCGTGGGCGGGTTGAACGTGGCCTGGCCAGAAGTGCGATTGATATCAATGATGACTTGAGCCATCGAAAATCTCCTTTCCAGTCTATTCTCCGGGGTGTTGGCATTCGCAAAGCAAAGAATGCCTGCCAGGCAGGCGTCATCCGGCGAACTTAAAAAACGTGCGGCGAGCCTGAAAAAGCCAGGGAGAATTTGGGGTTAATACACATTCAAACTTTGCCGACTGCCACCCAGCAAGCAAAGGTTGAGAAAACAATGGAACGATTGCTGTTACTCAATAAACCGTAATCTCGCAGTTGTTCCCCTCAGAGCGCTAACAAAATTTATTTCGACGCCACTTTCCGGCACCAAGCCCGTAGCAATTTGACGCGACTGGCGGACAGGTCGCGGGTCCGCGGCATATAGCCGCTCGTCATCCAAATGGATGGTTCTGTCCGCTGTAAGATCGCGCCAGCCATTTGCGTCACCGCCGACTCCGAATTGAGCGGAAATATCTGGTTCATCACCGGGTACAGCAAATAATAAGTGCGCAAAACTTTTTCAAACACTACGTCAAACGTCAGCAGGTCATTGCCAACAGGGTCTGCCGCTGATGGATCAACAAAGTATTTGCTGAAATCTTCGTCGTTTGGAAGGATGCGCAACGTGATGGAAGGCGCATTCGTGATGAACGGCGGATTCATAAACGTGCTGTAACTGGCGGGCGGATACCCTGCCGGAACCGGATTGGCAGCGTCATTAATCGAAAAGGTAAACAAGAAGTTTCCCGGCTGGTCTGTGTTGACGATGATGGGAGCGCCGGGTTTCAGGTTCGTGTGAATCGGTTCAGCTTTGCCAGGCGATTGCAATGGAACCGAGCGGTATTGCCAGACCGTGATCGGCGGACAATTTTCGGGCGTCAATTGCTGGCCAAATTGAAACACCGCAACCGTCGCAGGTTCAGTGGTTCCCTGATTCAGAAACTCCGCGCCGGTTCCGAATTGTTCGGCATAAATCGCTTGCTGGTTGGTAGCGAAGTAATAATCCGTTTCTTCCATAATGTCGCCCAGAAAAGAATGGACGAGTTTGAATTTCGCCCCCGCCGTTTGCAGCACTTGCTGTGCAGCCGGATTCGCCGAAAGATCGAAATCAAACAACCAGCCTTGCTGATCTCCCTGAGCCGTGGCGGCGTAATTCACAGGGCCGACCACTGCGCTGTTCGCTCCGGCGAACACCACGAGCGAAACTTCGCCAAAATCGTATTTGGGATTCGCGCCGTTCTGGAAGTAGTCCGGGAACGCGCCGATGAAATCCGCTGACACCAGACTGCCTTTTTGGCTGAGCACTGCCGGAGCCAAGGCTATCAATCCGTTGTTGCCGTTATTTTGCGTGCCCGATGGAGTTGGAATTTGAGTCTGGTTGGATAACAGCAAGCGGCCTACCGGCGACGTCAAAATCTGTTCGTTCGTATAAAGCGGCGCAAACGTGCCAACGATTTCCGCAGTCACCGGGTTGGTTTTCTTCTGCTGATAAAGCGCTTCGATTTGTGCATTGGAACCGGAAATATCAGCACGATAAAGGTAATAGCGAAAAATGACGCCAACGATGTTTGGATCGTCAAAGCCCGGAAGATTGATCGTCGTGCCGGCCTGACCCTTCCGAATGACATGATAGACATAACCTCCGGCGCCGCCGTCTGCCACCAAATTTACGTTCCGGTAAAAGTTCAGCCACTGGCAAGCTCCTTTGGAAGTCGCGCCGGTGATGAATGTTTGATCGCCTTTTGCCAGCGTCAGCGTATCAATGAAGAATTGGGTTGCCGGTGGCGAACCTTCGGAATTGACATCGGTAAAATGGCCTCCGGAAAAACCAATGGCCGCGCCGAGCAATTCTGTCAGTGGGATACTGGCGTCTGGCTGGGAGTAAATTTCGCCAGGAGCCGTTTGGACACCGATGACCTGTGCCGTAATTGACGAATCCATCCCTCCGTAATAATTCCATTCGGCGGGAATGATCTGTCTGGTCATGCCAGGACTGCCTTGAATATCGAAAGTCTGCGGATGTTGAACCCACTCAATGAATGCTTCATCGGACATTCCGTATGTCCTCGCCCGAACTGTTTTTGAATCAATCAGCGCCAGCGTTTCTCCTGCGAACGGCCCCCACGACGCAGGCAGCAAAGCGTTGCCCGCATAATCGTCGTTGTTGGCCGTGCCCGGATTGAGCTGAATCGTTCCCTTGAAATTGATGCGCGGGTAATCAAAAAGGCTCATAGACTATCTTCCTCATTCTGTGTCGGAGGTCTCCGAAGTGTTGACAGTTGATTGATCAATAGTGGTGTCTTCGACTTGCGCTGCTTAAAAGACGGTTCTGAGGCGCGGTTTGTGAATAAAAAATTTCACCACCCGATTTCCTGATTTCTCAACACCTGTCTTGAGCCTGGCATCTTTGGCTAAGGCCTGAGTTAACAATAAGTTCAGATCCTAATGCTCAAAGTAGCATTCTTGTCGAATTCAGAATTGTCAGCGTCATGAGATTAATGTAGTATGCCTCCCGCGGTCACCTTGAACAGTTCAATAACCTTTCACACAAATAACCTTCTAAGCTTTACAGAAGGAAAATCACGTAGTTCCAATCAACAATTTCCCCTGAATCGCCTTGCGGCGACATCTACAAAATGAGCCCAGCTCATCTGCCGTGTCTGTTTTCACGGCTTGGGATAAGCGTAATGAAACGATATTGGGCAGTAGTTGGCACAATGATTGTGTTTTTTCTGCTGCTGTTTTTCCTGGCTGAATGGTTGCAGATTCCGCTGTTAACCGATCCGTCGCCCTGGCTGGGTCGCGGTGGGGTGATGGCGGCGCTGCTCGGTGTCGGTTTGCTGATCGCGGACGTGTTGCTTCCTGTGCCTTCGAGCCTGGTGATGATTGCCCACGGCGCGTTATTTGGTGTCGTGATCGGAACGCTGCTGTCGCTGATTGGCAGCGTGGGCGCAGCTTTAACCGGTTTCGCTCTGGGAAGACGCGGAGGCAAATTGCTCGAACGGATCGTGACGGCGGAAGAGCGCGACCGCGTAGAGCAGATGTTGGAGCGTTGGGGAGCGTTGGCGATTGTCGTTACGCGGCCAGTTCCTTTGCTGGCAGAAGCCGCGGCTGTGATGGCCGGAGCGTCGGCGATGAGCTGGCAACGTGTTGCGATCGCATCGTTTGCAGGTTCGTTACCTCCTTCGCTGCTGTACGCTCTAACAGGTTCAGTCGCTGCCAGCTTTCAGAACATCACCCTGATGTTCTGTTTCATTATGTTGATTTCAGCCGCTTTCTGGTTCATCAGTCGCAAGCTGGCACAACCTCAGACGGCACAAAATCCCAGTTACAAAAAACAGCTTGAACCCAAATAGGCAAGCAAGCTAACCCGCGATTCCAAGTTCGCACAACATCCCATACCAATCAATATGGCTAAACAGAAGAACATAGTGATTTGCGAAGTATTACGTCTGGTTGTCATAGCTTTGTGGTTAGCGGTGTGGTGCGTTTGCGCTCTGGCGCAACAAGGAAGTGAGCTGGCCGGACGAGTCACCGATTCGCGGCAATCAGTCGTCGCCAATGCGTTGGTTCGAGCGTTCAACACAACCAGCGGCCAAATTTTCAACACCGAAACCGATAAGTCAGGAAATTATCGGATCGGCGGATTGCCGGATGGAACATACCGCGTGTCAGCCCTAAGCACAGGCTTCACCACGGCCAGCAGTGTCGTCAAACTGCAAGGTTCCGGAAAGACACAACAGGATTTCGTGCTTGTGCCGGGAGCGATTGCCGAAACCTTGGTGGTTGCCGCAGGCAAAGGCAGTGCCCGCGCAGCAATGGATACGCCGCAGGTCGTAACGGTGACGGGCGCGGCTGAAATGGAATTACGACGCCCGAACTCTACACTTTCCGCGCTGGAATTAACGCCCAACCTGACTGCGATCAGTTCCAATCCGGCGGGCGAGCGGCCACGATTGCGCGGAATGACTTCGAACCGGCTGCTCATTTTGGTGGACGGCGAGCGACTAAACAACATGCGCACTGATCCGTTTTCCGGCCTGGCTCCAAGCATTTTGGATGTGAATCAGCTTCAGGCTGCCGAAGTCGTCAGCGGCGCGGGTTCCAGTTTGTACGGTTCGGACGCGCTTGGCGGAACGATTAACCTCGTCACGCACACGCCGGAGCGCGCCGCTTCGGGACAATATCTAAGCTTTCGTTTGGACGGCGACCTGCGCAACAACGGGCCATTCCGTCGTGGCACAACTACATTGAGCTGGAGTGGTCAACACGCAGCCGTGCGTGTCAGCGGTTCGTTGTTCAGAACCGGCAACTATCATTCGGGCGGATCGGCCATTTCCCTTCCCGAAGTTGTTCGCCTGGGCAATTTTGCGACTGAGATGGGGAACGCCATTGGCAATAACGTGGCATTAACATATGGCGTATGGAACCTGCCAGCCAATGGCGAAATCGCCAACAGTCAGGCTCACGGGTTTAATGATCAGGTTGATATCTGGCTCTTTCCGTCATCGCGCCATTCGTTGCGAGCGCGTGGACTGAACAGCCAGCACCATAATTTGGGCTTGCCGCTGCTAACTCCGCCCTTTGACGGAAGGAATCAATACAACGGATTTCGTCGCCTGGACAAAAACGGAATCAATTACGAAGGCCGTGAATTAGCAAACTGGTTGCCACGGATTGCAGCCAGTTTCTATCGTCAAAAATATGTGTTCTCTGACGATAATCTGGTTTCGGCAATTAACGAAGGCAGCAGTTGGGCAATCATCAACAATCCGGCGTCGCCAACAGGCAAGCAGACGGTGCTGACCGGACAATCTTCGGCATTCTCGCGCAGCAATTTCACTGCCGGAAAAAGCGCTGTTACGTCTTACGGCTTTGATGTTCAAGCCAGCGTTCTCCCCTGGCGCGGAACTGTGTTGACCAGCGGCTTCGGATATTTGCGAGATCAATCGGCGGATGAATTTTCGCGGCAGGATTTTCAGCCGGGCGCGACGCCCATCACAGGCAGAGCGACCAATCCGGATGCCGTGTACCGCAATCTTGGCTGGTTCAACCTGATTGAAATCGAAGCTCGCTCTTGGTTGCGCTTAACCGGTGGCTTGCGGCTGGACAATTGGCAAACTAGCGCTCGCGTCACCCCCGGTTTTCCACTCAGCACCGAATCTTTGTTGCTGAATCTGTCGTGGTCCAAGCTGCTAGCTAACCCCGGCCAAATCAATCTGCAAGGTTTGCAAGGACTCAACTCCCTCGCTGAAGGGACACAAGGAATCGGGACATCGCGAACGGTCGCGACCGGCAATGGAAGCATTATCTTGCGTCTGCCACGGCGAATCCATCCATACCTGCGCATCAGTAACAGCTACCGCGAACCGGGCATAACCGAGCGTTATTTGTTCAGGAACTTCGGCTCGCGCACGTTTAGCGTGCTGCTCGTTGGCAATACGTCGCTCAGGCCGGAACGAGGCAGAAGCATCGAAGGCGGCCTCAAGGCTCAGGGAGATCGCTGGCGTGCAAGCGCAGGTTATTTCCGCCAGGAGCTAACTGATTTTCTTCGGCTGTCGTTTGGCAACGCGCTGTTTGTGGCGGCGAATCCGGCGCGCGGGCTTGATCCGGTTTCGCCCTCCCTGCCATTGCACGGCATTCTGTTTGCCCAGCGCGCAAATGCCGCGCGCGCGCGCATCCAGGGAGTCGAAGCCGAATACGAAGCGAGCCTAGCCTTGCATCATGTTTTGCCTGGATTGGGACGCGGCACATTGACTCCGTTTGGAACCGTGGGTTGGTTGAAAGGATCAGATTTGAGCCCTGATCCCAAAGCACTGGAATTGATCCGGCGATTTTACGGACGATCCGACACGCCAATCGCGCTGCAAGGATCGGCGGATGATGCTCCTCTGCCGGGCATCTCGCCGTTTCGCGGTGTCTTCGGCGTGCGTTACAGCAGCCCGACAGCGACCTGGATCAGCGAATATCAGGCGCGTTACCAAGCTCGAGTCAAACGTTCCGACCCGCTGGATCTGGCCACAGACATCGCCACGCAATACGGCACTTTGGCAAGTTTGAATTCGTTCGCCAAACACTCTCTTCGCATCGGTTATTCGCACCGTTGGGAACGATCACGAGTGCTGGTCACAGGTGGAATCGAAAATCTGACGAATCGTTTGTACTTCGATCATTTTCAAAACGCCCCGGCGCCCGGACGCTCTTTCGTTTTTGGACTCACTCTCGAACTGACTAAAGCGTTGACAGGCAGGTGAATCCAGTTCACCTGCCACACACAAACCACCAGATGGCATCTGGTATAAAAACTCTGAGGAGACTCCCCATGTCCTCGTATGAGAACTCTGCTGCAAAGGCCTCAGGCTACTCCCTAAGCCTGGCTGGCCCAGCTCCATCTCCCGAAAAAGGGCGATTCCAATGGTACCCTTCCCCGCGTTCTTTCGTGTTTGAACTTCCGCGCACTTCCACGGACGTCAGCCAGACTGAAGCCGGAAGCGCCGAAGAAATCACCCTGCTGAAGCATTTGATCCAAGGGAATGGAGCGGCTTTCTGGCCGTTATGGGAACAGCACCGAAATGATCTTTACGCAATTTGCCTGCTCCAACTGGGAGGCAATCCGACAGAAGCCGAAGACGCGCTCAGTCGCGCCATGCTGAAGGCCTGGAATAAGCTGCCGGCACATGCAGCGCAGATCAAAAATCTGCGAGCGTGGTTGAGCCGCCTTACTTACAACTTGTGCGTAGACATACATCGAGAGCGTAGGCCCGCGTGTAAGCTTGAATGCCTTGACTGTGTTCTGGCGCAAGAACGCGATCCGAGAAGCCAGAACGCTTCCCCTGAAGAAATTTCCACTTGGCGCGAGATTTCTGCTCATCTGCACCACGCCATCAGAAGGTTACCGTTGCGATTGCGCGAGCCTTTTATGCTGCGGTTTCTTTACGATGTCGCGTATCAGGAGATTGCTGAACAGTTGGCACTATCTCCTGATAATGTGCGTAAACGGATTCAGCAAGCGCGCGTCTTACTTCGTAAACAACTGCGACCTCATGTTGCGACTATCTCCGGAACCTCTGGTCGCGTCACGCGCTGGGGCGGGTAACACAACGGTAACTCTGCACGCATTGTAACTTGAGACGCTTTTAAATACGGACGGCAATGATGAATTCTTGTTACATCTACCGTTCGATCTTTACCGCCTATCGCGAATAACCTTTAGGGCGTGTTTGAGGCGGGCACTCAACTTTATCAACGGAGAAATAAAATGGATTGCACTGAAACAACATCACAACAAAGCTTGCAAGAGCAGCTTGCCGGTACCTGGAAACTCATTTCAGCCGAAGATGTAGACCCCAACACCGGTAAATGGGTGCCTTACACCTTCGGGAATCCGCCAAGCGGTTATTTCATTTACGATGCTACGGGGTATGCGTCAATACAAATTATGACTACGCCCAAACAAAACATTAATACGACGGGAAATCCTCCGGCAGCAGATCCCACGCCGGACCAAGCTTTGGCAATTTTCAATAATTACATTGCTTATTACGGGACTTATACTGTTGATTCGGGAAATATCACCGTTCAAGTTGAAGGTGCCTGGGACCCAACACAGGTTGGGAGCGCACAGGCTAGACCTTATCAGTTAATAGGGGACACTCTGATTATCGGTGACCAGGTAACTTATAAACGAACTCTTCAACGCGTAAAGTAACAGAACCATCAAAAACTCTGAAATCGCACACTAACACGCTCCCTGTAGATTTAGCGCGTAACAAGCTTGTAACTCGCCCCAGGCATAACCATTGACCTGAAGGCGGAGCCATGAGCAAGTAAGACATTGACCAAAACTCCAATTCGAGACGAGACGTCATAAGTTACTTACAAACCAACATAAGATACTTAAAACTGACTCAAGCTTCTTAAATACTGCTCTAAATATGACACTGATGTATTGACCCGACAACAGAATCAGCATAGTATCCGCGCCGTTATTGAATACCTCTGAATTACAGTTCGTTATTGCCTAGCGTTCAAAAACAAACAGGAGGGGCAAGTCATGGGTAAGACTCAGGTTCTCGGCAGTAGAAGCATGGTACTCATTTTCGCGATCGTTTTTTTCACGATAGCGAATTACGGTTGCCAATCTTCAACAAATCCAACGGATAACAAACCATTGTCGCAAATGGCGGCTCCAAGCCCAACGCAGGTTCAGGTTCCGCCCTGGCCCAGCGGTTTCCCAACTAGCGTTCCGCCAGCTGCAATCAACGGCAACCTTCTGTTTGCAGTCCCGCTGCCGACAACAATTAACTCACCGTTGCAGATCCGCCCGAACTTCGATTACTTCTCCTGGCAATCCTTCATAGCGTTGAACTGGCCGGCATCTGCCAGCTCACGCGGAACCCCTGACCAACCGAACAATCCGAGTGTGTTTCTTAGCGCAGCAGCCGGAACTCCGGTAGTGTGGGGAACCTACAAAGATTCATTCGACTTGTTCGGCCAGAAAGATCAGCGTCCCAGTTCCTGGGATTCGCCCAGCAGCCCCATTACGCCCTGTTCAAACGTGCCAGCCGGTCAAAAGGTGCTGATGTTCACGACCAAAGGCGACACGGCGTTGATGCAAACCAATCAGGCGTTTTCTTTTCCGTTAATAGATCAGCGAAGCAACCTGGTCTATTACGACGTTCGCTACAATCAGGCGCAATACAATTTTGTGCGCGGTCAGGATAACGACCCAACGTCGTGGTTATACCTGCTGAAAAACCTGACGCCCAAAGAGAACGCGCAATTTGGTGTGCAGATGCCAATGACCACCACGGCCCCAACCAACACACTTGGTTCGATCATGGTGAAAGCCGCTTGGCGCATCAAAACCGACAAAGACGATGCCAGCCGCTATTACACGTCTGCGGCGCAAATTTATAACTCCCAGACAAAGTCATGCACCCCGGCTACCGTATTGCTTGTTGGGCTTCACATTGCGCACAAGATAGACCCATTCACCGAATGGGTATGGTCAACCTTTGAACAGGTAGACAACGTGCCACCAGACAGCGATATTTCGCCAAAGCCAGCGCCGCCGCCGAATGGTTATTCATTCAATAACGGCACCAATACTCCAAAAACGACAGGTGGATATGATTACAAACCCGCGTTATCGCCGACGCCCTGCCCTTCGCCAGGCAACGCGTCTCAACCATGCCCGAAGCCTGTGCAAGTAACTCGGATCAATGCGATTCCCAATACTCCGACGGGCGCGTCCACACGTGATTTCAATGCGTATTACCAACAACTTCTGAAAGGAACGGTGTGGCAGTATTACCAACTGGTTGTCACGCAGTGGCCATTCAATCCTGGCATCGGCAGCAACGGACCGTTCACATTGATGCAAAACGGCGGCGTGTACCCGCAAGGCGCGGGCAGCGCATTCCCTGTTAATGGAGCGGTCAACACCACCATGGAAACTTACTTTCAGACTCAAAACGATGCCGCCGGTGCGGGCGGCAACAGTTGCATGAGTTGTCATTACAGAGCAGGCCAATCTGATTTTAGCTGGGGCCTAAACCGGAGGGCACACTAATGGATAAGAAATCCGAAATTGCGCTGATTAAGAGGAGAACCGTCGCGCCAGCCGAAGAGGCTGCAGTTATTACCGGCACCGCGCCAGCTGCAACCGGACAGCTTCCGTCCGGCTGGTGGATGTACCACGGGAATCCCGAACACACCGGCTACGTTTCCGACAGTGACCTTACGGTTGCGAAAATAACGCCGGATCCGAAGACGGGCACGAGTCCCTTGACCGCGCTTTTTACACTGCAACTCGGCGGACCGGTGCTTTCTGTGCCAGCCATTGCCGATGGCTTCATTTATGTCGGACTGGCCAATTATCACCAAACGCCGGATGGCACAGGCAATGGCGGCGCGTTACACAAGATTGACATTCAAACAGGAACCACCGTTCAAACCTTTAGCTGGAACCTGGGTGGCGACAATGAAGACGCGCACAGCTTTTCCGGCATGGGATGCACTCCGATGGTGACGAACGATCACGTGTACTTTGGAGCGTTCAACGGAAAGTTCTACTGTTTGAACAAGGACACGCTGGAACAGATTTGGGTCACCGACCTGCGCAACGAAGATCTAGCACATAACCAACCCATCACGAATATCAACGGCGTTGGCAGCGGGTATCCGGCCGCAGTCATCTGGACGTCGCCGGTAATTTCCTCTGACGGCACAAAGCTGTATGTGGCTTGCGGTGAAGGAGAGAACCCGCAAATGTACAGTTTTGTCTTTTGCCTTGATCCGGCAACTGGAAACGTCAACTGGATTTACTGCACGAACGTGTATTGCACTGGCAAAGCCAATCAACCGAACGTTTTGCCTGCGCAAGCGGTGCAAACGTTGCCGCCTCCGCCAGGATTCAGCGTTTTCAATGGCGAGCCGATTGTCATGGGCTGTTCCGTCTGGGGAGCGATTGCTTATGACAAAGACCTGAATCGCATTTATTGCCCCACCGGAAACCAGCAACCGGAACCGGACGGAAATTGGACTGAAGGCCCCATCAAACCCGAGCTGCCCAGTCCTGGCTTTTCCAATGGGCTGCTTTCGTTGGACGCACAAACAGGCGAGTACAAAGCGTTTTTCCAAGTTCCGTTCGAGAGCAATTATCGCGTTTCCGATTTCGACATTGATATCGGCAGCGCGCCGGTCATCACGAACCTGGACGGCCGCAAAGTCGTGATCATTACCTGCAAGAACGGCGGCTTTTTCGTGCTGGACGCAGACACGCTGGAAATTGTGAAGTGGCGGCAGCTTCTGCCCTATCACAACGACGGTACCTGGATTGAGACAGTTGACGCGCATCCTCGTGACCAGAATGCGCTGAATCCGCATGTCAGCAATGAAGAATCCAACACTACGCCCGGCGAAAACTTTTCCGGCGTGTTTAACACGGCGGCGCTGTATCCGGGTTCCAGCGACAATCCGCAAACCATCTCGCCGCGATTTTTCATCGGCATGGGAGGTCCGAACTATCACAACGCTTCCCCGGGCATTGATTACCAATCCACGCCGTTTATGCGCGCGATTGATTTCAACTCTGCCACGCTGACGGATGCCTGGCCGATGGACAACGGCGACCCGCGAAAATATCTCAACTGTTCTCACATTGACGACACCATGGGCATTTATGCCGGAATGTACACCGCCGCGGGTGAGTGCGGGTTGAGTTCCCCGGCTGTGGTGAACGATGTGGTGTTTTGCACAACAAGCAAAGTCTCGATTTATGCCTTTGATGTGCGCGACGGCAAATTGCTCTGGTGGGACGATCTGGGAGCGCAAACTGACGGATACAACGGCGGATACGGTTACTGCCTTGGCCCTGCGATCTGGAAAGATTATGTCGTGGCTGGAGCGCTCGTTTTCGGCAGAGACGGCGGAGTGTTGAAAATCTATGGTTTGACGCCTCCGGCAGCGTAACACTCGGCCTGAAATCGGAGAGTTACCGGGATTCAAGCTAACATCCCAATCAATCAAAACGGGAGAGAACAATCATGGCTGTATCTTTCGAGAATGACATCATGCCCCTTTTCAATCAGTTCAAAGGGCAGATGATGTGGCGATTCGACCTGACAAACTATGAGCACGTAAAGGCAAATGCCTCAATCATCTATGGGCGCATTAATGGCGGAGGCATGCCTCCGCCGCCTTTCGATCCGCTTTCGCTGGAACAAATCCAACTCTTTCAGCAATGGATGAATGACGGCTGTCCTCCATAAACGGAGCGCGCCTCTCGAACGTCCTAGCGATTTTCATAAGCCATAAACAGGGCGATCAAAACTAACGCTGTGCCGCCTAACAGTTCGGATTGCAAACTAAGATGTTTGACTGCCGTTCTTCCCAGCAGCAAACCCGCCAGCGACATCAATGCGCTTATAGTTCCGATGACAACTGCCGAAACCAGCTTGGGAAACCCAATCATTCCCAAGCTGGCTCCGGCGACTAGATTATCCAAACTCAACGACAGAGGCAGCCCCAGCACCATCCAATGAGCTTCTTCCTCTGCTTCCTTTTCTTCGCGTTGCCTGGCGGCATAAATCACATACACGCCGTAGGCGCAAAGCACGAAGGGGCCAAGATGTTCAACCCAACCACCGATATGCGTGACAATGGATTGCCCAATCAGCAACCCAACCAGCGGAGCGATTCCGTCACACAAACCAAATGCGAGCACAATCTGCGCTTGCCGCCTGGGCAATAGCTTCAATGCGCCCAAAGCAAACGAAACACGAAAGCTATCCAGGCTCAGGACAAATCCTAACAACAGCAAAGTTCCCATAAGCGAGCTATCCGACAAGTTAGATCGAGTTTGGATGTGCAGCAATTCAAAGCAGGAAAGATCGGTGCGGTATGGCGCGTCAGCAAGCGACTGCCAGCTGACGCGCACGGCACTGTATCAGCCTGCCAAAACATCATTGCCCTGTCGGCATTTGAAGTTGCACAGCATTGGTCGGCTGAGCCGGGTTGAGTGTTACTTGGTAAAACGTACTGCAAGCACAGGTAGAGCCATTCGGGTATGGCGCTGTAGCAGCGATCCCGCCCACCATGTATCCGACGACCGACGTTGAAGTAATTGAGCTAAGTTGCAACACTCCCGGCGTCGCCTGTGGCAAACCCGGCGCGATGACGAATTTTGTTTCCGCGCCTCCATATGGAGCAGGCACTGTCCCGGTCGAAGAAGAACATGACGGAGTTCCCGCTGACGGAGGCATCGTTTGCCCAACGTGCAGATACTGATTTCCTGTATCGTTACTGGTGGACATCTTTAAGGTGGAGATGCTGTTGATAAAGGGCAGCCCATCAACTCCCTGAGTCAGGTTCACTGGATCACGCTTCAAAACGCCAGCTGTTGCATCCCAATAAAACTGACTGATGCCGCCAAAGAACGTCGTGTAGACGATTCCTGCGCGACTGTCGAACAATTGCATGGAAGCGGTATCGTACTGGCTCAGCAATTGAGAGGTGCTGGTGTTCGGCGTCAACGTCACCGTGCCCGCTCCGGGATTGACGAACACAGGATTTACAAACCCTTCCATTCGCCCACCTTTGAATACGCCGCCGTAGGCAACCAACCGACGTTTACCCGATGCGTCGAGCGTCGGTTTCATCGTCAAATCTCGCCGATGAAAAGGGTTCTCCGGGTCCATCTGGCCGCCAGTGGGATTCGGAACAGCCGTCAGAAAATTCAGCTTCGATGGTTTGGTGCTGTTGGGCGAATATTCAAACTGAAACACGCGCACGCCATCGTTATAGATTTGATTCACCAGACCGCCGCCGGGCGTGTACTCACCGTCGTACTGTTGTCCGAAAGCGAGGACGAAGTCCGTCGCGCCTGAAGTGTCAGGCAGAAGTTCCAAATCACCGCCCGTGATTGCCAAAGCCAGATGGTCGAATTGAACGATGTTGGCGGCGGCAAAGGCAGCATCGAGCGGCTTCCGGTTGATGACGGCATCTGTCAACGCGTCGAAATTAACAACCGTGACATAACCGAGCGTGGTCAATGCACCCGTTCTCACATCCGCCCCGTACCCGCCCATTATGTACAACCATCCATTCACCAGTTGGGATTGCGTGTTGGTAGCTTTGAACTGATTCGCGACTTTTGCCGGCAACGAGCCCACCGGGGCGCTGCCGAGCAGCTTCTTGTTCGTCAGATCAAGCACGTAAATCGTGTCATTCGCTTCGGTTTTAGGAAATGACGGTCCTTTGGCGGCATCGTGTCCGGATGGAAAACCATGCAGTCCGTTGCGGCGCCCGCCAATCAAAACAAGCTTTTCAGTATTCCCTGCCACAACGGCAGAGTGGATTCCGGGAACTCCGGGAATTGTGAAACCTGAGAGCGCAACGCTGTAAGGAATTGCGGCGGCGGCTTCGTTGTTCGCCAATATCGCCGGTTTTTCACTGCTTCCGGCTCCCGGTTTCGCATCACAAGCAGCCGTGAGCGCAAATACAGGACTCACGAGCAAGAAGATGAGGGCTAGTCTTTTCATTGTGTACCTCTCAGATTACGCGTTGGGCGCGGATGTTTTTTGCACCAGGCTTTGGAGCCAGGACACGATCATGTTCATTTTACTGGGCGACAGGTCGCGAGTGACGGGCATATATGCCGGATCACTGAAGGGTTTCGACATATGCGACAA
>DAOMFR010000080.1:0-14874 GCA_035429885.1 Blastocatellia bacterium
GTTTGGCTTTCCGCTTCGCATCGGACGTTATTAATTTCGGCATTACAAGGATTGCTGAATAAGTGCAGGCGGAAATTAAGTCATCCAGAAGCCATTCGCAAGAAAAATTCCACAAAAACCGATGACTCAGATTATTTGCCGGAGTGCTGAGCCGGTTGCGGGGGAAGGGAAAAGTGGAAATCCGCCAAGCTTTGATTGACTGGTTTGACCAATGCGAATAGAGTGCAATTCGCCGAGATCACGGCAACCATCCGCTCAACATCAACTAACTTCGGAGGCTTACGATGAAACCGCTCAAGCTTGCTGCAATCATTTTGTCCTGTCTGGTTGTGACTGTGGTTGTGGGGCATTCGCTGGTAACAACCATTGCCAAAATGCGCGCCGCTGCCGCAATGGCCGACAGCGCCAACAAATTTCTGGCTTCGCTCAATGCCGATCAAAAGGCCAAAGCTCATTTCAGTTTTGACAGCGACAAACGGACGGAATGGTTTTTCGTTCCGCGCAACGAACGCAAAGGCCTTCCGTTGAAAGAAATGACCGAAGCTCAGCGCAAACTGGCGATGGATTTTCTGCGCACTGGATTGAGCGCCGCCGGTTATCAAAAAGCCACGACGATCATCAGTTTGGAAAACGTTCTTCGGGAAATCGAAGGGCCGAAACGCACCTGGCCGCGCGATCCTGAGCTGTACCACGTGGGAATTTACGGCACGCCGGGCGCGAAGGATCGTTGGGCATGGAGCTTTGAAGGCCATCATATGTCGCTCAACTTCACGGTGGTGAAAGGCGAATTGATTTCCAACTCCCCGGCATTTTTCGGCACGAACCCGGCGGAAGTTCGCGTCGGCGAACGCAAAGGTTTGCGCGTTCTGGCGGGCGAAGAAGACAAAGGCCGCGCGTTGGTCACATCGCTGGACGACAAACAGAAGGCCATCGCCATTTACGATCAAAAAGCTCCGGGCGATATTCTAACTGTCAACAAGTTGAAGATTGATCCGTTGAAACCCGACGGCATCGCGTACGCGCAACTCAACAAACAGCAAAAAGAATTGTTCTCGCAATTGCTGGAAGTGTATTTGGCCAGAATGCTGGACGATGTCGCGGTTGAGCGTCGCGCAAAGTTGAAAGGCGCGGGAATGGACAAGATTTATTTCGCCTGGGCTGGCGGAGTGAACAAAGGCGATCTGCATTATTATCGTTTGCAGGGACCAACATTCCTGATCGAATACGACAATACGCAAAACGACGGCAACCACATTCACTCGGTTTGGCGCGATTTCAACGGAGATTTCGGAGCGGACTTGCTGCGCGAACATTACAAAGCTTCGCCGCACGATGCGCCGAAAAAGTAACTGCGTTATTTTCGATTGGCGGCAAAAAACAGGCCAACGACAAACAACATCATCGTCAGCGTTTCTGAATCGCCGAAGTTGTAATTGGTCAGAGAGCTGAGCGAAAACGCTGCGACTGCGCCAAATACGCCGAGCGGCAAACTAGCTTCAAACAGGCCAGCTTGAGTTTCAGGCTGGCTTTTTTGTTTGAAGCTGCGGACTGCTGCCAGCAACAACGCGACAATCAGCCACCCATAACAAAACAGCGCGGGCACACCACGATCCATCGCAATTTGAATCGGTGTCGAATGCGTGTGCGTGATGTATTCGCCCGGGAATCCCCATTCTTTCCAGTGAAGTTTGTGCGAATCCATTCCTACGCCGAGCAGTGGATGTTTCGGGATAATTCGCAACCCGGCTTGCATATAACCGATTCGTCGAGCTGTGCTGTCATCGTTGAAGCTGGTCATGATTTGCTGTCTGGCCGAAGTCACAACGTACACGCCCAAGGCTCCGAGCGTTATTGCTGCAATCAAGGCGATGAGCAAAGTCCGGCGTCCCGCGCAGCTTGCCACGATCAGAATTGCCATAATGAAAGACGCGATTACTGCTCGCGAAGCCGTCAATATCAACGCTGATCCAAACAATCCAAATAGAGCAGAGCAGAGAATCAGCCACTTGAGCTTTGTCCGTTGTTGACTCAATAAGCCTGCCAGCAATCCGCCGAAAGCCAGCATCGCCAGAATCTGCATCTGTTCTGCATATGTCAGAAACTGCCTCGAAAATCCTGACACGCGAAACTGGCGGCTTCGACCGCCGGTTGTGATGCCCAGCGGATTTGGGTTGGCTTTCAATTCGTCGGTCACGGTCAACGTCACGGGCACAGGGTCGCCTGCGTGCAAGGCTTCGATGTCCAGCTTTTCACCTGAACGATGGCGACGAATGACGGCGGTGGCGGCTTCTGCCGAGGCTACGCGATGGCGTGCAATCATCCAGATCACATCGCCTGGGCGCAGATCACTTTGAGCAAGCGGGCTGTCACCAGCAATCGAAGTGATGATCATTCCACGACCTTGCAGTTTTTCCAGCAGGCTGAAGCTCACGCCGACCAAGCTCGACAGGATCAACAAACCGGTCAACAAACGAACTCCGCTCGGTCGCAGATTGGTTGCCAATAAATAAATCGTTGTAAACAACACCAAGGATTTCAGCTTAGGCAAGCTGACGCTGGGTTCGACCGAAAAGAGTGACGACAACACCGTCAAATTCAGGAAACAAACCAGCGACCAATCAATCGGCGTGCGCACGATGTGGAATTTCCGCAGACTCAGATCGCGCAGCAGCCAGCCAATCAGTCCAAGGCCCAGGCTGATTTGCGACGCTGCAATCGAGTGCGGAATTGATAGCGCGAATAGAATGAGGAAAAAGATGATTGCCCGATTGAACCAACGGGCGGCAGGCTGATGAGTTTCGATGGCCGCAAATCGATCAAAATTGGTAGGAGATGTAATTGCTGCGGATTCGGAAGACAGTTTCTCGCCTTCAGTGATTTGGTGGAGAGGCGTAATGGTTGGGCGGGGACTCATTGAAGGTTTCACGCAGCTTATGTCTGATTTTTCAATTTTGACTGCGTTTCAAAAGCAGTGCGGCAAGCGACATCTGAAACACCTAAAGAAGGAGTTTGCTGTCACTTGCCGCACTGCTGGATGTTTTTTAGCGGCGAATTTTACTGCTTCGAACGCTCGGCATTTTCGATCAATTGCCGCTTTTCGTTATACAGATTTCGAAGTGTCTGCTGTTGAGCTTTGTCGTCTGGATTGGCGCGAAGCTCAATTCGGCATTTTTCTAACGACTCTTCGATTTGGGTCAAATGCTTTTCAAACTCGCCGCGCGATTGTGCATTCCAACCGGCTTTGAGTTTGTTGACTTCAACCAATCGGCGATTCAGTTCGGCTTTGATCTGATCTTCATCGGGCAAAACCGCAGTCTGAATGCTGGTCAAACTCAATCTCGTCGGATCAGTTTTGGGCGATTGACCCGAAAGGCCATAAATTCCCACAACGATCAACGCCATAGCCAAAGCGCCTGCTCCGGCCATTTGTGGCATTGAGAACGTGAATTGGCGGACCCTGAACCTCTCCCACCAGGTTTCTTTCGGGAATTCTTCGCGTGTTTTGCGCTCGGAAGCGGGTAATTCTGCTTCAAGCGTGTTGGCGATGCGAACCCACATTGCCCGTGGCGGTGTATACAACGGCAATTCGCGGGCTGCGGTTTTGATTTCGGTTAATTCCAATTTCAGGATCTGGCAGGTGGGGCAAGCATCCAGATGTTCATCAATTGAGCGTTTCTCGTTTTCCGAAACCCAGGTTCCTTGACCGTCCAGGTACTCAGACAACGAATTAATGACTGCTCGGCATTCCATACAACTTCCCTCTCTATTGCTACTTACCGTTCCCATCAATGGCCAGTGGCTACCCGTGTAGCTCGAAATCTTGTGAGGATTGATAGAACTGGCGACTGACAAATGACGAGTTATGCCTTTTTATTCAGCAGATCGCGCAACTTCATTCGGGCTTTATGAAGTTGTGATTTCGAGGTCCCGACACTGACTCCGAGCATTTTAGCAATTTCCTCATGCTCAAACCCTTCCACATCGTGCAAAACAAAGACCATTCGATAACCTCGTGGCAATTCTTTAATGGCTTTGTCCAGTGTCAGCCGGTCCACGTGGCGCGGACGTTCGGAAACCGACTGGATCAGGTCCTGCAATTCGCCGATCTCGCCTTCCTCGGTCGTCATTTCGTACTTTACTCCGCGTTTGCGGAAGTGCATCAGAACGTGATTGACCGTCATTCGGTGTAACCAGGTCGTGAATGCGGATTCACCACGAAAGCTGCCGATTTTTCGGAAGAGCTGAATAAAGACTTCCTGCGTCAGGTCTTCGGCTTCAGTCGCGTTGGCCAGCATGCGTAAACATAAGCTGTAAACGCGACGATTGTGACGTTCGTAAAGCGTCTCAAAAGCCTTAATGTCTCCACGTGCTGACGCCTGAGCCAAGTCAAAATCCGCCTTGGCATTGTATATCCCATTCGCTGTCACGCTGTTCGGTTGCTCCCGGAGCCATGCATCACAGATTCAATTAGGATTGGCGGCGCGGCGTTGAAGATTTGCTTAAAGAACTCCGTCGCAGCTCGTCGGCCCCTGTGATGCCGCCCTAAAAAGTGCGGTTGCTCTATTCGAATCAAATTTAATCTCGACCGGCATACGCGGTCATTTGCGAGTCTTAAGACGCAGCGGAGAAATCGGGAATTCAACCGCTGCAAGGCGCGCCATCATAGCCTAACGTTATGAAATGCCGCAATAACTTGATGGAGGATTAACGACAGAAATCAGCTTGGCGCCGACGATTAGGCGTTCGCTTTTGTCGTGGGCGCGTTGTAGAATCCGCCCTCGCTGCGGAAAACTCGCTTGCCCAATCTGAACACACCGCAGCGCTTTAGTCCCGACACCGAACTCGCTTACAAGATACTTTGGGGAAACTCCGCTTTTATGCCACGCATTGGAATTGAACTAAACAACGTCTGTAATTTGGATTGCACTCACTGTTTTCGCAGCATCTACAGAGGAGGCGCGGAAAACAATAAAGATTTGTTTCTGCCGCCGGAATTGCTGGACAAAATTCTGGTCGAAGGCAAGCCGTTGGGCTACAACCACGTGGCCATCACAGGCGGCGAACCTCCGATGCATCCACGCTTTGGCGAATGTTTGGACATCATCGCCAAACACGGATTCACTTACCACTTTCTGACCAATGCCCGAAACTTTCAAAAGACGCTGAAAGCCATCAGTGTGCCCAATCGCAAAGCCAAGCTGGCTGGTATCAGTTTCAGTTTGGATGGCGCGACTGAGGCTACGCACGACAAGATTAGAGGCAAAGGGTCATATAAAGAAGTCGTCACCGCCGTGGCAATGTGTCACGCTGTTGGCATTGAACCGTCCCTGATTACGACCATTAATAAAGTCAATCGCCACGAAATTGATCAGTTCGCGTTGCTTGGATCGCACCTGAAAGTGAAGCGGCAGGTGTTCGGCCATCAGAATCCAACAGAACATAACATGGGTGAAGACCTGATTTTGCCGTTGAGCGAATGGCGTGCGGTCGAACGAGACGTCGCGCGCGTTATGTCAGGATTTCGGCACGAAATCACAATGGCGGTTGGGTTTTACACTGAATACTTTTTGCCTCGGTGTGCGCCGTTGATGATGGATGATTTGAATATTGACTATAAAGGCCGGCTGACGCTTTGTTGTCAGTTGTCGAATTATCGCGACGCTGGGGAAGATGGCGAAGACGTAGTCGGTGATTTGAAGAAGGTCAGCTTGCCGGAAGCTCTCGGCAATTTAATGAATTTGATTGGAACGGTTCACAAAGAACGCCTGGCGATGGCTGCTGACCCAGTGCAAAAAGAGAAGCTGCATTATCCTTGCCTGGTTTGTGTCGAGCGATTCAGTAAAACGAGTGAACAACCGATGCTGGTGCAGGTCAGCGGGTTGATGAAATCTGAAGCAAAAGCTTCGGCGGCTTAAGCCTGCTTCTGAGCTAAAAAGCGGATTGCGATTGTCTGAGACCTATCGCAATCCGCTTTTTTATGCCCGAAATCGGTTATCAAACGATCAATTGGCGGTGACCGTAATGGGAACCTCGATTTCTTTTACAGTAGAGTTATTGGTTTCGATCTTTAACTTGCCTTTATGCGTGCCAACCGGAGGTTTTTCGCTGAACCCGATTCGCAGCACAATGGTTTGACCGTTACCGTTGGTGGATTCGATCTTGGCTTTAATGAACGGCAGGTCAGAGGTCATGGATTTGATTTCCAAACCATCGCCTCGCCCCATTTTCAACCAGACGAACTTGCTTAAAAACGTGACGTCAGCATCCGGTTGCGACACCGCAACGCGGTCAAAAACCAGATTGTTGGGCGTAATCGTCACAGCCGGAAAAACCACAACTTGCAGATCAATCGCGAGTTCCGGCATTTCCTTACTGTCGGTTGTCAGTTTCACGGTTTGAACGTGATTGCCAACCGGCAAGCCTGCCGCGCTGACCACTTCCAGTGAATACCGTTTGCCTTCCTCCAGCGTTTGCAGCTTGGTGGCGAAGGCTTCACCGCTCGAAGTCAGTTTTGTGATTTTGATCGGTTGTTCCGTGTTGTTGGTGATGGTCACCAATCCGTTGACGCTAAATCCTTGAGCAGTATTTGCGCTCCACTGATTGTTCGGCCCGACCAAAAACGGCCCGACGATTTTTCCTTTAGGAGTCATATCGCTGAGCACAATCATGCTCAACATCAGCGTGAACTGCTCTTTTTGCGGATCGTTGGTATAGACCTCAGCGCTCTTGGTGACAGCGCCTGTGTAGTTTTCAGTTGCGACGGAAAGAGTAATTTTGCCCTCCTGACCAGGAGAGACGACTTTGGTAAAGTCGCTTGCCGTGCATCCTCAACTCGGCGCGACGCGTTTGATTTCCAGATCAGCCGTGCCTTCGTTCTTGAAGACAAAAGAAAAGCTGGCGCTTCCGCCTTTTTTGACCTCGCCGACATTGTGATTGGTCTCTTTGATGGCAATCTTCGGCGCGTTGGCAGGAGCTGCTTGCTGCCCAAACGCGACCGCTGCCAGCGCCAACCAAACGGCGAACAAGCTCAGGGTGTGTTTTAGCTTCATCTTTGTTTATTTTACTCCCAAGTGAAAAGTGTTGGGGCTACGTGTGAGCGGGGCGCAGTGTAGCAGGGCAGTGTCCGAATGTCACCGTTGAAATCCTGCGCGACGCTCTGATTGAGCCGGGCATAATTCGCAAATCAAAACTTCCAATAATAAGCGCGGCGTAGCCATAGACGTTTTCAGCGCTACATCGGTAGCAGCAATTCGTTCCATACCTTTCAGCAATTGCGATGTTTCAATTCGCCGAACCTGTTCATTAAACTGGCCGACTTTGAAAGGCGGCAAACCGACCAACTTGGCGACTTCGGAATTCGGAGCGTTTTGTTTCATTAACTCCTTGGCTCCCAGCATTTTCCGGTAATTGCTGGCAATCGCTCCCAGGATCATCAGGCTCAGCGATTGTTGGGATTCCGACGCGTTGTCGAAAATCTTGTGAAGCAGGTTCAGAGCTTTTTTTCGATTGCCTTCGACAACCGCGTCGGTCAGTTCGAAGTTGGAATGTTCGCGGGAATGGCGAACCAGTTCGTCAATTTCGTCCTGCGTGATGCGCCCCCTGTCGCCGACGAAGGCGATCAGCTTGTCGAGTTCGTTCGACAGCCGCAACAAATCCACGCCGACCGTTCCGACCAGATACGCTGCCGATGCTTGATCGATTGAACAGCCTCCGCGCGTGACGTAATCCCGAATCCAGGTTGGCGCTCCGCCGCGTTCGTCCAGCGGTTCAAAGCTAACGACTTCGCAGGCTTTTCGCAGCATCGTCGAAATGTTACGCCGGTTGTCCAAGCCGTCGCTTACGAACACCAGCACAGACGTTTCGACCGGATTGCGCAGATAGTTTTTCAGCAACTCAAGCTGGTCGTCGTCACTGATGGCTTCAAAGCCTGTGACGACAATCATGCGCCGAGCGGAAATCATCGGAAACTGTTTGGCCAGCGCCAGAGCTTCGTCCAGATCTCCTTGTGACACAGAAATTGCCGCGAAATTGAAATCTCGCACCGAGGCGTCAACCGCCACGTCGGTCAGTTTCTTCACGGCCTGATCGCGCAGATAAGTTTCCGCGCCCTCAAACAAATACAGCGGAGAAATCTGTCCGCTTTGCAGTTTGCGGTGAAAGTCGGATTGGGTCTTTACCGCATCTTGTGAATTGGATTTTTTCATCGCTTCTTGAGCATCGTGTCAGTACAGCGACCGGTAGAGAGCGCATTGGCCAGAAACCCGCTTGCTACCGGTCGCGGTACTGACTTCTCTGATTTAGAATCCTTCCAGGATCGTCGTCATGACGCTTTTGGCAAAATCGCGCGCGATGCGATCAACCGCCGGGCCTTCTTCGCTGAAAAAGGTTTTTGGGTCGCCGGCGATTTCGTATTCGCCGCGAAAGACGAAGTTCTGGTTGTCGAACAGGATTTTGTTTTTGGTTTGATCTTTGACCGTCAAGCCGATCGTGATCGCCACTTCAAACACACGTGCTCTGCCTAGATCATCCAGGCCAACAGGTCGAAGCGAGAATGCCTTGATCGAACCCAGCATCACAGCGTCGGCGTCTTCGGCGGTCGAAACCACTTTTAGCGCGCGCGCGCGTCGGAGCACTTCATCTACAACCGCCGATGTGAAGCGCTGCTCGACTTTGAATCGCAGGCTGGGATTTTGAAACGGTGGAATCGCCAACGTTTGAATATGTTTGGGCAATCCGTCGCCGCGCCCGACTGGTTTGTAACACTCTGTAAAGCTGCACGTAAGCAATAACAGAATTCCATATGCGATGATCCGAGAGCTTTTCTTCATAATTGCGTCCTCAAGCGAAACATCTACGAAGCCGATGTGAGTGTCAAGCGCCAGCTTTTGAGGATTTCTGGCATTGGCGAACCGGCCTGCCTATAATCCTCGCCGTAAATTGCCTCTGAGGTAAAAAAGATGTTGCCCAAACAAAAATCTATTCGCCGCGTTCTCAGTCTGGCTTTCTTGTTCGCGCTATTTCGTAAACAACCTGTGCCGCCGGACAATGTTGAAACGGTGATTCAGCAGGGCGAGGATGACTCAAGCTACAGCCGCATTCGTTGTCCACTGTGTCGCTGGCAACCGGATTCTTCCAGCCGCTGGATTTGTGGTGGCAGCGGCCCGCCGGAATACTTCAAAGGGTGCGGAACGTCATGGAACACCTTCGACACACATGGACAATGCCCGGGCTGCAACCATCAATGGCATTGGACAGCATGTTTATGGTGCGGTAATTATTCGCTGCACGAAGCCTGGTATTCCGACGAGAACGATTGAGTTTGTTCGTTTGCGCGCCAATACCGTTTCGCGGACAATGCGCGCGACTTATCTCTCAAAAGGATTCCACTTATGACCAATCGAGATCTGTTCGTTTTGTTCGTATCGGTTTGTTTGCTCTCTGCCGGTTGCTCAATGCGCGATGTTGCTGCCGACGCAGGCAATAAGCCAAAGGTCGGAATTGTGTTCGACATCGGCGGCAAAGACGACCGTTCGTTCAATGCCGCCGCCAATGTGGGCGCACTGAAAGCCACCAAGGACCTTCCGATCATCTTCCGCGATGTTGAACCAGGCGACCCGACTTCGATTGAACCGGCGCAGCGAGCGTTCGCTCAATACGGCTACAACCTGATCATCGGCGTTGGCTTTGCGCAGGGACCGATTCTGACCGAAGTCGCCAAGGATTACCCGAAGCTTCATTTCGTGTTGATTGATTCGGTCGCCGAATCGCAAAACGTTGCCAGCCTTATTTTCAAAGAACATGAAGGATCCTTTCTGGTCGGAATGATTGCGGCTTACACCAATAAAACGGGGAAGCTCGGCTTTGTGGGTGGAATGGATATTCCGCTGATTCACCGCTTTCAAACTGGATTTGAAGAAGGTGCAAAATATGTCAATCCGAATATTGTCGTGCTGTCGAATTACGTCGGCATCACCGACGCCGCTTGGAACAATCCGGGCAAAGGGCGCGAACTGGCCAATTCGCAATACGAACAAGGCGCGGACATCATTTTTCAAGCGGCAGGAAATTCAGGCTTGGGAGTATTCGACGCGGCGGAAAACTACAAGAAATTCGCCATCGGAGTAGATTCCAACCAGAACTGGGTCAAGCCCGGTTTCATCCTGACCAGCATGATTAAGCGAATTGATGAAGCCGTTTACGATGTCATCAAAGATGAAACTCAAGGCAAATTCCAAGGCGGGGTTCACATTTACGGTTTGGAAAACAAAGGCGTGGATTACGCGCTGGACGAATACAACAAAGCGCTGATTCCGCAGGCTGTGATTGAGAAAGTCGAACAAGCCAAAAAAGACATCATTGCTGGCAAGATCAAAGTGACCGATGCGATGGCGAAGTAGTTTCAGCCCAGAGGCCACAGAGATTTCTGCACCAAGAATGGGGCATAAGTTTTTTGAAGGGCTGGTTATGAGTGATGAATTGACCGAGAAGATCATTGGAGCAGCCATTGAAGTCCATAGAATTTTAGGGCCTGGCCTTTTGGAGGCAATTTACGAAGAAGCGTTGTGCGTCGAATTACAGCTTCGGGGAATGCCTGTGCAACGTCAGGTTGAGATTGATGTAAGTTACAAACAGCACATTATCAAAGGTCAAAAGATAGATTTGATCGTTAGCGGTGAAGTAATTGTTGAACTGAAGTCAGTGGCTCGCCTTCCTGAAGTCGCCAAAGCTCAGACACTTTCCTATTTGAAAGCAACTGGTTTGAAACGCGCGCTACTGATCAATTTTGGCGAGAAGATGTTGGTTAACGGAGTGAAGAGAATTTCTTTATAACCCCAAGTAATCTCTGTGACCTCTGTGGCTAAAAATTTTATGACTCAGAAAAACATTATAGAAATGCGCAGTATCACCAAACGGTTTGGCGGAGTGGTTGCCAACAAAAGAATCAATCTGAATATTCCCGCTAATACCATCCACGCCATCGTCGGCGAAAACGGCGCGGGCAAATCCACCATCATGAAAATCCTGTACGGCTTTTACACCGCCGACGAAGGAGAAATTTGGGTGGATGGCCAGCGCCGAGACATTCGCAATCCGCACAACGCCATTGCTCTTGGGCTGGGAATGGTGCATCAGCATTTCATGTTGGTTCCGCCGATGACCGTGTTGGAAAACATCGTGCTTGGAGCCGAGCCGGGCAACGCCGCGAAGATTGATTTCAAACAAGCTGAAGAACAGATCACCAAACTTTCGCGCGATTTCGGCTTCGACATTGATCTGCACAAGAGAGTCGAACAGTTATCCGTCGGCCAGCAACAGCGCGTCGAAGTGTTAAAGGCGCTCTATCGCGGCGCTCGAATTTTGATTCTGGACGAACCGACAGCGGTGCTGACGCCGCAGGAAGTCGAAGAATTTTTCAAGATTCTCCGTTCGATGCGCGATCAGGGAAAAACCATCATCATCATTACGCACAAACTCAACGAAGTCCTGGCGCTTTCGGATAACGTGACGGTGATGCGCGATGGGCAAGTTGTGGGCGAAACTGCCACGGCGGAAACCAGTGCGCCGGATTTGGCCAAAATGATGGTTGGGCGCGACGTTCTGCTGCGAGTGGATAAGCCTGAAGCCAAGCCGAAAGCCGCAGTGCTGAGCGTCAAAAACTTGAGCGCCGGTTCCAAGCTGAATGGTGTTTCGTTCGATGTGCGCGCAGGTGAAATCGTCGGCATCGCCGGAGTCGAAGGAAATGGCCAAACCGAATTGATCGAAGTTCTGGCCGGATTGCTTCGCGCTAGCGAAGGCAGTTTTGAATTGAATGGTCGTGATGTGACCCGCTCTTCCGCGCGGCAATTGAAAGAACTTGGCATTGCCCACATTCCCGAAGACCGCCACCGAAGAGGGTTGCTGCTGGAATTCACTCTGGCAGCCAACGCGATTTTGGGGTCGCATTACCGCCGACCGGCGGCAACCGGTTTGGGGTTACTGGATGAAACGGCGGTGATGGAAAAAACCGATCGGTTGATTCGTGATTTCGATGTTCGTCCGCCGAATGCCTCGCTTTACGCTCGTGCGCTTTCCGGCGGCAACCAGCAGAAACTGATCATCGGACGCGAGTTCGACTTTCATCCCAAACTGCTGTTGGTTTCTCAGCCCACGCGCGGCGTTGACATCGGAGCCATCGAATTTATTCACCGCAAACTGGTCGAGTTGCGCGATTCCGGGGCGGCTATCTTGCTGGTGTCAGCTGAATTGGAAGAAGTGACTTCACTGTCTGACCGTTTGCTGGTGATGTATCAAGGCCGCATCGTTGGCGAGGTTGATCCGCAAACAGCCGAACAACAGGAACTGGGTCTGTTGATGACCGGCGGCCAAAAAGCCTGACAAAAAAATGCGCTTGATGATGCGGCAAGTTTGAAGGCTTGTCGCATCGCTATCCGTTCCGATGTAGTTGTTAGCGGTAAAGAATGATTTGATCGTCAGTCCCTGCCAATTGATTGAATGCGTCTCCAAAGCGCAGTCTCAAGCCAAATCCGAGAATTCAGACTAAATCCGAATTTTTGAAGCCCTGCGGTTTCCAATTTCCTCTTTCTGCATTTCGACCAACGAAATCAGGCCTTTTAGAACTCTTCACTACAAGTGGAACACGCATTGCGCTTTGACCCTCTGTGTTTTTACTCAACCGCTTTGGATGCTCATCCAAGTGGAACCAACAACTAAGCGATTTCTCAATGAGAAATTCGCAGGAGGGAAAAGTATGAAAATGAAAGCGGCGCTTTGTTTGTTTGTGCTGCTGTGTTTCTCTTTGACGGCGTTCGCGCAAACCAGTCGCGGAACCGTCAGCGGAACAGTCACCGATCCAACCGGCGCGGTGATTTCAGGCGCAAACGTCGTTCTAACCAACACGGCGACGACCGTCAGCCGTTCAACCATCGCCAACAGCGAAGGCTTTTATCGTTTTGAAGCTGTTGATCTGGGAACGTACACCATTAAGGTGACGGCTTCCGGTTTTGGCGGAATCACAAAATCAAATGTCATTGTCAGCGCCAATTTGACTGCGACGATTGACGCCCAGCTTTCGCCGGGCACACAGGAAGTTTCTGTTGACGTAACTGCCGAATCAGGCGCGTTGATTCAAACGGAAGCTCCGGTTCGCGGCGGCAACATTGACGCGACGCGAATCACGGAATTGCCGATTGCTTTGCGCAACCCAGTGGCGTTGGCGTTGACACTGCCGGGTGTTTCCACCAATCGGTTCGGGTTCGGCGTGGCAACGTTTGCCGTCAATGGTGGCCGTGGACGTTCCAACAACTTTCTGATTGATGGAACGGAAAATAATGATATTTCCGTCGCGGGCCAGGGATTCCAGATCAAAAATCCCGACGCCGTGCAGGAAGTTTCCGTGCAAACGTCCAACTATGACGCGGAATTTGGCCGTGCGGGTGGAGCCGTGGTCAACACGATCACCAAGGCCGGAACAAATCAGTATCACGGAACGGCTTCGTGGCAATACGATTCCACGCGTGACGATGCGTTGACCAACACGCAATCGCTCGATCCTGGCTTGAAACAGCGCGGGTATCCGCCTTATGGAACGGAGCATTTTTTTTCCGGAACCATTGGCGGTCCGGTGAAAATTCCCAGGCTGTATGACGGAAAGGATCGAACCTTCTTTTTCGGCGCGTATCAAAACCAGCGGCAGGCTTCGAACACGGTTACCAGCGTGCTGGTTCCGTCCGCAGCCGGTCGCGCGACATTGCGGCAACTGTTTGCTCAAGGCGTCAACCAGCGAGTGGATCAGTTGCTGGGAGTCACTGATGGTGCGGTTGGCGTTGCCAATTTGACGAAGATTGCACTGGGTAATAATCGTCCCGATGTGGAATTCGGCCAGGCGGTGACATCGTTTGCGCAAAGTTATGTCGAGCCGCAATACCAAGTCAGAATTGACCATAAAATCAGCGACAAGTCGCAATTTTCAGGACGCTATTTGTTCGCCGATCAGAATGCGCCGATTGGTGGAGCCACGCTGGGATTGCCAGGGTTTACCACCAGTCAGGCCAATCGTTTTCAGAACGTCCTGCTGAGTGAAACGCATGTCTTTTCGCCGAGCATCACCAATGAACTGCGTTTGTCATACAACCGCATTGCGTTGGCGTTCCCGCTTGATCCAACAAATCAGCTTGCCCTGACTTTGCCCAGCATTACCATCGCAGGCATTACTAACGCGCAAGGCATCGGCTGGAATTACGGCATTCAAACCAATTTGCCGCAAGGCCGCATCGCCAACAATTACGTCATTCAAGACACGATGACGTACATCAAATCCAATCACACGTTCCGCTTTGGTCTGGATTTGCTCAAACAACGTTCGCGCCAGTTTGCGCCGATCGTTGAACGCGGCCAGCTGGTGTACAGCGCAGGCGGCGGATTCACCGGGCTGGCCAATTACATTGATGATTTCGGTGGAGCCGGTCCAGGCACTGGCAGCGCCAATCGCGATTTTGGCAGCCCGCGATATTACCCGGAACTCTTACGGCAGGCGTATTTCTTCCAGGATCGCTGGCGCGTGAACGAAGCGTTGACGCTGACACTGGGCGCTCGTTACGAAAACTTCGGCAATCCGATTAACTCCATTCGCACAGCGGCGTTCACAGGGTTGTTCAATGTTGACCCGGTTACCTTGCAAGGGCCGTATTCGCGACCCAGCAAAGTTGCCAATGACAACAACAACTGGGCGCCGACCATTGGCGTTGCGTATTCACCGTCGTTCAAGAGCGGCGTGCTGGGCCACGTGTTTGGCGACCGGAAGAGCGTGATCCGCAGTGGTTATCAAATCGGCTACGATTCGTTCTTTAACAATATTGCGTCGAACGCTGCGACTTC
>DAOMFR010000080.1:14974-31225 GCA_035429885.1 Blastocatellia bacterium
GAAATCTTTGCTTCCACCGGATTGAGCAACGGTTCGCTTTCGATCATTCCGCACATTCTGGGCGGCGAGCGCAACGAACGCGCCGTGTCTCTGTTCGATCGCACGCAGCGCGCAGTGTTCACGTATGTGTACGACCTGCCGTTTATGCGTGAACAGAAAGGCGTGCTTGGTCGCATGGTCGGCGGCTGGCAGATTTCCGGCATCACGACGTTTGAAACCGGAGTTCCGTTCACCGTCACCAATGGCGCTGACGCCAACGGAGTCGGAGGCAACAACGACCGTCCGGATTTGAATCCTCTGGGCCAAAAAGGTGTGCGCGCAGTGCCGAACGCAACCAGTCCGACGGGATACGTCAATCCTGACGCAGCGAATGCTCCGATTGATCCGAAAACGGCGCAGTACATCGCGGTGGCTGCGGGCAGCAATCGCAATGGAACCGCCGGTCGCAACACCGAACGCACACGCGGAGTGAACAATTTTGATTTCACCGTTGGAAAACAGATTCGGCTGACTGAACGCACGAACCTGCAATTCCGCACGGAGTTCTTCAATCTGTTCAATCATCCGCAGTACGGCTCGGTCAGTATCAGTCCGTTTTCTCCGGCAACGGCTGGACCTTCAGCGAACGTCATCACGACTCCTTCAGGCCAATTCCTGCAACCGCAGTTTGGCGACGGAGGCGGTCGCGTGATCCGGTATTTGCTGAAGCTAACGTTCTAATATCGTTTTTGGAATGTTGTGGCTCAACGCCGCTTTTGCGGTCTTCAGAAGAGCATTTTGTTTCCCAAAATGCTCTTGGCTGAGAACGATGACTGCTGTTGAGCCAGCGCACTCCAAACGGAAAAACCAAGCCCGCCGAGAAAGCGATTTCTCGGCGGGCTTGGTTTTTACAGGGCTTGGGGAAAAGGCAGCTTTGCGTTTTCTTTTCCCGAGTTAATTGGGTTTCTTGGCGTCGGCGTCTTCGATAACGACTTCGACGCGGCGGTTTTGCTGACGACCAGCGGCGGTGTCGTTAGTGGCAATCGGTTTGGTTTTGCCGAATCCGCGAGCCGCTTTGATCTTTTCCGGTTTGACTCCGGATTCGGTCAAATAACTGCTGACGGCTTCCGCGCGATTCTGCGAAAGTTTGTTATTCAATTCGTCCGAACCGACGGAATCTGTGTGGCCTTCGATTTCCAGCATCAGGTTGCCGGGGTAAGCAAGCAGAATTCCGGCCAACTTGCTCAGCTTTTCGCGTGCGGCAGGCTTCAGCGTCGCTTTGCCGGTGTCGAACAGCACGTCGCCCAGGTTGACGATATAGCCGCGCGTTTCGCGTTTAGTGTCCAGAATTTCAGACAACGAAACGTACAGTTTTTGATAGGCGGCGTCGCGTTCGCGTTTGGCTTCTTCGGCGGCTTTATTGGCTTTCTCGGCTTCTGCGCGAGCGGCAGCCTTTTCAGCTTCTGCGCGGCGAGTCGCTTCTTCAGCGGCGGCTTTTTCAGCGGATGCGCGGCGAACGGATTCTTCGGCGGCGCGGCGTTCGTTTTCGGCTCTTAACCGAACGGCTTCGGATTCACGCGAAGCGGCCTCGCGGCGGGCGCGTTCTTCGCTGGCGGCGCGTTCAGCTTTTTCGGCTTCCATCTTGGCGTTTTCAGCCTGAGCTTTGGCGCGCTCGGCTTCGGCTCTGGCCTTGTCGGCTTCCAGGCGAATGCGGTTGGCTTCGGCTTGGGCGCGTTCGGCGGAAGCCTGAGCTTCGGCCAGACGGCGCAAACGTTCTTGCCGCTCGTTTTCAATGCGAGCCTGCTCTTCGCGTTCGGCTGAAAGGTCGCGCGCGACCTGGGCCAGTCGCATCACGTCACGAGCCATGCCGCTGAACTTGGTTTCGTCTTTCAGGTTGCGAGGCCAAACCTGCTCCAAGGTGTTCAGCTTGCCTTCAGCCTGCTTCCATTCGGCGGCAGCGAATTCTTTTGCACCGGCTTTGCGAGCGATGTCCATCGAACGACGAGCGCCCAAAATCAATCGCGGAGTCGTGTAATCGGCTTTCAGCGAATCGTTATCATTGGTTTCGTACAGATTGCCTTTGTCGGCTTTGTATTCGGCTTGGACGGTTTGCACACCTGCAGTGGCATTTTTCGGCAGTGAAGTTTCCGCTACCACCTTCGGGGAAGGGAACTTGACTGCGTTGTGCGGTTCGGCGGTGACGATCAACCCGAAGGTTTGCGCGGTGCTCATCGCTTGCAACTCGGCGGCATAACCGCTGGGCATTTCGGTCAGGTTGTCGGCCTGGCCTTCGGGCGTCACAGCCCAAACAACATACGTGGTGTAAAACACGCCGTAGGTTTGGGGATTGTCCAGATTTTCGACCTTGATGCGAATGCGGGCTTCGTTCTTTTTGTATTCCACATCGGCTTTGCCCAGCACGCGCGGAGCCAGCGAGGTTCCGTTCAAGTTGACGGTCGTCTTTTTATTTTCAACGTAGCGGACAGCCAGCGTTGTGCGTTTGGCAAACGTGTCTTGCGCTGTTTGAGCCAGCGCGCCAACGGCAAACATGGCCGTCATCAACAATGAAAAAACAAATCTCTTCATATTCCTTGCCTCCTGTTTCATTTTTCGGTTCACGGTTCGCAGTTCACCGCTCAATTGAGCCAGCCTTTCTTGCTGTAAACAGTGAGTGCGAACTTCAGAGTAGAATTTCTTTTGCGCCAAGCCCGCGGGCGATTTCTTCAGCGCGTTCGGCCAATGGCGGTGGCATTTTGACAGCAACCAGATAACCTTCGCTATTCGGTTGCCGCATTTGGGGAAGTTTTTCCTGAGGGGATTTTCTTTGCTTCGCAGTGGTAAGTGTGGAGCCAATCAACGCGCCCAAAACTGCTCCGACAACGACATAAAATACAGCGTGATTGAACAATCCGGCGACGATTGGCAGAGAAAACAATCCAAGCGCATAAGCCACCAACCCGATTAACATGGCCAGCGATCCTCCGAACACCGCACCCGTCACAGCGCTGCGCGCCAGAGGAGATAACGCCGAATTATCAACTTCTACATACCGCGCACGACGAAGCTGGTCGTCAATTTCCACTCGAACGACGGTTGCGTCACTGGTGTCAACTCCGATTGCGCTCAATCGGTCAAGCAATTCGTTGGCGCGTTCCTCGTATTCGTAAAGCGCCACCAGCCAGATGTGCTCTTGGGTTTCAGTTTGCGGCATGCCAGATTGTTCGCCCGCTTATCCGGGTATCGGCCTTACTTCAGCAGGCGTAATGTTTGTGATTAGGGGAGTTCGATGCCAAAATTTTGCGCCGCCAAGCTAACCGGAAGCGTATATGCTGTCAACCGGACAAGTGACAAGTTGGATGAAGTCGGGGAAAGGGCAAGACAAATAACAGTAACGCCTTTAAAAGGAGACATTATGAAAAGGTTTTTTCGCTTAGGATTGATTCTATGTTTATTCACCGGGGTCGTTCTGGCTCAATCGCCAGCGAAGCCAACGGCTCAAACTGGCAAAAGCACGGCGACGGTGCCCGCAAAACCGGCAACCGCTACCGTCGCGGCGAACGATGAGTTGCTGGCTTTGCTGCCAGCTTCAGACGTGCTTGCTGTGGTGGACGTCAACAGGTTGTTCAATCAACTGATTCCGAGTCTAGCAAACCTGAATACCGGTGGGTTGGACAAAATGGCCAAGGAAGTCGCCGATTTCGCGCAGAAAACCGGCATTGACCCGTCAAAAGTCAATCGCGCCGTGGCTGGGCTGAGCATGACTGGCACAGTGGCGACGGGTGCGGTCATTGTTTCCGGCGTTGATTTGACCAATTCGCAGATCGAAGCCGCGCTGAAAGAATTCAAATCCGAATTCAAAACCTCGGATTACAACGGCAAAACCATCTTCAGTCTGATTTCAAAAGTAAAAGCTCCTGAAGCCGGTCCAGTATCGGTCAAAACAGACGAAACCGTTCTTGCCGCTTTGGGCAACCAGAGATTCGCTCTTGGCGATTTGAGCGCAGTCAAAAAGGTGATAGACATTAGCGCAGGCACGGCCAAAGGCGGCGTGACGCCGGAAATGGCTGCAGCGTTGAATGAAACCAAATCTTCGGCGTTGTTGCGGTTTGCGCTCAACATTCCTGAAAGTCTGAAAACGGAAGCAGCGGATCAAGGCGACCTGTTCAAATCGGTTGGCACGATCAAAATGGTTCTGGGTTCGCTGGATGTGGCCGCGGATTTCAGCTTGTCGCTGGATGCGTTGATGCGCACCGCTTCGAACAAAGACGCCACCGAACTGGAAGACAGTTTGAAAGGGCTGGTTGGGTTGATTCGCGGCATTTTTGGCGGAGGCGGAAGCGGTGATGCCAAAACCGATGCCATTGGCCAATTACTGGACCAAATCAAAATCGCATCGAAACTCAGCGACGTTTCGCTTTCGATTTCGTTGCCACGAGCGACGCTGGATCAGTTGTTGAAGAAAGCGACTCCGGCGGAAAAGAAATAAGAACGACAGTAAGCGCGGAAAAAATCAGGGCTGGATGGTTTGTGAAAACCGTCCAGCCCTTTTGATTTATGCTTCTTTGAGTTTTGTCAGACGCGATTACTGCTGGCCACCGCCCGCGCTGGCAAAGAACTTATCAATTCGATCCTGATAGATTTTGATCTTGCCATCCGCTTCATAGCGCTTGCGAGTTTGTTTGACGAACGTGTCGTAAGCGACAGTTTGACGTTCGGCGATCAGCGTTTGACGCAGAGTGTCCCGCTCCGCAGCCAGTTTGGACAGGTCAGCGTCCGTGCGCTTGGCAGCGGCAAAGATCAAGTAAGACGATCCGACTTTGACGGGTTTTTTGCCGACTTCGCCTTCTTTCAGCGTCATCATCATCGCGTTGGCCTGGTTCTGAGATTGCAACCCGCCGGAAGCTGCGCCTGGCCATTGATAGGTGTTGAAATTGGTGTCTTTCTTCAAGGTCAGGCCTTCGGCTTTGATCAACCGTTCCAGATCAGCGGCGTCTTTGGCTTGATTGACCAGTTCCTGAGCGCGAGATTTAGCCAGATCCGGCTCTTTTTCGCGGCGCAGTTTGTCTTCAACCTGATTGCGTGCCTGATCGAAATTCATGTCCGTGCCGTTGTCCAAAATGTCCACGACTCTGGGGACGGCATAACCGCCCGGAATGCTGACGGGAGTTCCGATGTCGCCTTTTTTCAAATCCTTGACGGCGTTGTCAAAGGCCGGATTGTTGGCGATGCTTGTGCTGTCGCCCAATCTGGGAAGGGAGTCGCCATCTTTGAAGTACGGCGTGGTTTGCAGCATCGAAGCCGGGCTGACTTTGATTTCCTTGGCCACTTCTTCGGCGCCTTTCAGCAAGTCTTTGATTTCGGTCGCCTTTTCGTAAATCTTCTGAGCCAGCTCGTTGCACTTCTGGAACGCTTTGTTGTTTTTGGCAGTCGCCAGAAGCGTGGGTTTCATCTGTTCGAAAGGAACTTCACGATCTTCAGTGACTTTCAGCAAATACCAGCTATTGCCTTCGCTGAACGGGCCATCAATCGTTCCGACTTTCAGATCGCTGGTGTAAACGCGCTGTTTCCAGTCGCCGGATTTGTTCGCGTCTTTTTTGATCCAGCCGATGTCGCCACCGTTGGCTTTGCTGGCGGTGTCCATCGAATTGCCTTTGGCCAGAGCGGCAAAGTCTTCTTGCGGAACGCCGTCGCCTTTGGCGCGCTTGGCTAGTTCGTTGATCTTGCTGCGGACGGAATCCAGATCCGCTTCGGCCAATCTGTCCAGACGAATGATGCTGACGCGTTTTTCGTGCTGTTTATTGCCTTCGTACGACGCCTTCAACTCCGCATCCGGAATGCTGATGATTTTTTCGACATCTTTGCTAGCGACGAACAAATATTCGACTTTGCGAGTCGGCTGGCTGACTTTGAACTCAGCTTTGTGAGCGTCGTAATAAGCCTTCAACTCCTCATCGGTCGGTTTGTATTTGCTGCGGATTTTGTCGAGTTCGACGTTCGCATACACCAGCTCAATCTTGGTTTGATCCTTTTTGAATCGCTCTTCGATTTCGCGGTCAGAAACCTGCTCCGCTGAAGTCAGATAGCTGCGGATTTTGCGAACCGTCGCTTCATTGCGGCGCTCTTGTTCGAATTCCGCCACATCGTATCCCTGCAATCTCAACTGACGGATGTATTCGTCTTTGCCGATGAACGCGCCAGTCGCCGGATCGACGTATTGGCGTTTGATCGCGTCAAAAACTTCACCGTCTGAACCGGTCAATTTCAAAGTGCTGGCCTGATCCAGCACCAATTTGCTGGAAATCAGTTGATCCAGCGCTTGCTGCCCGATGCCCAAGGATTGCAACGTCGCCAGCGGAAGCGTTTGACCGCGTCCCAAAAACGAAGCCATCTGAGAAACTTGCGCGCTGAATTCTTTTAATTTGATTTCCTGATTGCCGACTTTGGCAATCACCGTGTCGCCTTCTGACGAATTCAGAATCCGCCCCGAAGGGTTAAGCGTTGAATTGGGAATGTAAAAGGCTACCAGGCCGATCAGCAAGATGGCGCAAAACGCCAGCAGCACGTAATTTCGCGACCGTTCGAGTTTGGCAAAGAAGCGAAGCATAACTTTAGGTACTCCAAAAGATGTGATGTGTGAGGTCGAAGCCGTAGGGACTCGCTCTGGCCTCGTCCGGAAGTGGGCCATATTAGCGGCACTTTCTCATTCGTTCAAGGCTGAACCTTTTCTGAGAGAAGTTGGCCATAAACGACCATCCCGACGCTTCGTGATTGGATGAGTTCTTCCATCTGAAAAACTCAAAATTTTTGCAACCTAGCTTGTACTAGTGTCGTAGTACAATGTGACAGGAAAGGAATTGTCCAATGTAACGCCGAGGCTATGGAAGAACGATTCAACATTAATTTTGACGACCCGACGCCCATTTACGCACAGCTTGAGCGGGCGATTCGCTTTGCGATTGCCACCGACCGATTGCGCGTTGGGGAACAGTTGCCGACCGTCCGGCAGTTGGCAGTTGATTTGAAGATCAATGCCAACACTGTTGCCAAAGTGTATGCCGAGTTGGAGCGAACGGAGATTTTGGAGACTCGGCGTGGCATCGGGACGTTTGTTCGCGGCACTCAAACCGCAGCGGCCATGAATGTGATGCGCGGCGATCGCGAGCGAGAATTGCGCGCGTTTGGCGACCGCATTTTGGCCGAAGCGCACTCGCTGGGAATTTCACTCGACGAAGTTATCGAAGAGCTTGAGAGCAAGCTCACTGACAAGTCCGCCAACGCCAAACGGCGCTAGCGGCAAAGGAGAGAAGCATGCCTAATTTCACCTCTATCACGAAAACCAAATCCTCCGCCCCTGCAAATGCTCCGCGCGCGAATGTGGTTTCAGCGGCAATGTTTGCCTTGCCCACGTTGTTGGGAGCTGGCGTGACGGCGCTGACCTTCACCACGCTGGGCCCCCTGGGAATCATTCTGGGGGGATTGCTGGGAGCCGTGTTGGCTCAAGCTCCGCGTGTCGCCAAACAGTGGGAGCGAGCAGTGGTTCTGAGGTTGGGAAAATACATTGGTTTGCGCGGGCCAGGTCTGTTTTGGATTATGCCGTTTGTGGATTCGGTTTCGGCTTATGTGGATCAGCGAATCATTACAACCAACTTTGCGGCGGAACAGACGCTGACGGCGGACACGGTTCCGGTCAACGTGGACGCAGTGTTGTTCTGGATGGTTTACGACGTAGAGAAAGCCGCGCTGGAAGTTCAGGATTACGCGCAAGCGGTGAGTTGGGCTTCGCAAACTGCGTTGCGCGACATCATCGGCAGAACCGAACTGACGGAATTGTTGCGTGGGCGCGAACGAATCGAGGACGAATTACAGCGGTTGATTGACGAACGGACTACGCCGTGGGGGGTGACGGTTCAATCCGTGGAAATGCGCGATGTGGTGATTCCTGACGCATTGCAAGATGCAATGTCCCGCGAAGCCCAGGCTTCCCGCGAAAAGCAGGCGCGCATCATCCTGGGCCAGGCCGAAGTCGAAATCGCGCAGTTGTTCAACAAAGCTGCTGAGTCTTATCACGACAATCCGACGGCGCTGCACTTAAGAGCGATGAACATGCTTTACGAAGGGTTGAAGGAAAAAGGCGCAATGATGATTGTTCCCAGCACGGCAGTCGAATCTATGGGGATGGGCGGCTTGTTGGGCGCTGCGGCAATGCGCCAAAAACAATTATCCGAAGGCGGCGAACAAACGCCAGTTTCACAGGTCAGCTAAATCCGAATTCACGAATCGTGGGGACACAGCATTGATGTGTCCCCACTTTTTTAGTGAGGTGAAGCGATGTCAGTTGTCAAAACTTTGATCTTCACGGTTTTGGTTCCAGGCTCGGTGACAATTTTGATTCCGCGCTGGTTGCTGAAAGGTGAATCTTTATCGCCAATAGGCCTGCCTCGCCTGATTGGGTTGGTTCCGGTTCTGGTTGGCGTCGCGATTTATCTTTGGTGCGCGTGGGATTTTGCGACGTTTGGCAGAGGCACACCGGCGGTGTTTGACCCGCCCAAAGTGTTGGTCGCGCGCGGGCTATATCGGTTTATAAGAAACCCAATGTACGTGGGGATTCTTTCAATTCTGTTGGGAGAAGCTGTGCTGTTTGCGTCGCTGAAACTGACGGGGTATGCCATTGTCGTGGCATTGATCTTCCACACGTTCGTCGCCTTATACGAAGAGCCAGCTTTGGGGAAACAATTTGGTGAGTCATACCAAGATTACTATGCGCAAACGCCGCGCTGGTTTCCTAGATTCAAAAGCGCAGCCAATCATTGACGCTATTTGTTGATCGTTAAAGTTTCATTTGTCTGGCGGCCAGATCCTTCATGATTTCTTCTGAACCGCCGCCGATCATATTCACCTTCACTTCGCGGTAGATGCGTTCGACGCGTTCGCCGCGCATATAACCCATCCCGCCTAGAATCTGCACGGCTTGATCGGCGCAAAATTGCATCGTCTGTGTCGCCAAGTTTTTCAGCATGCAGGTTTGCGCGACCAAGAAGCTGGCATCGCCGGCACGGTGCTGGACTCGCCACGTCAGGTCTTCCAGCATTGAACGAGTCGCTTCGATCTTCATGGCCATATCCACCAGTTTGTGGCGAATGACCTGGCGTTCAATCAGCGGTTGGCCGAACGTTTTTCGCTGGCGCGACCAGTTCAGTGCGTCTTCAAAGCAGACTTTGGCAAATCCGTACGCGGCGGCGGACATGCCCAACCGCTCCGAATTGAAATTGCGCATGATGATTTTGAAGCCCTGATTTTCCTGTCCGATCAAATTGCTGACGGGAACGCGGCAATTGTCGAAATACAGGTGCGCGGTGTCAGAAGCCCACCAGCCCATTTTTTTCAGCGGCGTGCGGATGAATCCCGGCGTGTCACGTTCGATCAGCAGCAGCGAAACTCCGGCGGCGGTTTTGTCGTCGGGATTCGTGCGGACGGCGACGGTAAAATAATCGCCGCGAATGCCGGAAGTAATGAACGTCTTTTCGCCATTGACCAGATAATGGTCGCCTTCACGGATAGCAGTTGTTTTGATTGCGGCGACATCTGATCCGCCGGAAGGTTCGGTGATGGCCAGGGCGGAAATCTTTTCTCCGGCTAGAATTTGCGGCAACACACGTGCTTTCATTTCAGCGTTGCCGGCGTGCACGATTGGTGGCGAACCAATCGAATGCGAGAGCAATGACGCTGATACGCCCCCGCTGCCTGCGGCGGCGAGTTCGACCGAAGCGATGATCGAATAAAACCCGTCCGCAGGCGTGCCGCCGTATTCTTCGGGGTAGTTCAATCCCAACAAGCCAATGGCGGCGGCTTTGCGGTACAGCTCGCGCGGAAACTCTTCGGCTTCGTCCCATTCGTTGACGAACGGTGCAATTTCCCGGCTGACAAATTCGCGCATCGTTTGGCGAAACTGTTCGTGTTCCGGCGTGTAGTAATTCGGATTCGGTAAGGGATTGAGCATCTCGATACTCCAAAAAACTTTTGACAAGATTTACAGGATGAATTTAGGGCTGACGGAAAATCTTGTTCAATCCTGTAAATCCTGTCTATGAATTTTCCGCGGTCACTTTACCAGGCCGGGCGCGGGATAGCGTTTGCTGGCGTCGTCCAACACCAACACCCAATCCAGGTTTTCGCCTTTGTCTGGTGATGTGAATTCGCGTTCGCCGGTGTTCGGGAACTGGCCGATCAAGCGCGCTTTGCCATCGCGCGGATTAAACCACCACGCATTGACTTTATTGCCAGAGATTTTGTCCATTCGCACATTGAAGCTGCGACCGGTCGGAACGTACACCATCGCAAAAGTCCCAGCTTCGTCGCGCGTGGCGACGAACCGTTTTAAGCCTGCGCCGGGAACTGCGCTTGGCGGGTTTGCCGGAACAATCACCGAATCATCCGGCACGCGCGTCAAAAACGGGCGCGATTCCATCAACCGGCGACCATAACCGACTTGCGTTGCGCCGGGTTGGTCAATCGCTTCCTGCCAGGGCATCAGCGGATTGTTGATGGGGTTGCGACCGGCTTGCCACATCTGCCACACGGAATGATGGCCGTACGTATGGCCAAACGCTCCGGTGAACAAATCCCAGTACAGCGGGCGGCGAATGTCCGCCGCGACGGAATGTCCTAACTCTTTGGCCTTGAAGGAAATCGGGTGGTCTTCGTAAATCGGTTCGCCGTCCAGTACGGGTTTGGTCGGAGTGCGGTCGTAATCGGCGCGGGTCTGTTCGTAACGCGGATTGAATTCAGGCGTGTGGCCGTTCTGGCGCATGTTGAAATCCAGCCAGTCGTCGGCATGAAACGGCGTGGAGGAGCTTTGCCCGCCTGTCGGGTGAAACGTCATCAAATGGCTGCCGCTGTCACCGCGTTTCAGCCCGCGCGCCATCGCGCGAATGATTTCCTTGTGCGCATCGGTTTCAACGGGACGATCTCCGCCCAGAATCCAGACAATGTTCGGCGCGTCTTTGTATCGGCGGCCCAGCCATTCGCCATAGGCTTCGGCGTTTTGCGGCGTGAAAACTTCCGGCCCGACGCCCCATTTTTTGTTCCACTTGTCACCCCAGGTCGGCAAAAAGCCGATGTACAAACCCAGCGATTCGGCTTTGCGGACGACGTAATCCACGTGATCCCAGTAATCGTTGGCGGCTCCGTCTTTCACGTCCGGTTTGGTCGGATCGTTGTCCAGCAGCGGGCGAAACCCATACGCGTTCGGGACATTCAACCCGTCGAATTCCGCCAGGGCGACGGCTTGAATGACGGTAAAGCCTTTGTCAGCACGGTTTTTCAAATACTGGTCGGCATCTTCGCGGCTGGAGCGATGAAACAGTTCCCACGCCGTGTCCCCCAGCCAAAAAAACGGCGAGCCATCGGCTTTGACCAAAAATCGTTTGTTGTCGCTGACTTTCAGCCGCTGCATTTGTTGCTGGCTGGTCGTGGTTGCTGTCGTTGTGAAAAGCAAAATTGCTGCCGTCAGCAGGCACAAAGAAGTCTTTCGCATGGTGGTTCGCCTTTTGTTTGGGTGGAATCAAAAACGCGCGCATCTTATGGCCAAGCGCAAGAATTAACCAAGGCTGGGAAGTGTGGCGGAAAAAGAAAATGGGACGTTTGGATCACGCCCCATTTCCGTACGGCACCGGCTTAGTTGTCGCCTTCCGGCAATTCCGGATTTGGGGGCCGGTTCGGACCATTGGGCGCGCCGCCCAATCGGCGTTGCTGCATTTGCCGCAACTGTTGTGGCGTTAGCCGTCGTTGCGGCAAGACCATTTCTCCGATCAGGAAGCGAAAGACATAGAACTGATCCGGCGTCAGAATCTGGCGAAACTGCGATTCAATGAACGCTTGGGTTTTGATGATTTCCGCTGTCTTTTCGGCGGATTGCGCGGCCAGCGTTTCGACTTTTTGCGGGTCAAAGTTTTCGCCGTAAATCGCGTCTTCAAGCTGAGTTTCAGCCGTTCGCTTTTCGTTCTGCAAATTCGTCAACTTGAGGCCGATCTGTCGTCTGAGCGCCCGGAACTTCACCTTTTGTTCTTCGGTTAGGTCCAGTTGGCGCATCAGAATCATCATTGCCGGAGGGCTGCCAAACCCCTGAATCATCATGGCAACTTCATCGGGTTTGAACATCGCGCGCGGGCCAAGCTTACTGACTCCATCCAGACTGTGTTTCTGTGGTTGCGTTTGGTCTTGCTGTGCAGAGTTCGATACGGACGTCGAATCGGAAGAAGGCGCAATCTGGTTCGCGCCCTGCTTATCCAACTTCTTTTGAATCTGCCGCTGAGTTCTGGCTGGACGTTGGATTCCTTGTCCTAAAGCTGCGCTTGGGGGCAGCGCCAACAAACAAAGTGCTGCAATCTGCAAGCAGAAACTGGCCGAAATTCTTTTGGCAACGAGATTGTTCCAATAGCTTTTCATCGCGAATCTCCCCACGGATATGAACGGTCATCTTCGACCGCAAAGAACGACCGCAGTGATCCGTTTTGCTGGTTGGCTTTCTTCAACTCCGATTTCAACGAAGCTTTAACGGCTTCCAGCTTGAGTTGATGGTCGGCGCTGACCATTTGTAATTGAGCTTGATACTCGCTGGCGAGTTGCGATTTGAAGCTGGCAAACTCGGCTTGGTTTTGCTGCTGCAGCTTGGCGCGTTCCTCGGCTACGGCTTTGCTGATCATTGCCTGCACCTGTTGTTCGGACAAACCGCTGACTGCCGGCGCGGTGTTTTTGAAATTGGTAACCGACATTGTGACTAGAATGATTGCCACCGTCGCTCCGGCCATCGCCAATCCGCGCGCCCAAATCGGAAACAGGCCGATCAATTCGCGCAACACTTCGATTTTGCTTCGCTGTAACACCAGCTCAGTGTGCGGTGTGTAACCCACTTGCCATGCGCTCAGGTCATCGCGCACGCGCCCAAAAGCGTTCAATTCGTCGCCACATTCGGAGCATTCATGCAAATGCTGCTCGAAAGATGTTTTTTCGGCAGCGGTCGCTTCGCCGTAAAGGTAAGCGACCAAATCTTCTTTTCGATTACATCCGTAGTTTTGGTTGTTCATGGTTACTCACTTCCTTGCCTGTATGCTTCTCTCTGCTTGCTTTCTCTGGCCTATAAAGCGTGCCGCAATTTTTCCAATCGCGCTCGCATTTGCTGAAGCCCTGTGTACAGCCGGGATTTCACTGTGCTGACGGGGATTTGCATAATGTCTGAAATTTCCGCGAAGGTCAGTTCTTCGTACTCTTTCATAATGATGACTTGCCGCATTTCGGGCGGCAACGCCTGCAGCGCTTTTCTGACCAAGTAGGCCAACTGGTCGCGTTGCATTCGATCCGGAATTAGTTCCAGGTCGGTGTCGGCAAGCTCAAATTTGCGCCCGTCGTCATCTTCCAAATCAATGGACTGTTCCGAAGTTCCGCTATGTTTTCTCAGCCGCGAATGGCAGGCATTGATGGCAATCCGATAAATCCACGAAGAGAATTTGGCATCGCCACGGAACTTCCGCAGGTTGCGAAACGCCGCCAGAAAAGTTTCCTGGCACACATCGCGCGCGTCTTCGTCGCGTCCCAACATGCGCAACGACAACCCATAAATGGGCCGTTCCCACCTTCGCACCAAAATGCTGAAAGCATCCGTTTCACCGGCGAGAGTCCGCTCGATGATCTGATTGTCGCTGATTTCCATATCCTGAATCAGATCCGCCTTCCTCTTGTCGTTTCTTCATTTCCTGTTGCCGCCGAAATTTTCGGGCTTGGCGGCTCAGCAAAGCTAGCCTTCACGGCAGCTTACAACTCACTGCCGCGACTAAGACGGCAACAGTTTTAAGAAAGTCGAGATTTTTCTTGCGCGCACGTTGAGAATTGCTTCTGGGCTGAGGGAATTCGGGGAATGATTTACACCGTCTGGATGTCTGGGCGCTGGCCTTCGACCCAGGCTTCGCCGTCCTCAAAAATTTCTTTCTTCCAGATCGGCACGACCTGTTTCACACGATCGATCGCATAATGACAAGCTTCAAAGGCGACTTTTCGATGTGGGGACGTGACGACAATCACGACTGAAGATTCAGTGACTTTCAATTCTCCGAAGCGATGAATGATGCCGATCCGTTCGACATCCGGCCAACGCTCCCGAATTTCTTCGCCGACGCGGCGCATTTCTTTGACCGCCATTGGCGGATAGGCGTCGTAATCCAGTGTCAGAACTCTGCGACCGTCGGTGTTGTCGCGCACAATTCCGTCAAAGGTGACCACCGCGCCTGCCGCGCCGGTAATCAGCCGCCGTTCCAGGCCCAGCTTATCAATTGGTTCACGCGTAATTTCGTAAATGTCCTGGTTCATCCCTCTCCTTCTATTGGTCGTACCCTCGGACTACGTCCTCGATGAATTTTTTGTCTCGGCTGACCTGCTGCTTGACAGTTGAAAGCGTTTTTTTTCCGGCTTGGTCGGTCAGTTTTGTTTTCGTGATAAGTTTTACGCCGGTCAGAAAATTGGTGCTTTCCGTTGAACCATCACCTGTCACTCGGTCATGCGTTTCGAGGTCAGTTCCAATTAGAACAAATCGTTGGGATTCCGGCTCATAACGGAAGCGGAATGTTTCGTTCGTCAGTTCGCGCGAGCCGAAATCTTGCTGAATGACAATCACTCCGCTCTTGATCTCGACTGTGGTTGGCGATTCTCCCATGCCATAAAATGCGCCTCCGCACCGAGTGCAGGCCAATACCTTGGTCGCCAGCGCCGCGCGGTACAGATTTCCTTCGGTGGATTTGAATAAGATCAGCAGTGCGCGTTCGCGCTCAGGCGGATTGTCTTTGTCAGCGTTGGCAGGCATGGATTCCACCAATGTTACTGCCAAATCAGGAACTGAATCGCGGTTTAGGTCACCGACAATTTGAGCTTCGACTTCCCAACCGGGCGGCACGAATTCGCGCACTGTCGCAGCCGTTTGAGGCAATTTGGCCGCATCCAGCTTCGCGCCGGTTTGAAATCCAAACAGAAAAAACAGAAAAGCCAGCATAACTTCACTCAAAATTTATCCGCCAGAAACCGGCGGAAAGATCGCCAGTATGTCTCCGTCTTTTAGTGGATGATTGCGTTGTGCATGCTCTTCGTTGATGGCGACCAGCGCAGATCGTTCAAATCGTTCCAGGTCGCTAAACCGTCGCTTCAATTCTTCCCAGGCAGTCGCGGCGGTTGCCGGAGAGATCAACTCGCAGCTTAATTCGCTGATGCCTGCAACTTCTTTGCACGCGCCGAACAACAGAACGGAGATGTTGATTGATTCTTTGCCCATCGAGTTAAAACCCCGTCGCCGGAATTCCAGCCGAACTGCCAGCCGAGGCTGCTTTGACGGCGCTTGTTACGGGACTGAACCCCTCGTCGCCAACCGGATTGAACTCTTTGCCGCGAAAGCGCAGCGATTCGACCAGGAAGTTATCGAACAACAATCGTCCGTCGCGGCTTTCGTTGCGATGATCCCAATATTTGTCAGCTTGCCAATCCTGAAATGACTTTTCGATGTGAAACTGCACGCCGTAAATCAACTGCTCTTCTGTGCGGCGAACCATCATTTGGTATTCCGACAGGTACCCGCGAGCCAGTTGCTTAAATCCAGCCGGGAGTCGGTCAATCTCCAATCCGTGGTTTTGCCAGATGCGCAGCAGATGTTTGCGGTTGGTGTATTTCTGCCAGCGGGCGCTTGGACGGTCATCAATTCCCGCAAAAATCGGATCATTGATGTCGGTGATCTTGACGAAACGGTACTGGTATTCAATCTGCCGCCCGCTGCGTTTTTCACTGGGACGTTTGCCGTCAATAGTTGTGATCGTCGCTCCAAATGCCTGGCCGACCAATTGATGGCCGCCACAAATTGCCATCACGGGCACAGACGTTTTCCGAATGAACTGATTGAAGCCTTCAATCAGTTCATTCGAATAAAGGTCGAAATCGCGCAAGGTGCCGCTCAACACAATCGCATCCGGATCAAATTCCCGAACTGTCGTTTCGTTGAGTTCCGACAGGTGAACTGTGCGAACTTCGGGTTGGCGAATCAGCTTGCGAACATTGGTTTCGATATTGCCCATCGCCATTCCGGCAATCATTCGTTCTAACCGCACCCACTTGCCGGGATGAAAATCCGGTTCGCGCCGCGCGACGTCAGAATACTGCGCCTCATCAGCGATCAGATTGTCCACCAACAAGACCCGCATTGTCTGAATGCGAGGCTTGACGATCTCAAACACACAGTATGAATTG